>PLHP01000357.1 GCA_003138955.1 Acidobacteriaceae bacterium | reverse complement strand
CCAGCGCTTCAGCGCTGGGGAAAGTGGAAGAAATGAATCAAGTCCCGGAGGGACGATCCAAGCCGCGGCAAAACCACGTTTCGTATCAGGGTATCGCTTCAGCGATACCGCAAATCCTCCGAAAAAGACGCCCCTTTAGGGGCAGGCGTCGCATCTCCCCATCTATGCGCTCTTCAGCACGATCGCTTCCAATACGTTGGCCGCATCTTCGGCCTTGTCGGTTGCCATTTCGAGCACTTCATAGAGTTCTTTCATCTTGATCAGTTGGATGGGATCTTTCTCGTGTTCGAACAGTTCTCCAATGGCCTTGCGGCTGATTTGATCGGCAACGTCCTCGAGCCGGTTAACTTCGTCGCAGTGCTGCATCACNNACGTCGTCGAGCGACGACGCCAGATGATGAATGTCTTCGCGGTCGAAAGGCGTAATGAAACTCTGGTTCAGCTTGGTCATGATGGCGTGGATCGCCTTGTCGCCGCGATGTTCTATGGCTTGCATCTGATCGACGCGGGCTTCCAGGTCGCGGGGATCTTCCAGAATGCTGTGCAACAAGCGCGCACCCTCGCTCATGCATGTGGAAAGCTCGGCAAACAAATCGAAAAACTTGGTTTCGCGCGGAAGAAGACGAATCATGACACCGTTAGCTGGTCGAAGGTCGAAACGGGCTACTATCTCACGCCAGGGCAGTAACACGCAAGGAAATCGGTCACCTTCGAGCGGTTGCCAGCAAGGCGTGGCTACCCGTAGAGACGCGGCTTGCCGCGTCTCCTGTGTGCGCCCGTCACTTCGCGCGCGGGTGAGTTTGATCGTAAACGTCCATCATGTGCTTGACCGAAAGCTGCGTGTAGCGTTGTGTGGTCGCCAGCCGCTCATGCCCGAGCAGTTCCTGGATGGCGCGCAGGTCCGCTCCCTCTTCCAGCATGTGTGTGCCGAAAGCGTGACGCAGAGTATGCGGATGAACCTCCGGCGACAGTCCCTTGGCAACCGCGATGCGCTTGACGATGCGCCCCACGCTGCGCGTGGTAAGCCGCCCGCCACGCTGGTTGACGAGCAGCGCGGGCATGCCTTTCACGGGCGTGCTTTTCGCGGGACTGCCTTTCGCGGAGATTGTGTTCTTCGGCGTGCATCTCAAAGTCGCGAGCAGTTGCTGCCGCCACGGCAGGTAAACCGCAAGCGCCGCAAGCGCCGACCCTCCGAACGGGACGTACCGCTCCTTCTTCCCTTTGCCGCGAATCAGAATCGCCTCATCGCTTAGGCTGATGTCATCGAGATTGATGCCCACCAGTTCCGAGTTGCGAATGCCGCAGCCGTAGAGCAGTTCGAACATCAGCCGATCGCGCTCGGGGAACGATGCCACCTCCGGCATTTTGCCGTCGAGCACAAAATTCATTTCCTCGATCGTCGGAACGCGCGGCAGCTTCTTCGGCAGGCGCGGCGTGGAAACCAGCTTCGCCGGATTCTGCTCGACCACGCCTTCCTGCGCCAGCCAGCGATAAAGCGACCGCACCGCGGCCAGTGCGCGAGCGACGGAAGTCTTGCTCAATCCTTTGTCGTACAGATGCGAGAGGAAGCCGCGGATCGCGATATGGTCGATCGTCTTCCAGGCGCGCGAGCCAGCATAGGCGGCAAAGTTGTCGAGATCTCCGGTGTAAGCCTTGATGGTGTGCGCCGAGGCATTGCGCTCCCGCAAGTGGCGCAGGAAGTCGTCGGTGGCGCGTTCGACGATGGTGCGCGAGTTGTTGGCAGCCATGCTCATGAGAAGAAATGTGTAATTGGTGATTTGAAATTTGTAATTTGAAAATCTGGTCAAGGCCGAAACGCAAGTATCGCACCGGTTTGGTTTCAAATTACCAACTTCAAATTACCAATTACAAATTGTTCCTCGCTTTCGCCCGCGGATGATGCTTCGCGTACACGCTCTTCAGCCGGTCGAGAGCAACGTGCGTATAAATCTGCGTGGTCGAAATGTCGGCGTGGCCGAGGATGGTCTGCACCGTACGCAGGTCGGCTCCATTCTCCACCATGTGCGTCGCACAGGAGTGCCGCAGCATGTGCGGACTGGCGCGGCGTCCTGAAGCAAGTCCCGAAGCGAGACCCGCTTTTCCCACCAATTGCCAGACGCGCTGACGCGTCAGGCGCCGGCCTGCCGTGCCGAGGAACAAGAGCGGCGAACTTTTTTTCTTGGCGATCACTTCCCTGCCGTTTTTCAGATATTGCTGTAATGCTTGCTGGGCCGGCACTCCGAGCGGAACCATGCGCTCTTTGTCGCCCTTGCCGCGCACCAGGATGTATCCCATTTCCAGCTTCAGGTCTTCGAGACGCGCGTCGGCAACTTCGGAAACGCGCACGCCCCCCGCATAAAGAAGCTCGATAATGGCATGATCGCGGAGCGCGAGAGCACGACCGCACAGCGTTTCATTGAGAGGAGGCGTTCCGGCCAGCATGGCTCCGACTTCGTCGCGGCTCAGCGCCTTGGGCAACACCTTCCACTGCTTCGGCGAGTCGATGTTCAGAGTCGGATCCTTGTCGATCTTTCCATCGAGCAGCAAATGCCGGTAAAGATGCCGGATGGCCGAAAGCTTTCGTCCCACCGAACGCCCGTCGAGCGAATTAGAAAATAATTCCTGAATGTATTCACGCACGTCTTCCCGCCGCGCTCCGCTCAGAAGGACGCGCCGTTTCTCCAGAAACTCCGCGAACTGCGCCAGGTCGCTGGTGTAAGCGGCAATCGTCAACTTCGCCGACCCGCGCTCGACCCGCAGGTAGTCGAGAAAAGCAGAGAGCGTCCGCGCGTTGGCGTCCGAGGCCATGAGACGAGTATGGGATGTCAGGCGGAACCCGAGAAGTAACGAACAGGATGCGCTCGGATAGTGCTGGCTTTGAGCGACGGTCCTCCGAAAACATTTATGAGATCGCCAGATCGGTTCTATCCCTTCGCGTCGCCCCCGGTCGCAGCAAATCCACCGCATACAGCGCGCCCTCGGGCGTCTCTTCATGCTTGAAGTAGGCGAAGACATCGCGGCCCGCGGCGAGATGCTCATGGATGCGGGCGCCCATCGCCTGTCGTTCTTCGGCGGTATAGCTGGGTTTGCGGTAACGGTAGTAAGCGAAATCGGCGGTGACTACGTCGGGAGTGTCGCGCTCTTCGGTTTCGGCCACACAGAGCGCGATGTTCCGCTCGCGCAGCGTGGCCCACGTTGGCTCGCTCAACCACGATTCGTGGCGGAACTCGAACGCCGTGCGCACACTTCGCGGCAAGCTTTTCAGGAACTCGGAAAGCACCGCCTGATCCGCTTTGAAATTCGGCGGCAACTGAAAGAGCAACGGGCCCAGGCGTCCGGCGCGCTCTAAGGCCTCCAGCGTTCCGAGAAAGCGCTGCAGGAATTCTTCCGCGCTCTTCAGGCGCTTGATGTGGGTTATTACCTGGTGCGCTTTGATGGTGAAGCGAAAATGCCCGGGCGTCTCGGCGATCCAGTTCTGGACGGTCGTCTCCCTGACCAACTGGCGAAAGGTGTAGTTGACTTCGACGGCATTCAATTTCGATGCGTAGAAGTTTAGAAATTTTTTCTGCGCGAGTTTTTCCGGATAGAAAGCGGGCTTCCATGTCGGATAAGCCCATCCGGAGGTGCCAACGTAGAGATGCGCCATGTGGTCTAGTTAGCGCCTGGCTCAGTCAAGCGCAAGCCGGAATTATAACTTGCGACGCTCTTCCGCGGATGGCTTCGCTTTCGTCTTCGTCTTCCTCTTCGGCGTCCTCTCTGGACGCGGCCGCGCTTCGGCTTGGGCCACGCTGTTGATGGCTTCGTCCTCTTCTTTTTCGGATGCGGCAGACACTCCGGCCAACTGCGGCAGCTTCTGCTTCAGTTTCAGTACGGGCTCGAAGAGGTCGCCCATCTTCTCCACGCGCGCGAGCACGTCTTTCGCCTCGAACACCAGTCGGCCCGCATCTTTTTTCTTCAGCGCCTGCTCGACTTCGTCCCAGGCAACCGGCGTCGACACCGTCGGATGCTCGCGCGCGCGCAGAGAGTACACCGAGATCGTCGTCTTGTGCTCGTCGTTCTGGCTCCAGTCGACGAATACCTTATTAGTGCGCACAGCCTTCTTCATATCCGAGACCACCAGTTCGGGATGCTCCTGCTCGAGCAGACGCGCCACGGCGTGGGCAAAAGACTTCGTCTGCTCGTAACTGGTTTTCGTATGCAGCGGGATATAGATCTGCAATCCCTTCGAGCCGGAGGTTTTTGGGAAGCTTTGCAGCCCGAAGTGATCGAAAATCTCGCGCACCCAGAGGCCAACCTGCGCGCACTGCACAATGTTCGCCGGAGGTCCAGGGTCAAGATCAAAAACAATCGCGGTCGGCGTCCGAATGTCGGCGGCCAATGAGAGCGAAGGGTGCAGTTCAATCGACGCCAGGTTCGCGATCCACACCAGCGTGGGCAAATCGTTGACGAGGATGAAATGGATGGTACGGTGGTTGCTCTCGCTCCATATGGGCGCGGTCTTCACCCAGTCGGGCCGATGCATGGGCGCGTTCTTTTCGAAGAAATATTCCCGATCGTCGCCTACGCCTTCCGGATAGCGCTTCATGGTGAGCGGCCGACCGGCGAGATGCGGCACCAGCACGGGCGCAATGCGGACATAGAAATCCACCACCTGCCCCTTGGTGAAACCGGTGGCGGGATAGAGGACCTTGTCCAGATTCGTGAGCTTGAGTTTGCGGCCCTCGACTTCGACGATGGTGGGTGTGGACATGGCGCGGCTACGACTTCAAACGGCTTCAGTATAGTTGGCGCGCAACCAAGCGCGCAGGCCGCCGTTTGACAATCTTCCCTGCCTCCACGTAACTTCGAATTTTTGGTGTTTGTCGTGGAGGCTGAATGAAATCCCGCTTAACTGCTATACAAACAATTGTTGTTTGTTTCGTGCTCTGCTCGCTTGCTCTGGCGCAGGATCTGGCTTCTTTCGAGAAGCGCACCACTGTGAAGAAGCTGGCCAACGGGCTCACTGTCATCATCTGCGAGCGGCCGGAGGCGCCGGTGTTTTCGTTCTTCACGCACGTGGACGCGGGCTCGGTGCAGGATCCCATGGATAAGACGGGCCTCGCGCACATGTTCGAGCACATGGCCTTCAAGGGAACGGACACGATTGGGACGCGCGACTATGCGGACGAGAAAGTCGCGCTGGCGAAAGTTGAAGAGGCTTATGCCGCCTACATCGCCGAGCGCGACAAGCCGGTGGACCGCGACGAGAAGAAGCTCAAGCAACTCGAACAAGGCTGGCGGGACGCGATGGCGGCTGCCGACAAGTTCTCCGCGCCTTACAGCAACGAGTTCGGCAAGATCGTCGAAGGCGAAGGCGGGGAGGACATGAACGCCTCCACCGATCTCGACGAAACTGTCTACCACTACTCCTTTCCCATCAACCGGCTGGAATTGTGGGCCTATCTGGAATCGGAGCGCTTTCTGCATCCCGTGATGCGGCAATTTTACAAAGAGCGCAACGTGGTGATCGAAGAGCGCCGCATGCGGGTGGACAGCAATCCCGAGGGGCGGCTGTTCGAGCAATTCACGGAAGAGGCATTTGCGGCTCACCCTTATCACCGGCCGACCATCGGATGGATCTCGGACTTGAATTCTTTTTCAGCGACCGACGCACAGAGGTTCTTCGATAAGTACTATGTGCCCTCGAACATGGTGGTCGCCGTGGTTGGAGACTTAAAAGCTTCGGAAGCCATGCGGGTGGTCGAGAAATATTTCTCGCGGATTCCGGCGCGCCCCAAGCCCGACACGGCGACGACCGCCGAGCCGGCGCAGAATTCCGAGCGCACGGTCGTGCTGCACGAGCAGTCGCAGCCACTCTATCTCGAAGGCTATCACCGCCCCGATTACCGCAGCCCGGATGACCAGGTCTACGACGCAATCGCCGACCTGATGTCGAGTGGACGAACCTCGCGCCTCTATCGGGCGCTGGTTCGTGACAAGCAGATCGCGTCAGACGCGGAGGGATTTACCGGGTATCCGGGAAATAAATATCCGCAACTGTTCGCGTTTTACGCCACCCCGCTCCCGGGCCACACGCCGCAGGAAGTGGGCAACGCGATTCATGTGGAGATTGAACGGCTGAAGAAAGAAGACATCTCGGATGAAGAGCTGAAAATGATCAAAACGCGAGCCAAAGCCAACCTGATCCGCTCGCTCGGATCGAATGAGGGTCTGGCATCCGAGCTCGCGCTCTATCAGGCGCGCTATGACGACTGGCGGGAACTTTTCCGCTCGGTCGACCGGATCGAAAAAGTTACCAAGGCGGATATACGGCGGATTGCGAATCAGACGTTCGCGCCCGATAACCGGACGGTGGGGATTATCGAGTTTGCCGGCGGGCCGCCGGGAACTGGCGCAGGGCCGCAAGGAGGTGGACAGTGAAGCGCACAAACTTATCCATCTCTGCTGTCGTCCTCGTCATCGTCATTACTTTCTTGAGCGGCAATTTTGGTGTGCAGCTTTGGGCTCAGACACAGACCTGGCAGCAGATAGCGATTCCAAAGCTGCCGGCGTTTCATCCGCCGCAGCCGAAGCGCATCGTGTTTCCGAATGGCATGGTGGTTTTTCTTCAGGAAGACCACGAGTTGCCTACCATTAACGGCATCGCTCGTATTCGCGGCGGCGAGCGCTCGGTTCCGGTGAACAAGACGGGGCTGATCGATATTTACGGCGAAGTGTGGCGCACCGGCGGCACCAAGTCCCAGACTGGCGATCAACTGGACGATTATCTGGAGCAGCGCGCCGCCAAGGTCGAGACCGGTGGAGGCATCGACTCGACGAGCGTGAGCTGGTCGTGTCTGAAAGAAGATTTTGCCGATGTGTTTCGCGTCTTCGAGGACCTGCTGAAGAATCCGGAATTTCGCGCCGACAAAATTGAAATTGCGCAGAAGGGGATGTATGACAGCATCTCGCGGCGCAATGACGATCCTGGGCAGATCGCGGCGCGGGAAGCGGCGATACTGGTGTATGGGGCAAACAATCCGTATGCGCGAGTCGCCGAATATCGAACGGTATCGGCGATCACGCGTCAGGATCTGGTCGAGTGGCATGGCCAGTACGTTCACCCGAACAACATCATCCTGGGCGTAGTTGGAGACTTCGACTCGGCGAAGATGGAAGCCCGTCTGCGCGAGGCTTTCGCGTCCTGGCCCAAGGGATCGCCGGCGCACGATGCGGAACCCGCGAAGCCTGATCCTGCAAAACCAGGATATTACCAGGTCGACAAGACCGACGTGAATCAGAGCACCGTTGAAATGGTGGCGGTGGGCATTACGCGCCACACTACGGATTACTTTGCAACCTCGGTGCTCAACGAGGCTTTCGGAGGAGGATTTTCGTCGCGTTTGTTTAACGACATTCGAACCACCAAAGGGCTCGCCTATGGTGTCGGCGGCGGAGTGGGCGCGGGCTGGGATCATCCCGGAATGCTGCGGCTGATGGTGATGACGAAGAGCAAGACGACCATCGAATCCATTGAGGCACTCGATCAGGAGATTGCCGACCTCGCCAAGCGTCCCATCGACGATGAGGAGATCAAGCGCGCCAAGGACTCGATTCTGAATGCTTTTGTCTTCCGTTTCGATTCACCGGCGAAGGTTTTGCGGGAAAAAATGGCGTATGAGTTTTACGGCTATCCGCTGGATTTTCTGGAGAACTTTCAGAAAGGGATCGAAGGAGTTACGAAGGAAGACGTCGCGCATGTAGCGGCGAAATACATCCACCGCGAGCAGATGGCGGTGCTGGTAGTGGGCAACGTGAGCGAATTCGACAAGCCCTTGTCATCGCTCGGGACAGTGACCAAACTGGATATTGCGATTCCGCCGCCGCCGCCGGGGCTGCTGCCGGAACCGGGAGAGCATCCGTAGGCGGCAGCGGACGAAGCGATTAAACTTGCATCCCGGCTGCCAAGGCACGACCACCGTGGCCTGGACTCTAGCGTGTGCCTTGGACATTTTCCACCCGAACCTCCGCGCGTCACCCTCCGGAGCTTCAACGGTTTACGCTGGCGGCGACTGCCGATCCAGCGTTCGACCGAGCAACCTCTTCAAATTAAGGACCTCAGGAGCATATTCCATCTCCAATCGTTGTCGAAACCCGGCCTCGATGGCGGGACGGCGCTCATAAACAAAATTCAGTCGGCCCGCAATCGCTCTCGCTTCTTGCCACAAAGTCGGAAACGCACGTTCGAATCGCCCCAGCGCTTTGGATCGCTTCAACCGCTGCAACTGCCGCTGCACTGCTTTAGGGCGCATACGCCGGTTACCATTGACGATCTCAAAGCTGCGCCTTCCGTCCGAACGCAGTCCCAAGAATGAGAGCACTTTCTCGTACGCAATGCCGGGAGCTTTGGCGAAATCATCGAACAAGATGACGTGAACCCGCTCCCTACCGAACGCGTCGAAGTATCGTTGAATCTGCTCCGAGAATCTGGTGATTTCGCGATAGCTCAAACTTGGAACGGGTTCACCCCGAAAGGGCCCTAACTGCCAATATCGCTGTTCCTGAGAATCCACCGCCAATTCGAATCGGGTGATGTGTTCGGCCCCGTTGCACAGCCTCATACTATGCAATGAATGAATGACATCGATTGGGTTCCGCAGCATAACTATGATCTGAGCAGAAGGATTGAAGTCGAGAATCTCTTGAGGGGCCCTTCGCGACGCCAAGTACCCTGTCGATGCTTCCCCGATTCGGCTCTTTCCGGTTGCGCGATCAAAATTGCTCAAATATTGCGCCAGCGCGATCAAAATTGCTCAAATATTGCGCCAGCGTTCTTGATTGTCTCTGGTGGCCTAAAATATCGGGAGCGAAAAAGTGGGGCTCTTTGTGCTTCGACATACCTATGTCCGGGTGACCATCCAGATACGCATAGAGCGCAGTGGTGCCAGATTTTGGCGCTCCCACGATGAAGAAGTCCGGTTTGTTTACGGTTGCCATACTCCAACCTCCTCCTTGTCGGGCAATGGGACGTTGGCCTGTCTTGACGCATCCCGCCGGCGCCGCCAGTATCGCGGGAAACTTGCTTGCCGGTCAGTGCGCTTGCTCACTCCGAAAATGTGATGAATGTTTTACCGGGAATTGGGTGTTGCGGCGCAAGTACGGATTTGGAGATCAGCACGCTCGCAGCATTGGCGGAGCGCATTTGGCGGTCGCGCAGATGGAATTGTTTTGAGGCGGTCTAGCTCTTAGTTGCGGTGGAGCGCCGGGCGTCCCCGCCCCACCGCCGAACTGCCGGACCCTTCGGCTCCGCTCAGGGCAGGCTCGCGAGACGCCCGTCGCTCCACAAGCAAGGCAGCGCCAGCCTATAATGTTAGGTCCGCCATGGCGTCCCCTCAGCAAACTGTTCCCCCACCACACAGAGTCAAGAACAATGCCCGGAAGTTCTGGTATCGCGTCAGCGAGGGGCTGGCTGTGAACCAACTCTGGTCGCAGTTCGAAAAGGACGCTCGGTCGAGCTATCGGCTGTACTCGGCGGGGCTGGACAAACTGCAGGAGGAACCGTCCAGATTAAAGCGGGTCTGGCAGATGGCGAAGGCGCTGTTCTGGGCGATCCTGGAAAAGCTGACCCCGGCACGGCGCGTGCTGCTGCTGCTGGCGCTGATCCTGCTGTTCTTTCCTGGCGGCGGGTTCACTTACATCAACAGCGACAAACATGTCGAGGTCCAGGGAGTGGACTTGCATTTCTGGGGCGGGCTGTTGATGTTCGTCGTCTTGCTGCTGGAGCTGGCGGATCGGGTGGTGATGAAACGCGACCTCGAGATCGCCAAGGATATTCAGGCGTGGTTGCTGCCGGGCGCACCGCTGCAGATTCCGGGATACCAGATCGCTTATGCAACGCGTCCGGCAAACACGGTGGCGGGCGATTACTACGATGTGATCGTGCGGCCGGGGCGGAGGTCGAGCGAAGACCCCAGCGAAGACCGCATTCTGTTTGTAGTGGCCGATGTGGCGGGAAAAAGTATTCCGGCGGCGATGCTGATGGCGACCTTCCAGGCCAGTCTGCGGACGTTGTCGACCAGCGGCGTCGCGCTGGCCGAACTGGTGGCCGGCGTGAATCGCTATGCCTGCTCGAACAGCGCAGGTGGAAATCGCTTCACCACCGCTTTTCTTGCCGAACTGGATGCGGCGACAGGAGACGTGGTTTATATCAACGCCGGTCATAACGTTCCCATTCTGCGCAGGAAATCAGGCACGGTGGAGCGGTTGGAGGTGGGAGGCATCCCGGTAGGGATTCTTGCGGACTCGCCATACCAGGTGGGAACGACTCGCCTCGAGCGCGGCGACTGGCTGGTGATTTTTACCGATGGTGTGGTCGAAGCGGTGGATGGGAAGGATGAAGAATACGGCGAAGCGGCATTGCTGCGACTGGTGGATCGCGAGTCGGGCTCAGCTCCAGCAGAACTGCTGCGCAGCCTGCTGACGGAATTGGATGGATACGTAGGAAACACTCCGCAGCACGATGACATCACTTGTTTGCTGCTGAAGCGAAGCTGAGAGGCCAGCTGTCAGCTTTCAGCCGTCAGCTGTCAGTGAAGTCAAAGGCTTCTCCCCGCGCACTCGGCGTCTCTGCGCCCTCTGCATTGAAGCTTTTGCTGAGAGCTGAAATCTGAGAGCTGAGAGCTGCCTTTCTACAATGGCTTCAGGCCGGCGAAGGAAAGGAATTGTCCTGCCGCGATTTGCGCCTGGCCTGGATCCGAGGAAATCCTCTGCACTTGCGCCCAAGCGGAGTCGGCCTCCGCCGCGCGGCCGGCCCGGCGCAGAGCTTGCGCGAAGAGAAGGACATTCACATCGTTGGGATCGACTTTGACCGCGTGCTCGAGCTGAGCGACCGCCGCATCGGACTGCCCCTGACGCAGCGCCAGCACGGCCAAACCAGTCAGCGCCGTGCCGTCGTCCGGATTCAGGCGCAGGGCATTCTGGTAGCTCTCGGCGGCCTGATCGTATTCGTGCAACTGCAGGTGAGCTTGGCCAAGTTCGCTCCACGCCGCGGCCTGAAGCTTCGGATCGGCGGAAGCACCGAGCGCCGCATTGCCTTCCTCGATCGCTTCCCGGGGATGTAGGGCGTGCAATTCGTAATCGCCGAGGGCGAGGAGCTGGTCGGTCGAAAAGGTGTGCAATGCCTTGCCGGCGCGGAACTGCGCGATCGCCTCGTCAGGCCGGCCCTCTCTGGCTAAAGCGAGCCCGAGATGGTTGTGCGCTACGTAATTCCGTTCAGTGATACCCAGCGTATAGCGCCACAAGGTTTCATTGTCGCGCCAGTAGCCGACCTGGCGATAGGTGAGGCATCCCAGAACGAAGCACACGAGAACGGCGGCAGCGGCGAGCCAGGCACGGCGGATCCGAAGCTGGGAGGCCGCGGCGCCCAGGGCCCACGCGTTCAAGGTCCAAACGACCGCGACAAACAAACCGATAAAGGGGATGTACGCGTACCGGTCGGCCATCGCCTGCTCGCCCACCGTGATAATGCCGATCATCGGGACTAAAGTTCCCAGGAACCAGAACCAGCCTACGAGCAAATAGCGGTGCTCACGCCAGCGCAGCACGAGCACGGATATCAGAACCAGCAGCGCCGCCGCTCCCAGCACCTGCCAGCCCGGAAACAAATTCTCCGGACGCGGGTACAGGGGCACAAGCCGAGACGGCCAAAACGCTTTTCCTATGTACTCCAAATAGCAGACGATGACGTTCTCCAACCGCACCGATATTGGAACTTCCGCAAGCGTCCGTACCGAGGCCCCGGCGCGCTGCGCCAGCACGGTGATGACCGCATCCGCCGCGGCAAGAACGAAGAGGGGCAACTTTTCCCAAAGCAGATAAGCGAAAGAGCGTGGGGTGGGAGCCCCAGGCAGACCCACTGCCGCGGGCGCCGCACCCATTCGCTGCAGCGGCCAGTAGTCCCAAAGCAGCAGTACAAACGGCAGGGTGACGATCTGCGGCTTCGCCATCAGGCCCAGCGCAAATAAAACGGTTACCGCCAGGTAGAGATGCCGTGCGCCCGTGCGCGCGTACCGGTCGTAAGCATGGAGAGCGAGCAGGAAGAACAGCATGCTGAGCACATTCTTGCGCTCCGCGGCCCAGGCTACCGACTCGACGTTGACCGGGTGCAGGGCAAACAAGGCACCCACCACCAGACTGGACCAGGTGAATCCCGTGGCCCGCTGCAACAGCAGGAACAGCAACACTGCATTAGCCGCGTGCAGCAGGAGATTTGTGTAGTGGTGGCCAATCGGATTGAGGTGAAAGACTTGGCAGTCCAAGGCATGCGACAACCAGGTCAAGGGATGCCAGTTTCCGTCGCGAAAGGTCGTGAACGACCACTTCACGGTGTCCCAGGTCACGCCAGCCAAAACATGGTTATTCTTCTGAATATAAGACAGGTCATCGAAATCAACGAACTGGTTACGGACGACGGGATTGTAGAAAGCAAGAGTGGCAGCGACCAGCAGGAGACAAAAGACGAGGACGCGATTTTCGCGGGACGCTGGCATGTCGATGAGTGGAGGCGACTCCGTTGGCTGAAGGTGGGCCGCTTCCTAAAAACAATGTTCCACCACTGCTGCTGACGATTCTAACGCGATGTTGCGTGGACTACGACGGCTCTGAATCACCCGCCACCACCCCAAAGTAACAACTCCGCATCAGGTTTATGCCGGCCCGTTTCAAGTTAAGAGTTCCGAAGCATCGTAGTGCGCTTGCAATTACTATAGTGCTCGTGGGGTGCCAGCCAGCCTTCGTGCACGCCTTCAGCGGCTGATACGCTAGCAGTAAAAACAGGTCTCGCGCACAGGAGTCGACGGCTTCTTTTTGTCTGCCGTCTCTGCCGCGTTGGTTCCGGGAATGTGAATAGTTGAATCCATGAGCTCGTCTTCCACTGCCGCGGTCGCGAAACGCCTCGAACAACCGGGAGTCCCGGCTTCCTCCAAGCTGTTTCAGTCGGCGGCGCAACGCACCTTGCTGTTGTGCCTGCTGTTGACGGCCATGGTGCTGGTGGTCTACAACCCCGTAATTCACAACGGGTTCCTCAACTTCGACGACGATGGATACATCACGGCCAACTCTCATGTGAAGGCGGCCCTGAAGTGGACGACAGTGAAATGGGCTTTTACCACCTATAATCAGGGAAACTGGCATCCCCTGACCTGGCTTTCCCACGCTCTCGACTATCAACTTTTCGGCCTGCATGCTGCCGGCCCCCACTACGTGAATGTCTTGCTGCACGCGGTCAACGTCGTCCTTCTTTTTCTGCTGCTGCAGAGCGCCACGGGATGCCGCGGGCGCAGCCTGATGGTTGCCGCTCTGTTTGCGCTTCATCCGATAAACGTCGAGTCGGTGGCATGGGCAGCCGAGCGGAAGAACGTTTTGAGCATGATGTTTTTTCTGCTCGCGCTGTATGCCTACGTCGGGTACGCGCGTCGACCTGGGCTCCGCCGATACGCCGCAGTGGCGTTTTTCTTTGCCCTTGCGCTGCTCTCGAAGCCACAGGTGATTGCGTTTCCATTTCTGCTCTGGCTCTTGGATTACTGGCCGCTGGGCCGGATTGGCGCTCCGGCTGTGCCCTGGCCGGCCGCGCCAGGTGCGAGCGTGCCCAGATCGTGGAGCGGATGGCTGGTATTGGAAAAGTTGCCGCTCCTGCTGCTCTCCGCAGCGAGCGCGCTGGTGACGATGACGGCGCAGAAAGCCAGTGGCGCCGTCCAGACTTTTTCCCAGTACAGCCTGCTCTTGCGGCTGGAGACTGCCGTGATCTCGTATGTGATCTATCTGCGGAAGGCGCTCTGGCCATCGAAACTCGTGGCTATGTACCCGCACCCCGAGAAGCTCTATCCTGCCTGGCAAGTGGGCACGGCCGTAATCTTGCTGCTGCTCGTAACGGCTTTGGTCATCCGCGCGCGCGATCAACGGTATCTTGTCGTCGGATGGTTCTGGTTCCTGGGCAGCTTCGTGCCGATGATTGGGCTGGTGCAGGTGGGCTATCAGGCAATGGCCGATCGCTACGCCTACATCCCGTTCATTGGCTTGTTTCTGATGTCGACCTGGCTGGTTGCCGACTGGGCCCAGGCTTACCGACTTTCCGTTCGATGGCTTGCCATTCCCGCGGTTTCTTGTCTGCTGGTGTTGGGAATCCTCACCTACCGCCAGGTAGGCTACTGGCACGATACGGAGTCGTTCTGGCGGCGCACGGTGGCGCTGACTCAGGACAACTACATCGCTCAGAATAATTTGGGAGACTTTCTGCTCAACCAGGGCAAAACCGAAGAGGCCGCCGCGCACTTCCGCGCCGCACTCGCCATCCGTCCCAACGGCATAGCCGCCAACCTGAACCTTGGCGCCTACGAGGATGGACGCCGCAATCTGCCAGCGGCCATCGAGCGCTACCAGATGGTGGCTCGTGAGGCGGGCGACGTGGGCATGCGCGCGACCGCCTATGGCAGTCTGGGATTTGCCTATCGCGGAATGGGGCAGTCGATGCAGGCCAAGCAGTGTTTCGAGACGGCGCTGCAACTGGAGCCCGATCGGGCCAGAGCCATGGTCGGGCTCGGCTTGATCGCGCAGGAGAATGGCGACCTGGCGGAGGCCATTCGCCTGTACTCACGTGCATCGGCGGTGCAGCCCACTGATGTCGGGTACTTGTTGCTGGCGCGGGCGTTGCAACTGGCGGGGCACGCGAACGAGGCCAACGCGATTTCCGAGAGCGTGGCGCGCTCCTCGCCGGATTTTCCCAAGGCGCTGAAAACTACGGAGTCGCTCCTCTCCGGGAAATAAGCCGGTCATCAAACGGCTGCGGAAAGGGACGGCTCTACAGGCCGCTCAGAGGGCCGGTTTCGATGCCCTGCTCTTAAATTCGAAGAACTTGCGGCATCGTTAAAGGGTGCCCTGATACGAGTCGACTTGCACCACCGGCTGCCAGGCCATCGGGAAGGTGCAAGCGAAAGCAGGCGCAAAAACAGCCGGGGCGAGCGTTCTCACAATGGGAGATACATTATCTGACGGCGGCTTGAAGGTGAAGATGGAGACCAGGGGCAACTGGCAAAATTTGTCAATCCGGATCTCTGAAAGTGTCATACTTAGGGGAATCGAGGGTGCCTGAGAAGGTGACTGCCCCGCAGAAGGTTGCTGAAAACACTGAAGTTTCGCCCAGAAGGACATCTAACTTCCGTCACTTGGGCCTCTGGCCCTCAGAGTGCGATAGTACAAGCGAGTTGGTCATCCAACCAAAACAGTCAAACGGAGACGAGGACAATTTAAATGCGGAAACAAAAGGGCTTCTCACTGATCGAACTGCTGATCGTGGTCGCGATCATCTTGATCATCGCCGCGATTGCTATCCCGAACCTTCTGCGTGCGCGTATTGCGGCGAATGAGTCGTCCGCAGTGGCGTCGGTTCGCACCATCAACACGTCAATGATTTCCTACAACTCGAGCTACCCGACAGTGGGCTTTGCGGCCAACCTGACCGCTCTGTCGGGCACCTGCACCGGCACCGTGGTTCCCACCTCGAGTAGCGCCTGCTTGATCGACTCGACGCTGGCATCGGGCGTCAAGAGCGGTTACAGCTTCGTTGCGACCGGCACGACCAGTGGCTATGTTGTGTATGCAAACCCGACGCAAACGAACACCACGGGCGTGCGCGCCTTCTGCTCGATCGCAGATGCTGTGGTCCGCACCAACACCGCTGGAATCACCACCTGCGCTGGCACCGAGACCCCGCTGCAGTAAGTTTGGATTTGGCAAAGTACCTGGGGGAGGGTACAAGCCGGAAAGAAGCAGAGGAGAAATCCTCTGCTTTTTTTATTGTGGGGCGTTTTCTGGTGCACGTCTTAGATCATTACTCGTTCCGGCCCACAAATCCACTGACACAAAATGTCATTTCCGATGCGAAGGAATGACGGAAGTGGCGAACTTGGGGATGGGGCTGCGATTTGCGTCGCATTCCCAAGAACTTACGGTTCTTGCGGTGAGATCAAGTCCGGCATGAAAAATGCAAGAGTTCTGACTGGAACTTGATCGGCTACTTTCATCCACGATCAGGGAGATGCGATGCGAAGGGCCAAAGGATTTTCTCTTATCGAATTGTTGATTGTAGTGGCCATCATTCTCATCATTGCGGCGATTGCGGTACCCAGTTTTCTGAATTCGCGCATGGCGGCGAATGAGTCGTCCGCAGTGTCGTCGCTTCGCACACTGAACACAGCACAGATTTCATACAACACCACCTATGCGACGGTGGGCTTTGCGACCAACCTGACCGCTCTGGCGGGCACCTGCACCGGCAGCCTTGTACCCACATCGAGTAGCGCCTGCTTGATCGATTCGGTTCTGGAATCGGGCACCAAGAGCGGCTATTCTTTCACTCTGCAGGGCGTAAGCGGCTCTCCGGCGTCCTCCTATCAAGTCATCGCAGCGCCCACAAGTTCGACGACGGGCGTGCACTCCTTCTGCTCGTTCGAAGATGCGCTGATACGCGTCAGCCTGACCGCGATCACAACCTGCGATAGCACGGTTCCTGAGCAACAGTAGCGTCGCACGCGGCGAAGACTTGCGGAGGCCGGCGATACCAACGGTATGGCGCAGCTCCCAGGGCGCTGTCGAGTATCCGGCAAGGAAGATCGCTTATACCGGGCAAGCACCGCAGTTCATCAAGGAGTCCAGGTGAAAAACGCCTATCTAATCCTCATTTCGTTCGCCGCCTCATGGGGATTACTGGCAATCAACCTGGCCAACCACAACGGTCCCGCCGGCCCCACCGGCATCGTCTTCGACGAATACGGTTATACCCAGGCCGCCAGAGACTTTATCGCGGGCACGCCCACGTTCAACCCAGAACATCCGCCCATGGCGAAGTATTTCATTGCCCTTGGGATCAAAATGCTGGGAGACAACCCTTGGGGCTGGCGTATAGCAAGCACCTTATTCGGGGCCTTGGCAGTCTCAATGATGCTAGCGTGGGTGCTCGAGCTAACGGGGAGCAGAACGGCCGCAATCACGGCGGCCGCCCTGCTCGCTCTCAACAACTTCTGGTTTGTAATGTCCAGATTAGCCATGCTGCCCATCTTCAGTTTCTCGCTCTCCCTCGTAGGCCTCTACTGCTACACGGTGGGGCGTAGAAGGGGAGTCGCATGGTCAGTTGCGTCAGGAGCAGCAATGGGCGCGGCCGTTTGCTGTAGATGGAGCGCGGTGGTTGTTCTCGCCATCATCTGCCTGCTCAACTGTACGCGAGCGAAGCGGTTACTATGCTTCACAGCTGCGGCTATCGCGACCTACAGCCTCGGCTTCCTGCCTCTAATGTTCAGGGATCACAGCCAACGGTCGTTCGTTGGCATGAACCTGTTCATACTTCGCTTCCACGAGCACGCCGCTGGCAATCCGTTCCTGGCTCAACCCTGGTACAAGTGGGTGTTCCGCACCCAGCCATGGGACGCAATGGATTTCATGGTAGCCAATCCAGTCATCACGTTCTTCGGACTGGCTGCTCTCGTAGTCGCTCTGTATTACAAGGAGTATTTGCTAGTGGCGCTATACGCCGGGAACCTGGCACTATGGGCGACCGCCGCTCGCCCATTCGAATACTATTACTACTACCTGGAAGCATTCTCGTTCCTGGCGCCCACGATAGCAGTAGCTGTGTGGCGCCTCAACCTGAACAGGAAGCTAGGGTTCAGACCAGAGGTTGCTATCATAGGTCTCGCACTGACCGGATTCATCTACCACTACGGGGCTATGACGGCACTGCCTGCCAACTGGGACTTTACACTGCTCTTCCAGCGATAACTCGGACCGTAATACAGAAGAGCTATTCGTAAGGCCAACGCAGAAGATCCCGCAGGCCAGCCCTGGTCCGGGCCGGCCGGTTTACTTTCGTAATCGCCCGGACAGCCAGAAATCCCCAATCGCGCCGGCATTGCTTATAATTCTCTTCATTAGAATTAACAATTTAGATTCCATATCAAATTCCACGCAAGGGGCTTGGTATTTGCCCGCATAGCCATGGCTGCGATTGAGATTCTCGACCTGGAAAAAAGCTACCTCGTTGGATTCTGGCGCAAGCGGCCGAAACTGGCGCTGCGTTCGCTGCGCCTGACCATCGAAGAGGGAGAGGTGTTCGGCTTCCTCGGCCCGAATGGCGCGGGCAAGACCACCACCCTCAAACTCCTGATGGGGCTGGTATTCCCCACGGCGGGAAGCGCGCGGATTCTGGGTTTGGATATGGACGATCCGCGGGTAAAATCGCAGATTGGATTTCTGCCCGAGCAGCCCTATTTCTACGACCATCTCACCGCCAGAGAGCTGCTCAACTATTATGGGCAGCTTTCCGGAGTTCCGGCAAAAGGGCGCGCGGCGCGAGTGGAGCAGATGCTGGCGCGGGTAGGATTGAGCGATTCGGCCGGGATGCAATTGCGGAAGTTCTCGAAGGGCATGTTGCAGCGGCTGGGTCTGGCGCAGGCGATCTTGCACGATCCCAAGCTGGTATTTCTGGATGAGCCGATGTCGGGGCTGGACCCTATGGGGCGGCGCGAGGTCCGGGATATGATCCAGGAACTGCGGCACGAAGGCAAGACGGTTTTCTTTTCGACGCACATTCTCTCGGATGCGGAGGCGCTTTGCGACCGCGTGGGCATTATCCACCAGGGTGAACTGCGCGGGGTGGGGGCGGTGGCGGAAGTGACTTCGCAGAAACAAGGCAAAGTCGAAATTGTTTTTTGCGCACAAGCGGTGCCGGCGGGTTTGACGAGCCTCGGAGCCGAGGCGCGGGTCAGTGGCGACATGGTGAACGCGGTATTGCCGGAAGAGCAGCAGGATGCGGCGCTCGAAGTGCTGCGGCGCGAGCGCCTCAAACTGATTTCGCTCACTCCGGTGCGCCGTTCGCTGGAGGAATATTACATCCAGAAACTGCGGCCCACGGAAGGCCAGCGAGAACGAGAAGAAGACCGGAAAGGGGTGGGCGCGTGAACTCCGGTCGCAGGAACGCGAACGCTGGGAATCCGAACGCTGGGAATGCGAACGCCAGGATCGGTTATATCGCGTTCAACACTTTTCGCGAGGCGGTGCGCGACCGGGTTCTCTACAACCTGATCGCCTTTGCGCTGCTGCTTTCCGGGGCCTCGATTCTGGTGGGAGAAATTTCGATCGACGTCGAGCGCCTGGTGGTGGTCAACCTGGGCCTGACAGCGGTGTCGCTGTTCGGAGTGGTGATCGCCATCTTCATCGGGATTGGCCTGGTTTCGAAGGAGATCGACAAACGCACGCTGTACACGGTGCTGTCGCGGCCGGTTCGCCGCTGGGAGTTCGTCGTGGGCAAGTTCTTCGGGCTCACGGGAACGCTGGTAGTGAACACGGTCCTCATGGCGATCGGCGTGTTACTGGCGCTGCTCTATGTGGCGCACCGATTCGAGAAGATGGACGCATGGGTACTGGTGGCGCTGTACTTCATCGTTTTGCAGTTCCTGATCGTGTGCGCGCTGGCGCTGTTTTTCTCGTCCTTTTCGACGCCGCTTATGTCGGCGGTCTTCACCTTCGCGTTGTTCGTGATCGGAAGCCTCGCGGAGGATCTGCGGGGCTTTGCTCGAATCACGCAGGGCGTCGGGGGATGGATCGCGACCGCCGTCGCCTATCTGGTGCCGAATTTTTCCGCCTTGAACGTGATCAGCCAGGTGGCGCACGGCGACGCCGTGCCCGGGCGGTTAATTCTGTACAACACCCTGTACGCGCTGCTGTATTCGGCGATGGCCATCTCGGGAGCGGTGTTGATCTTCCAGCGCCGGGATCTGAAATGACGGCCACGCGGCGGGCGAACCTGGTGGCGGCCGCGGCGCTGGTGTTTTCCATGGCGGGCGCGATCGCGACGCTCCATGCCATCGACCACACGCGGCGGGCATCGGCGGCGCAGGAAGCTCTTTACGTGCGCTCCTCCAAGGTGCTGCGGCGCATGAGCCTCGGCTACACCGGCCTGCTGGCCGACATTTACTGGACGCGCGCGGTGCAGTATTTCGGGGAACGGCATCACCACGGTTCCCGCGATTTCCGCTTGCTGGCGCCGTTGCTCGAAGTCACGACCGAACTGGATCCGAGGCTGTTGCCAGCGTATCAGTTTGGGGCCAACTTCCTGGCTCCAAAACCACCCAACGGCGCGGGATTGCCCGGGTCCGCGCTCTTCCTGATGAAGTACGGAATCGAGCACAATCCCGGCCAGTGGCGGCTTTACTACAACCTGGGATTTCTGTACTACACCGAGTTCAAAGACTACGCCAAGGCGGCGGATGCTTTTGCGCAGGGAGCGAAGCTTCCGGTGACTAACGAATACATGCCCATCCTGGCGGCACGGATGGCGCAACATGCGGGCGAATTCGACACGGCGCGCATGTTGTGGCGCATGACTTACGAGAGCACCAAAGACCCCCAGATCCGGGACAATGCGGTCCAACATTTGCTCGCTCTACAGGTGGATGAGGACGTGACGCGGCTGGAACAGGTGGTCGAAAAGTACCGTGAACAAACTGGACGATTACCGGCCAGCATGGGCGATCTGGAGCGCGCGGGGTTTATCCATGGGACGCCTGCCGATCCGAAGGGACGACCGTACAAGTTGATGCCGGATGGGCGGATCGAAGTGCAGGATCCGGAGAGCATTTTCTTTATCACCAAGGGCCTTCCCCCGGGCGCAGCGCCGCCGCAACCGCTGCACCAGATCGAGCCGGAATCGAGGTGAGAAGCGCTTTTCGCTTTTCGCTTTTCGCTTTTGGCTTTTCGCTTTTCGCTTTTGGCTCTGGCTCTTAGCTGAACAGGGTACTCAAACTCGAGTTTCGTATCAGGGCATCGCTTTAGCGATGCCGTAAGACCTTCGAATTCAGATGCCCCTTTAGGGGCTGGCCACAGAGAAAGTTAGTTTTCTTCAGCAATCTGTAAAAGCCAAAAGCTAAGGGCTAACAGCGCCTTCTCCATTTGTTAGCATCCTTGCGTGTCCTCAGATTTCCCTCAACCATTCTGGAGCGCTTTCCGAAGCTGGTGGCGCGAGCAGGCGCGCGAGAACGGNNGACTGGGAGCATCGCGTCAACACGACCAGCGGCACGGTCGGCTGGCGGGCGCGCCTGCTGGGATTGTTTCATTCCCCTTATCAGCCGACCGACCCAGCTCTGTTTCGGGAGATGATGGCGAGCCTGCCCATCGAGTTCGATCAATTCACCTTCGTCGATCTCGGCTCCGGCAAAGCACGGACGCTGCTGATGGCCTCGGAGTATCCGTTCCGGAAGATTGTGGGAGTTGAGTTGATTGCGGAGTTGCATCGCGCGGCGGAGGAAAATATTCGCGAATATAGGAGCCCGACCCAGCGCTGCCGGCAGATTGAACCCGTACTCGCGGACGCATGCGAGTTCGAACTCCCGGAGGAGCCGCTGGTGCTCTATCTTTTCAACCCGCTGCCGGAGCGCGCATTCTCGGAATTTTTGCAGCGGCTGGCGAAGTCGCTAGCAGGAGCGCCGCGCCCAGTGTGGGTGGTCTATCACAATCCTTTACTGGAAGGAGCGCTCGACGCGTCGGGCTTTTTGGAGAAAGCGGGTGGGACGCCGCAGTATTCGGTGTACCGGACGACAGGCCAGCGCTAGGACAGCCGCAACAAACTCGGCGAACATCCATCGGTGCAACATTCATCTGTGATTAACAGCAGGCAAGAAGGCGCCGAAGTAGAATGGTGTAGGGGAAAACCAACGTTGAATCTCAGGTTCTTTTTTTGTTGGCTGCTGCTCGTGGCGATCACAATCCCCGCGCAAGCCGAGGACATCCGCCAGTTCGCCCGCGCGGTCGACGACCACTACAACCACCTGCGCAGCCTCGAATCGGACTTCACTGAGATCTATCGGGGCGATGGTCCGGAGCGTGTGGAATCGGGCACCTTGTGGTTGAAAAAGCCGCGCAAGATGCGGTGGGAATACCGTTCCCCGAATGAGAAGCTGTTTATCAGCGACGGTCAGGATGTGTGGTTCTACCTGCCGGCGGAACGGCAACTCAGGAAGACGGCACTGCGGAAGCTCGACGACGTGCGGTCACCGGTGGTATTTTTGCTCGGTAAGACCAAGCTGGAGAATGAATTACGAGGACTTTCCAAAGCTGTGGATCAATCCCCCCTGGACCCCGCTAACACCCTCTTGCGCGGGGTTCCGCAGGGCGTCGTTCCGCAGAGCGCGGCGGCCCAAGTCAGCGAGGTGCAACTGGAGATCACTCCCTCCGACCAGATTGTCCGCATTGTATTGATGGAAGCGGACGGGGCGACGACGGAGTTCCGCTTTGCGGGCTGGAAAGAGAATCTGGAGTTGAGCGACACCCGATTTCAGTTCAGCCCTCCGCCGGGGGTGGAGACGGTGGAAGGAGTGCTGGGACCGTAGGCGTCCCGTAGAGACGCGGCAAGCCCCGTCTCTACAGCGGGTTACTTGCGTACTACACAGATGGGCAGGTTGCGGTAAGGGCTTTGGGAGCAGGATGTTACACTTGGTCTGAGAAGCTCAACACTGCCGAACCAACAACTCGGAAGCAGACGTTAGAGAATGGCACAATTCCTGGTCAAAGTCGCCGACGAACAGGGCCATCTGCGGCAGCAGGTGGAGCACGGGTATTCCGAAGCCGAGGTCCACGACCGGTTCACGCAGCAGGGTTACCTGGTGTACTGGGTCAAGCCCCGGACCATCCTCAGCACGGGTGGGGGCCAGTTCGGGCGGCGCAGCAGCAAGCTGCGACAGTCTGCGTTTCTGATCTTCAACCAGCAGTTTCTCACCCTGATCAAGGCGGGACTGCCGATCCTGACATCGCTGGATCTTTTGATCAAGCGGCAGCGGGACAAGAATCTGCTGCAGTTGCTGGGAAACGTACGGGAGCGGGTAAAAGGCGGCGAGTTGCTGTCCGATGCCTTCTCCGCCCAGCAGGTGTTTCCGAAAATGTACACGACCACGCTGATGGCGGGCGAGAAGAGCGGCAACATGGAAGAAGTTCTGGGCCGCTATATCGCGTATCAGCGCATGGTGCAGACTTTCCGTAAGAAGCTTCTGGTGTCACTGGTGTACCCGGCGCTGCTGGTTTCGGTAGTGACGGTGATGCTTATCTTTCTAATCACCTACGTGGTGCCAAAGTTTGCCGACCTGTTCAATAACCTGGGAGCGGAGCTGCCGGCGATCACGGTGTTCATGCTGTCGCTCGGTTTGAACGCGCAGAGATACGGCTGGCTGGTGTTGTTGGTTGGGGCGGTGGCAGTCGTTCTGCTGTTACGGTGGAAGCAGAGCGATCGCGGGGCCGAACGCGTTGACCGGTTCTTGCTCGCGCTGCCGCTGATCGGGGAAATCCGGCTGAAGTACCAGGTGGCGAATTTCTCGCGCATCCTGGCCACGCTGCTGCAGGGCGGCTTGCCTTTGGTGCCGGCCATGGAAACGGCCGCCGAATCGATGAGCAGCCGGCAGATGGTAAACGGGGTCAACGCAGCGGCGGAACTGGTGAAAGAAGGACAAAGCCTGGCGCATAGCCTGGAAGCTCAGAAGATGTTTCCCGATCTCGCAGTGGAAATGCTGGAGGTCGGCGAATCGACCGGCGCGCTGCCGGCCATGCTCGGTTCGGTGGCCGAGTTTTACGAAGAGGACGTGCAGACGGCTCTGAGCGCAGCCATGGCGCTGATTGAACCGCTGATCCTGATCGTCATGGCGGTCTTTGTCGGCGGGATCCTGATCTCTTTGTATATGCCGATCTTTACTTTGGGAGCGAATGTGCACTAAGGCACAGGTCTGGCCGCAGAGACCGGGCTCGCCCCGTCTCCGCCGCCAAACGAGACGCGGCAAGCCGCGTCTCTACAGAGAGGCTTTGAAAGCGCTGTAAACTGGAATGGGCATGGCGGACAAGAAAACAGTAGTGGTAAGCGGCGGTGCGAATGGCGGAAAGCTGGTGCCGGAACCGGCATCGGTTTCCGACGAACTGGCACGCGCGCGGGATATCGCCCGGCGCTATCGCTGCGAATTCATCGATCTGAGCGATTTTCAACTGCACCACGATCTGTTCGAGAAGATCCCGGTGCATCTCATGTTCCGCTATAAGTTCGTGCCCCTCGATGAGACGTCGGACGGGCGCCTGGCGATTGCCATTGCCGATCCCAGCCAGTTGATGATGATCGACGAGATCAGCCTGCTGCT
>PLHP01000336.1 GCA_003138955.1 Acidobacteriaceae bacterium | reverse complement strand
TCCTGCTGCTCGCCGTCGGAGAGGGGAACGTTTTCGCCGCGGACGATCTGGGCGATGCGTCCGCCCTCGGCCGCGAGCAGCTCGGCGGCGGACGGATTGCCGGCGATGTCGCGCACGTGGAAGACGAAATAGTCTTCATGCAGCCAGCTCTCGTAGAGCTTGACCAGCGCGGGGCGGGCGCGCTCGATCTTTTGTTTGACGATCTTCTGGGCGAAGCTGGTGAAATCNNCCGTAATCGTAGTACTTGATCTGCACGTCGAGGCGTTCGCCGCTTTCCAGAACCAGCGGTTCTACCTGCTCGACGACCGGCGGACGCTGGAAGCGGACGTATCCGGGAGCAGCGTGCTTGAAGCTGGCTTCCTGGCGGCGGGCTCCGAAGATGTCGCGCAGGGCGTCGAGGTTGATCTCTTCGCACACGTCGAACTGGATCAGCACCAGGACTGAGCCTTGCAGCGTTTTGTTCTGGGCAACGACGGAGACTGCGGAGGGGGCTGGCGTTGGGGCTACGACGGGTGGGTTGGCGGTTTCCATAGGGAGGCCTAGCGACTGTGACTATTGTCCCAGAAAGCAGGCTGGATGGGGAGTGGGGCTGGTAAATCCATGTTTATCAATTGATTGCAGATTGCTTGCTGCTGCCGCATTGGGGGTTATTGCCGAGCTTCGCTCGGCTGGACGGGGCAGAGCCCCGTCACCACACGTGACCACACTGGCTTAGCGCTTTCTGGCCAACGCTAACAGCAGGGCTGCTCCGGCGGCTATGCCCGCAACCGCCAGGCCGGTGCGCTTCATATTTTTTTCGATCGCTGCGCGGTGCGGCCGCACCCAGGCGTCTTCGGGGTAGTGTTGCGGCGCGGGGTCGAACATGGGGAAGCCTTCGGGGGTCTCGACGGCTTCGCGCAGTGCCATCTGGAGAACTTCGGCGAGGTGCAAGCCGTGACGGTCGGTTTCCTGGGCGATCTGCTCGCGGCAACTAAAACCGTCGGCGACGATGAGCCAGTCGGTTGGAGCCTGGCGGACGGCGGGCAGAAGCTCGAGTTCGCCGATTGCTTTCGAGACTTCGTATTTGTCTTTTTCGAAGCCGAAGGCTCCAGCCATGCCGCAGCATCCGGGGGCGGGAGCGGTGAAGTTGATGCCCATACGCCCGAGGACGGCTTCTTCGGCGGTCATCTTCATGATGGCCTTGTGATGGCAATGGCCGTGGATCAGCGCGCGGCGCGGGAGTTTCGGAAGCGGGAAATCTTTTGCGCGCTGCTCGAGAAATTCGCTGAGCAGGAAGACTTGCTTCGAGAGGGCTTGCGCTCGTTCGTCTTTGGGGAAAAGGTTCGTGAGTTCGTCGCGGAAAACGGTGGCGCAACTCGGTTCGAGGACGACGATGGGCGTAGCGGCTTCGATTTCAGGGAGAAGCTCGTCCATGATCTGGAGGAGCAGGTGCTTGGCGCGGTCGAGCATGCCGACGTCGTAGAGCGGGCGGCCGCAGCAGAGGTGGGCGCGCGGGACGCTGACCTCGAAGCCGGCAGCTTCCAGGACTTCGGCGGCAGCTTTGGCGGTTGCGGGGAGGAAGTGGTTGTTGAAAGTGTCGGCCCAGAGGAGAACTGGTTTCTCGAGTCGCCGCTGGAGCGGGCGGGACGCCCGCTCGACAGCCGGCGAGACGCCGGCGCTACGTCTTCTTTCCCACCATTGTTTGAATGTTTCCGGAGCAAACGCCGGAATGCGGCGCTGGGCGGGGATTCTGGCGGCCAGCTTGGCGAGGTCGCGGAGACCGGGGAGTTGGGTTGCGAGATTCACCAGGCCCGGCGCGTGCGAGGCGGCTCTCATCCACAGGTCGATCTTCGAAAGGGCCAGCGCATGCAGCGGACGCCGGTTGGTTTCGTAGTAGTGCGACAGGAATTCCGCTTTGTAGGTCGCGACATCGACACCTACGGGGCAATCGCTCTTGCAGCCTTTGCAGGCGAGGCAGAGGTCGAGCGATTCTTTGACGGCTTCGCTCTGCCAGCCGTCTTTGATGAAGTCTCGTTTGGTCATCTCCCAGAGCAGGTGGGCGCGGCCGCGGGTGGAGTGCTCTTCCTCGCGCGTGACGCGGTAGCTCGGACACATGACTCCGCCGGAATCGTGGCGGCACTTGGCGACTCCTACGCAGCGCAGGGTGGCGGCGGCCAGGCTGCCGTGGTCGTCGGGAAATTTAAAATGCGTCTCCGGCTGCCAGGGATCATAGCCGGCGCCTAAGCGGAGATTTTCGTCGAGCCGATACGGATTGATGAGCTTGCCCGGGTTCATTTTCCAATCGGGATCCCAGAGCGATTTGAACTCGCGGAAAGCCTGCATGAGTTCAGGGCCAAACATTTTGGGAAGAAGTTCGCCGCGGGACTGCCCATCTCCGTGTTCGCCGGAGATGGAGCCGCCGTAGCGGACCACGAGGTCGGCGGCCTCTTCCATGAACTTGCGAAACTTGCGGATGCCTTCGGTGGATTCGAGATCGTAATCCATGCGCGTGTGCACGCAGGCGTGGCCGAAGTGTCCGTAGAACGAGCCGTCGTAGTGGTGGTCCTGCATCAGCTTGCGCAGGTCGCGGAGGTAGGCGCCGAGCTTGTCGGGCCCAACCGCGGAATCTTCGAAGCCTTCCCAGCGTATCGGTTCGCCCGGGACGTGCGCCGTCACGCCCAGGCTGGACTCGCGAACATCCCAGATGCGGCGCATCTGGCGTCCATCGGTGAAGAGCTGCATGTTGGGCGGAATAGCGGAGCGGTCGAGCGCCTTCATCAAATTGCGCGCCTGCGATTCGGCTTCGGCGGCGGTGTCGGCGCCGAATTCGACCATCAGCCAGCCACCGCCTTCGGGCAGCAGCGCGAGGGCATCGAGGTTCACGCGTTTGTGGCGGCTGGCGTTGACCATGATGTCGTCAAAGCCTTCGAGGCCGATGGGGCGATGCTCCATGATCTGCGGAACGTGGTCGGCGCAGATGTAAACGTCGGGCCAGCCGATAACGAGCAGCACCCGCGCCGGCGGACTCTCGACCAAGCGGCACGTCGCTTCGAGAATCGTGACGCAAGTGCCTTCGGAGCCGACGAGGGCGCGCGCCACGTGAAAGCCGCTTTCGGGGAGCAGGTGGTTGAGGTTGTATCCGGAAACGCGGCGCGGAATGTTGGGAAACTGGCGGCGGACTTGCTCGCCGTAGCGGTCGGCGAGGGACTTGAGGCCGGTGTAGATTTCGGCGCGGCGTCCACCTTCGCGAATGAAGAGGTCGAAATGGTCGGCGCTGGTCGCGCCAACGTGCATGCGCTGGCCGCCGTAGGTGAGGACTTCGAGCGACTCGATGTTGTCGTCCGTCTTGCCGGCCATGATCGAGTGCACGCCGCAGGAATTGTTGCCGATCATGCCTCCGAGCGTGCAGCGGTCGTGGGTAGCGGGATCGGGTGCGAAGGTGAGGTGGTGCTTCTCGGCTGCGGCGCGCAGATTATCGAGGACGACGCCGGGCTCGACGCGCGCGATGCGGCGCGCGGGATCGATTTCGAGAATGCCCGCCATGTACTTCGAAAAGTCGAGGATGAGGGCGGCGTTGCAACATTGTCCGGCGAGCGACGTGCCTCCGCCGCGCGCGAGCAGCGGAGCGCGGTGGTCGCGGCAGAGAGCAACGGCGGCGAGCACGTCTTCTTTGTCGCGGGGAACTACGACTCCGATCGGGACCTGGCGGTAGTTGGAGCCGTCGGTTGCGTAAACGGCGCGGCTGCCCGAGTCGAAGCGGACTTCTCCGCGAAGATGGCGGCGGAGAGCGGCTTCGAGCGCGGCAGAATCGAGTTGCGCGGAATGGGCTGGGGGTGAGGCGATGGTTTGCGGCATAGGGATACAGAACATCTTCGCGGATGCGGGCTTTGCGCGCAAGGGCTTGTATCTTGTTTGGTGCGGATTATCGCCTGTGCGAGCTGTTCTTCAAATGGATCGAGCACCACCTGCGGATCAAGGCCTTCTACGGCACCAGCGAGGGCGCGGTGAAAACTCAGATGGTCTTCCCTATAGATCAAACTCTTAACCGTCGGATGCCGCTTTGGCAGCCCATGCAGGCTAGACTTTCGTGGAGAAGCCTAACTAACTGCCCGAGTTAGCCATCATGAGCGCAAACAGCGCAGGCAGATAGATGATCGTAGCGCGCAGCAAACGCCGAGCCGACGCTTTGGATGCCGCAGCAGTTGCCAACTGTTGCGGATGCGCCATTCCCATCGAAGAGCGGAACAGCGCCGCGCCCATCAGGATCGCGCCAACCAGGTACAAGCGTCCCGCCATTCCCAGCGCAACCGGCAAAACACTCACCGGAATCAACGCTCCGGAATAGGCCAAAATCCGCCGCACCGTGGACTTCCCATTAGAATCCACGACCGGCAACATGCGAATGCCGGCTTGCGCATAGTCCTCTCGATAGAGCCATGCGATCGAAAGAAAATGCGGAAACTGCCAGACGAACATGATGGCAAAAAGAATCAAAGTCTCGGCCTCCAGTTTTCCGCGCGCCGCCGTCCACCCCAGCACCACCGGCATCGCTCCCGGGAATGCGCCCACAAATGTGCAGACCGGAGAAACTTTCTTCAGTGGAGTGTATGCCGCCAGATACACCAGCGCCGTCAAGAACACTAATAACCCAGTTAGTAAGTTCGCATAGATCGCGAGATAAGCGGAACCACCGAGAGTCAGCGCCAGCCCTACTAGGGCTGCGTGGGCCGTGGTCATTCTCCCCGCAGGCAAGGGGCGCAGCGCCGTGCGCCGCATCCGCGCATCCACGCTCGCTTCCAGCACTTCATTCAGCGCCGCCGTTCCGCTCGAAACCAGCGCCACACCCAACAGGGCGTGGAACAAGCCCAGCGACCACGACGAAACCCCCAAGCGGTGCGCGCCAAAGAAGTAGCCGCACCACGTCGCAAGGACGATCAGAGTCGTAATGCGCGCCTTGGTAAGTTCGGCGTAATCACGCAACCGAGAGACGAATGTTTGGAACATGAACCCCACACGCGCCGGTTGCCACTGCCGCCCTCATCCGGCGGTTTCGCTCAAACCGGCGTCCCCCCAATGAATTCCCCACGAAACATTGGAACAGCGAAGGTCAGAAGACAGCATTGGTACCGTGGCATCGGTTCAATGTCAAGCCAAAAACCTAAAGCGACACCTCGTTTTGCTTTCACGATGCTCGCATCAAACGCAATCCCTGGCAACCAGCGACGACAGTTAGTGGTTGCCCGCAGGACCGGAACCCGCAGAACTGGAAACACTGAAGGTCTCGGGCGGATCAAAATAACACCGATGCCAAAGGGCCGCGTCGGTCAACCTGCCCGCCTTCCATTGCTGAACCGTGGGCAGTGTTATGGCGATCATGCCGCCATCGACGGAATCGAAAATCAACACCACTCCTGCGAGCTCCTGTGATTTTGCCGCCAGTTCGGCATAGTTTTGGTCGAGCAAAGACTTGGCGAACTCCAGTTTTGCTTGCGCACCGCTGTTTGCTTCGTTTTCCTGGATCTTTTGCACCGAGATGATTTTCACGTTCTTGCCCCGAAGCGGATCCCAATCTCCCGGGAAGGGCGCAGTTTCCTCGCGCGACACCAGAAACAGATCGACCGCAACCGGTGCGACCTTCGTGCTTGCCGACGGAACGTCCGAAATACCCTCCGGCATCTCCAGGCTGGTGCGCCAAACCCACCCCCGCGACAAGCCCGAAATCCGCACGTGAACCCAGTCGCCATTGAAATCTAACATCTCAAATTCATCGTGCGCGGTCGCCAAGAACAAAGTCTTGGCCTCCAAACTGGGAGACGCAACTACCGGCGTTCCGGTTTTCTTTATCGCGACAAGATTCTTCGGATGCGCCTGGTTCTTGAGCACTTCCTCCAAATTCGCCGCCTCCGCTTGCAAGCTGGCTGCTGCTTGATCGGCAGCTTTGTTCTGCGAATTTTTCGTCTCCGCCAGTCGCTGACTTGGCAGGCCCTGTTCCGATGAAGGCGAGAACGTGCGCCGGGTTTCCGGCAACCGGGGCATCGGCGCCGAGATCGCAGGTTCCGCGCCGGCCAGGTCCGCAACTCCTTTTTCCGGGGTTGCTGGCCGCTTAGCGGACACTGCCGGTGGAGCGGTCACCGGGAAGCCTTCGCTAGAGTTCCCGCTAGAGTTCCCGCCCGAATTCGTCGCACCAGCGCTGGTCGCTAGCAGATCGGATAGCTGGTCAAGGAGGTCGGATTCGATCCGGCCATTCGAAATCAGCAGTTGGTATCCCGAACGAGACGGAATTGAATCCGCGTACCATGCCGTCACCTTCGTGCTCACCCGCACCACCGATCCGCCCGATGCAATCGAACTCACCTGCACGGCAGATTGGTAATACGCCCGCTGGTAGCGGTTCAACGGATGATCGCCCGTCAAAGCGAAACCGTCGAGAACGGGTAGCCGTCCACTCATCGCCGGCTGCAATTCCTTTAACGCCTTTTCCACCGCACTTTTTGGTTGATGAAACGTGCGCTCGTATGGGCCGGCTTGGGCGCTACCAGTCTGCACCAGCGTTGTCAAAAGAACAGCCGCCACAGAAGCTGCCACCAAGAACGCGGATAGCGCGGCGTGAACTAAGGGTCGAGTGAACGACGAGGTAGCCGCTTCTGTTCTCCCCCTGGTCACGGCAGTCGCTCCAACCGATCTCGTCGAATCCATCCGTGATCGCCATCGTGGGTCTCAACCCCGTACCAATAGGGTGTTGTGATCTGAATCAGCACTTCAACGCCCGGTTGCAACGATTTCAGCGTGGTGGCGGTGTGGAACGGAGCGGATTTTAGCGGAGCACCGGGCTGCTTGACCAGTCGCTCCAATTGCTCGCGCAGTTCCGCAATGTGTTGTTCTAGTGTTTCACCAGATTCCTGGTAGGTCGGCGCGGGGTGCGGCATTGATGATGGTGAGGATGGTGCTGACTGTGACGCAGAGGCGGTCGTCTTCGTACCTTCAGGGCTCTCGCCATTCATGCCATCGCTGGCCATCGCAGTCGACGGCGGAGTGCTGAGCAGTTCCTTGTCGCTATCGTTGTTGCTACTCGCCTCACCATCTTTGCTGCTGCTCGCGTTATTGTCCGGGCTGGACTTTTCCTTCGCCAACCGTTCCTGTTTAATTCGCAAAGCCTCAGCGGTTTCCTTTTTGACCAACTCGATCGATGCTAGCCGATCTTGGATGTCCTGGTATTCGGCGCTTTCAACCGAGCCGTTCGAGGGATGCGCCACGTGGCGAAAATCCTCCACAAAGATTGCGTCGATGCGCAGCACGGTATTCTTGTCGCCCTGCGGTTTTACAACGTAGCGCACGGCCAGCGTTCCCACATCGGTGCTGTCTTTGAAATTCCTGGGATCCAGAGCCTGCTTCCGCACCTTGTAGAAAACTCTGCCGTCCTCCGTCCATTTGGGAAATGCCGGCGTAGATGTGGCTGCGACCGCTCCCGCTACGTACTCGTCCTTGTTGTATTCTTTGGTTCCCCGGATGATGGTATCCTGCACCGCCTCTTCCACCACCTGCGCCACTTCTGGCTCGGGCAGCGGAATATTGATGATCAGGCCCGCACCATACTGGAGAACAATTTTTTCGCGGCCGTGCGAGGGGACCGCCGCCGCAGTGAGCAGAAGAAATAACGCGGTCACCAGCAGATAAAGCGCAGCTCGATGAAACATAACTCCGTGAAACGCAAGCCAACGAACCCGCCCCTTACGGCCAAAACTCTTGTCCCACATCACGACCAGCTCCGGTGCTCCTGATGCAAGAGTCTCTTACGCTGGGTTCATCGCTGTCAACTGGCGCCGCGAGCACCCTACTTGCCGTTTCTCTGATCACGCTCGGGCGGCATGTCAAAAGATAGTAAAAAAAATTTACAAATCCCTTGCACTTCATTTCTGACGGTAGTACTATTTCCGGCCGGTGGGGCTGGTCGGATCACTGGACCACTCAACCGTAAACTTTTTTGGGTCGGGCGCACGAGCTGCTAAGCCGTAGTCTTTACGCTTAGCCGCTTCCAACGCGCTCTCGTTTGGGTGTGGTGGGTATTCCGTTTTTGCAAAAACTTGTGACCTTAGTCTGAGGAGTGCAGCATGCGTATGTGGGCGCAGTCTCATCTCTGTCAGAAGCCGCAGCGGATAACCTCCGTCCTCGCTGCCGCTTTCGCGTTAATCTTCTTGATTCTGGGTGCCAGCCAGTCGGCGAGCGCGTTGCCGGCCTTCGCTAGGAAGTATGGCCTGCGTTGCTCGGCCTGTCATGAAAGTTGGCCCATGTTGAATTACTTCGGCCAAAAGTTCAAAGACAACGGCTACCAGCTCATGAACGAGCGCGACGCTCCGATCTGGCAGAATCCCGGATACTGGCCAGTCACGTTTCGCATCACTCCCATCTGGCATCGCGTCAGCACCAACAAGGTCGCGGTCGACCAAAGCAGCAACGGCGAAGCGAAGATTACCTCTTCCGGCTTTGACCTCAGCGGTCTTGACTTCCACACCGGCGGCACGCTGGAGAAAAACTTTTCCTTCTATGTGCTCCCTTCCTCAGATGCCACCGCCTCCTTCCATTTTGAAACCGTCATGGCCCGGCTCGACAACATCTCCGGCAGTCCGTGGTTTAACGTAAAGCTAGGCAAGTTCGAGCTCGATAACTTGCTCTCTGAAAAGCGCATCCTGACGCTTACCGCAAACGGGGGCATTTACCAGCTCTATCACTTCAGTCCGCTTAATGACGGCAACATCTTTGGGCAAATGGGGAGCAACCAGCTCGGCCTCGAGCTGATGGGGCACTCGTACAACGATCGCACGCGCTACTCGGTTGCGCTGCTTAGCTCGAACAATGGCTTGGTAGGATTGCCCTACGGTTCCGAATCCTATTCCACATTTATCACCGGCAGTCAGGCGTTCGACGCCGGCAAGCTCGGGGTTGATCGCCTCGGCTTCTACGTTATGGCGGGCGTAGCCCCAACCTACTATCTCACCACGGCCGGGGCGCCGATTGGCGGCTCGGGTACCAACAACAAGGGTTACAGTCGCGAAGGCTTCGTCGGACAGTTCTACTTCGGCCAGCATGTGGACCTCACGGTTGTCACCCAGCACGGCGAGGACAGCGCATGGTTTGGCCAGGGGTACGGTGACTTTGTCGATAGCCCGAGTGCGATCTGCAACACCCCCACCGGAACGCAGCCCTGCAACAACATCCCGGGAACCCAGCTCATCCAAGGTGCGCGCAACCCAACATGGAATGGCGTTCTCCTCGAACCTCACTATGTAGTGAATCCGCAAATGATTTTGCTCGCGCGCTATGAAACGATCAGAATGTCGCAACAGTCGACGCCCGGAGCTGCTTCAAATCTCGGCAACATCTCTACGTACACGTTCGGCTATCGCTACAACCCGTTTATGACGAGCCGGGCCGGCTTTGCCTACCATGGCGAGTACAACTGGTTTCACTGGGACGGAGCATCGCCCGTTACTAACACAAACCTGACCAGCAGCGAGCTGTTGTTTGGAATTGACTTCGACTTCTGACCACCAGGATGACCCGCCGGCGATCTCGATTCGCCGGCGCTGACTTCGGTTTAAGGGTGCTGACTATGAACAGCTGGAAGCCAATGCGTTTTATCGGCGCGATTCTTTTCACGGCGATTGCGGGACTGATCTTCGTCGCCTCGTTCACCGCTACGGTCTCCGCTCAGGATGAACCTCTCGTGGGTCCGAAGCCACCTGTCGTAGTCAAGCCGATGGAAAGCCACATCGGGAATATCACCGGGCACGCCGCGGACGCGAAGTCCGACTACCGCCGCTATTGTGCGGGCTGTCACGGCGACTACGGCGATGCCAATGGTGAGAACGCCGTTTGGCTGGATCCAAAACCACGTGACTTCACGATCGCCACTTTCAAATGCCGCTCCACTCTGACCGGCACCCTGCCCACCGATGAAGATCTCTTCAACACCATCGGACGCGGCATCACCAACTCCAACATGCCGATCTGGAATGTCTTCACGAAACAGCAACGCGCCAACCTGGTGGCTTATATCAAGATCTTCTCGCCCCGCTGGGAGCACGAGAAAGCCGGCACGCCAATCACGATTCCGCCCGAGCCCCCGGTCACGATCGAGAGCATTTCCCACGGCCAGGCGCTCTTCGCGAAATTGGAGTGCTGGAAGTGTCACGGTACGCATGGAGAGGGCGACGGTCCGTCCGCCTCAACTCTCACTGACAGTAAGGACAATCCGATTCGTCCCTACAACTTCGCTCTGGGCGGGAAGGATTCGCGCTTCAAGTGCGGCAGCACCAACGAGGATATCTACAAGATCTTCATGACCGGCGTGGATGGCACGCCCATGCCTTCCTTCGCGGACGTGATTCAGCCGAATGATGCCTGGGATCTTGTCCATTTCCTGCGCACCTTGCAAGTCCACCGTCACAGCAAGGAGAACGAAGTTCTCACGGCTGCCCACGGCGTGATTCCTCCCTACGTCAATAAGAACCCACCGCCAGCCGCCGATACCAACAAAGCGCCGGGCGGCGGCCAATGAATTCCAATTCCCAGGAGGGAGTACTCGAATGCGCACAAACAAGATTCTGGTAGCTCTTTTGACGCTGCTCGTTTGTCCATCCCTGATGTTGGCTGGAACCGTGAGCGGCAAGGTGACCTACACGGGCACGCCCGCCCACCAAAAACCCATCGATATGTCCAAAGAGCCCAGCTGCGCCAAGCAGCACGCCACCCCCATTTCGACCGAAACGGTTGTGACCGGGGCCAACAACGCGTTGGATAACGTGGTGGTGTACGTTTCCGCCGGAGCTACCGACGAGGGTCAGGTTCCGGCGCAGGCCATCACCTACACTCAGAAAGGGTGTCAGTATATTCCGCACGTTTTGCCCATGCACGTCAACCAGGAATTCGATATCATCAACGACGACCAAACTTCGCACAACATTCACCCGCTGCCCAAAGTGAACACGGAGTGGAACAAATCCCAGCCCCCGGGCACGCCGCCAATCAAGGAGAAATACGATAAGCCCGAATTCATCGAGGTGAAGTGCAACATCCATCCGTGGATGCACGGCTGGTTCGTGGTGCTCAAGACCTCGCACTACGACTTAAGCAAGGAGGGAGGGGACTTCAAGCTGCCGAACCTGCCTCCCGGCAAGTACACCATCACCGCCTGGCATGAAAAATACGGCACGCAGACTGCCGACGTCACTATCACCGGAAACGAAACCAAGGACGTCAACTTTACCTTCAAGGCGACGGCATACTGACGGAACGGCGGCGGAAATGAAGTTCTCCGCCGAGTGCGTACCTCGATGGAAACGACGGCGATGGGCGCAGGAAGGCTCCGCCGGTGCGGTGGATATTGACTTGACAAGTCTTCACCCTCGGCACAGAGTTCTGCGCCAGAAAGACTAGCCAGCGCAGATGGAGCGCCCAGCTTAGCATGCAGCGGGTTGGCGGTAGACGGGCGAGCACCAAATCCGGGCTGGAAACTAAGGAGAGCATATGGAAACTGCAATCGGAGTATTTTCTTCGCGTGATCACGCGGAGCAGGCCGTCAAGGAGTTGCGGGAACGGGGTGTGCCGGAAGAATCCGTCGTTTTCTTAACTCGCTCGGAAAATGAAGCCAAAACCATCGCGAAGGAGCTCGGCGCATTTGTGGGAGGCTTCGTCGGAGGAGCCGCTGGGTTGACAACCGGGGTGGTCGCTGCAACGCTGCTTCTTCCCGGGATCGGGACGGTATTCGCGCTAGGGATCGGCGCCGCCGCGCTGCTGACGGGCGCCGGTGCGGGCGCCGGTGCGGGCTCCGCCGTCGGATCGGCGGCAACACACGAGGCGGACGCGCCGCACCCGACCGCATCTGAAAAGTCCTCTGAGGACGTGGCCTTCTTCCAGGAAGTACTCAAAGAAGGGCGTTCGCTGATTGTAGTTCGGACAGAGTCAAAGGAACTTGCGAGTTCCGCGTGCGCGGTTCTTGACCGGTTGGGAATCGGAATGCAGGAACGGACCCCTGTCAAGATGCAAACCGCCACCCGGCAGGTGGGTGGAGTCGCCGTGGTTGACTGCAGCGGAAGAATTACGCTGGGCGAGGGAAATGTCATTCTCCGCGAGATTGTTCGAGATCTGGCAGGAAAAGGCGCCAAGGCGATCGTGCTGAACCTGGGCGAAGTCCAGTACATAGACAGTTCCGGAGTCGGGGAATTGGTCAAGGCCCACACCACAATTCGGAATCTGGGCGGCCAATTGAAACTCACCAATCTGAACAAGCGAGTACATGATTTGCTCGAACTGACCCGCCTGTCCGCCGTTTTCGATATTCAAAAGGACGAGGCGAGCGCGGTCAAATCCTTTGGCGGATCGTCACAAGAGGCGGCATAGCGCATCGGTTTCGCGAGGCGTTTATCGTTAGGTCCTCCGCGGGGAGGGCGAGCAGTCACTCCTGAAAGGGACTCAGGCAGACGGGCTGAAACCGGCCAAGGCGAGGACATCATGGCGAAATTTTTTGCGGTCACCATCATCGTAATCGCGATCCTTTCTGCGATTCCCATCCTGCGGCACACCTGGGTGGCGCCAGAGGACATCTCGACTCATGGAGCTCTGATCGATGAGCAGATGTCAGAAACCATGGCGGAGGCTGGCATCTCCTTTCTCGCCGCACAGTTCGTTCTGTCGTTTTTCATCTGGAAGTTCTCCAACCCCGGCCCCAACGCAAAGATCAAGAATTTTCCCGGCGGCGCCAAGGGTTTGGTGATTGCTGCCTTGCTGGTCGTAGGCTTGGAAGTCATGGCCCTCGGAATCTTCGGAGTGAAGGCATGGGCTAACGTATATCTCACCGCGCCGTCAGCCGACGCCATGCCCATCCAGGTTCAAGCCGGACAGTTCGCTTTCTATTTCCGCTACCCCGGTCCGGATGGGAAGTTCGGCTCCATTCATCCCGAGCTCATTAATGAGGGATCGCAGAATTTCTTTGGTCTCGACCCCGAGCATGACGTGGATTCCCGGGACGACATCGTGGCCGCCGAAATGGCGATCCCGGTAAACAAGGAAATTCATCTGCTCATGCATGCTAAGGATGTTGGACATTCCTTTTATGTGCGGGAGTTGCGGGTGCAACAGGATTTTGTTCCCGGACTGGATGTCTCTCTGCACTTCACGGCAACGAAGGTCGGCAAGTACGAAATCGTCTGTACTCAGCTTTGTGGCCTGGGACATTACAACATGAAGGCATACCTGGAAGTCATGTCGCAGCAGGACTTCGATGACTGGCTGAAGAAAGAAGCGGCAATGCAGTAGCTCTTCCGGTCCGCGATCGCACGCTGGATCAAGACAAATCTTTTGAGGTGAGGAAATGCACGACGTAGCAGCGCACGCGGCGCACCACGCTCCTCCTACAAGTTTCATTCGGAAGCACGTCTTCAGTCTGGACCATAAGGTGATCGGCAAGCAGTATTACGCGTTGGCCCTGGTCGCCGCTCTTAGCGGGATGGTGCTTTCCTGGTTCATGCGCATCCACCTGGCGTGGACCAACGCCGCGATCCCCGGCCTGCAATTGCTTTCGAAAACCGGTGCTCCGGGCGGGGTGATGACCCCAGAGTATTACCTGCAATTGATGACCATGCATGGCACCATCATGGTTTTTTTTGTGCTCACGACCGCTCCTTTCGCGGCCTTCGGTAATTTCTTCCTGCCCATCCAGGTAGGCGCCGAGGACATGCCCTTCCCGCGATTCAACATGATGTCGTTCTGGGTCACGTTCACGGCTTTTCTGGTCCTGATGTCGTCGTTCGTTCTCGGCGATGGACCGACGCTGGGTGGCTGGACCCAATATGCGCCTCTCAATGCGGTGGGTTCGGTTGCGGGTCCAGGCCAAGGCCTGGGTGTGGTGCTTTGGGCAACTTCCATTGGACTGTTTTGTGTTGGCCAGTTGCTGGGCTCACTAAATTTCATCACCACCACGCTTGATCTCCGGGTCAAAGGCATGAGCCTCCTGCGCCTCCCGCTCACCGCGTGGGCATGGTTTATTACCTCATGCATGGGGCTGAC
>PLHP01000131.1 GCA_003138955.1 Acidobacteriaceae bacterium | reverse complement strand
GTCGAGCCGTCGAGCGCCGTATTCATGGCGGCCGCGTACACAAACGGCTTGAAGATGGAGCCGGTGGGACGTTTGGCGAGCGCGTGGTTCAGTTGGCTCGCCCCGTAGTTTCGTCCGCCAACCAGCGCCTTGATTTCGCCGGTATGAGGGTCCATGGCGATCAGCGCCACCTGCGCCTGGGGGCCGGGCGTGACCTTGGCTTCAAACTTGTTCTTTCCGAGCTTGGTCATGTGGGTACGCATCTTCGTGACCTGATCGTCCACCAGCTTGATGCCGGTTTCGACCGCTTGCGCGGCCGCCCGTTGCAGTTCGGGATCGAGCGTCGTATAGATGCGGTACTCCTGTTCGTTGACCTCGTGCTCGTTCAGTTTGTTGACGATGGTGTCGCGGACCATATCCACGAAGTAGGGAGCATCGCTGGCCTCAACGTTCGGCGGGGCCAGTTTCAGGGGCGTCGCCTTGGCTTTATCGGCTTGCTCGCGCGTAATGTCGTGAGTCTCGACCATGGACTCGATCACGATATTGCGCCGTTCCAGAGCGCGCTCGGGATGGCGATAGGGCGAAAGAAAGCTGGGCGCCTGGATCAATCCGGCGAGCAGCGCGGCTTCCGGTAGGGTGATGTCCTTCAAGTCCTTATTGAAATAAGACCGCGACCCTTCGGCCAAGCCCGAGATGGTGAACGACCCGCGCTGTCCCAAATCGACGCGGTTGGCGTAGAACTCGAAAATCTGCTGCTTGGAAAACTTCTGCTCCAACTCCACCGCGATCAGCATTTCGATCAGCTTGCGCTTGAAGGTTTTCTCCGGAGTCAGAAAGAATGCCCGCGAGAGCTGCATGGTGATGGTCGAACCGCCCTGCTGATGGCGCTGATGGGTGAAGTCGATCCAGGCGGCTTCAACCAGCCGCATGAAATTGACTCCGCCGTGCTGGAAGAAGCGGCGGTCTTCGATGGCCGTGACCGCCTCCACCATGACCTTGGGAATGTCGTCGTACTTCACCAACTGACGCTTGGAGCGCTGCTCGGCGTCGAACAGCGAAGTCAGCATCTGGGGCTCAAGTTCATAAGCCGCCAGGTCTCCGGAGGCGCGGCTGGTGATGGCCGAAACCGCGCCGCCGGAGATGGTGATGGTGGCTGCTTCGGGGCTGTGATAAGACTCGGGTCCGGGCAGAACCTCAATCGAGCCGCCATGCACACGGTAACTGCCCAGCGGAGTTTCTCCCTGCTTTTCGGAATAGCCGGCATGACGCAGCTCGGCCGCAATTTCAGAGAGGGTCAACTTCGATCCGACCTTCACCACCGGTGGAGCGGCGAAAATCTTCGCCGAACTCGCGAACACGGGACCGCGGAAACGCTGCTCGATGATGCGGTCATACTTGACATACCAGTAGGCAAAAATACCGACCACCACGAGCGATACCGAGAGAAAACCGAGCAGGGCAATGCGCACGATGGGATCGTGCGCGAGCCAGCCGCTTTTACCGCGGCTTTTTCCGCGCTGGCCGCCTCTTCGAATAACCGGGATTTTCAGCCTAAGGGCCATGAAAATAGCTGCGCATCATCCACGAAGAGCAATTCGCAGTCCGAAATCTGGTTCTTGAGCTAAGGTACCTTGTGGTTGATTCTAAATCACAACGCAACCCTTACGAGCATTTGGGGAGTGCCTTAAGTGACAGCAACACCGTGTCTAAGAGGACACTACCGGGCAGTAGGATGCGTGGCAGAGGACGGACGGCTGTGGCAGTAGGGAGGCAGGTTCCGGGTTGGCGGCAATCCATCCNNAAGAGCTCTCCGATTGCGTCCGTCTTATATACGACAGCATCGACCAGCCTGATGGTCGCTGCCGGAATCTCGCTTGCCGAGAACATGACGATCAAAACTTCCGGCCGGCACTTCTTGATCGCGGCAGCGACGTTGTGACCGCTCATTCCAGGCATCAGGCAGTCCAGGACTACGGCATCAACCGGAGACATCATTGCCAGTGTCAGCCCTTGTTGCCCGGAGGTCGCGGTGAGAACGTTATAGCCCGACCTTTCAAGTAGCGCTCTCTCATAGCGCAGGATGGAGGCATCATCGTCGATGCAGAGGATCGTTCGCCTCGGTGCTCGATAAGCTTGACCCACCTAAGCCTCCCAATGCGGTAGCCCGGCCATCGTCCCTGGGGGAAGGGATCTACAAGATCTACCTCGGGCGATAAGCCTGAGCTACCGCATTCGGCTCGCTACAACTGGAACAACCCCTAAGGATATTGCGCATATCTTGCCGCAAACGCCGCGGCGCTGTCTGTTCAAAATTGCACAACCATTGACTACTTAGGTTCTCGTGGCTAGCGCAGGCGGACTTGGTCGGTCAATCTCTAATTCTGCTCTTTAATTCTGCCTCTTTGAGTTCTGCGGAGAAACGCCTGGTTCGGGCTCTTTTGCTGGTTACTCGTCTTGGCAAAGACCTGGAGAGCTGATCCTAAAAGACGCCTTTGTTCTTCGACGAAGGATGGAATTCGAGGGTGGTCGAGTACCCGGGCAGATCGATCGGAACGCTGTAATCGGCTTCGATGTTGAGAACGCCGTTGCCGAACGAGCCCGCCCGAGTCACTTGCACCTGCTTGGGCGTCAACATAATGTCGTAGTTGCGGGCCTGCTTGATGATGGCTGTGCGAATGTCATCTTCCGTGCGCGAGCTGTAGGTCGCCTGCAGCGCTTCGGTCTTGATCGTATCTTCCAGCTCGTAATTCGAGAAGAACGGCGGGATGATCTTGATGCCCGCAAAGACCAACGCCGCGAAGACCGCCACGCCGAAGGCCAATTTCACAGATGCCATAAGAAACCATCGCCAAGTCGCTGGTTGCGAAGTTCCAATCGCGAGCTTTCCGTCATGCGCTAAGGGCTGTTCCGCCGGCTAGCGAGCGGCCGGGACCGGTCGTTACGGAAGTCCTGGGCGCAGTTTTTGGAAATACGCGGTTATGGCAGAAATCTTAACGTCCTCCCGCTCCAGAGTCGAGCGCCGAACGACTTCAACAGTATCTTCGGTAACCTTCTTTCCCACATTGATTCGAAAGGGGATACCGACCAAATCGGCGTCCTTGAACTTCACCCCTGGCCGTTCGTCTCTATCGTCCAGCAATACGTCAAACCCGGCCGCCTCCAGTTGCCGCGTGATGTCCTCGGAGGCGCTGCGGACCGCCTCGTCTTTCGAATTCGTGGACACCACCACCACCTCGAACGGCGCGATCGAAGGCGGCAGCCAGAAGCCGTTCTCGTCGTTCGACTGCTCGACGGCGGCGGTCAGGATGCGCTCGATGCCAATCCCGTAGCTCCCCATAATTGGAGCCACTTCCTTGCCATTGCGGTCGAGTACGCGCGCGCCCATGGATTCGGAATACTTGTAGCCCAGCTTGAAGATGTGTCCAATTTCGACGGCGGTGTCGATGCGCAGGGGAGCGCCGCAGTTGGGGCAATCTTCACCGGCCGTCACGCTGCGCAGGTCGGCGTAGGCCGTGGGATGAAAATTCCCTCCCGGCGTCAGATGCTTAACGTGATAGTTCTCTTTATTCGCGCCGCCGATCAGGTTGGTGTGGCCTTCGAGCGCCTCATCGACCAGCAGAGCAGGCTTGATCGAGACGCCCATGTCCTCGGCCCAGCCTATGCCGAGCGGACCGAGGTATCCAGCGGGCGAATGGAAAAATTCCTGCATCTCATCCTCTCGCATGGGACGGGTCTCTCTGCCCCCGACCGCGGTTGACAGTTTGGCTTCGTTCATCTGATGATCGCCGCGCAGCAGCAGCACAAGTGCCCGCTGTTCCGTCTTACCCGTCTTCACATCCTCTCCGGCGACCATCATCGCCAAAGTCTTGAGCATGTGCTTCGGCGATACACCCAGAAACCGCGCCACGTCTTCGATCGTTTTCTGTCCCGGAGTGTGCACCTCAAGCGGCGCGCCATCGCCCTCGGGCTTCAGGTCTTCGACCGGAGCCAGCCGCGAAGTCGCCTTCTCCATATTCGCCGCATAGTTACACTTCTCGCAGCTCACCACCAGATCCTCGCCCGCCGGAGTCCGCACCGTGAACTCCTGCGACTGCGATCCGCCCATAGCGCCCGAGTGCGCATCGATGACCATATACTTCAGGCCGCAGCGGTCGAAGATGCGGCAGTAGGTGTCGTGATGCTTGGCGTAGGAAACATCGAGTCCGGCGGCATCGATGTCGAACGAGTAAGCGTCCTTCATGATGAACTGACGCACCCGCAGCAGGCCCGACTTGGGACGAGGCTCGTCGCGAAACTTGGTCTGAATCTGATACCAGATCTGCGGCAGTTGCTTGTAGCTGCGCAGTTCCTTGCGCGCGATGTCGGTCATGACTTCTTCGTGCGTAAAACCGAGACACAGATCGGCGCCCTTGCGGTCCTTGAGGCGAAACATGTTCTCGCCAATGAGCGACCAGCGTCCGCTCTCTTCCCAGAGCCCGCGCGGATTCAGCGCGGGCAGGTAGAACTCTTGGCCGATCTTGTCCATCTCCTCGCGGACAATGCCCATGATCTTCTGGGTGGTACGGTTGCCCAGAAACAGGAACGAGTAAATGCCGGCGCCCAACTGACGAATGTATCCAGCGCGCACCAGGAGCTTGTGGCTAGCGACCTCGGCATCAGCCGGAGCCTCGCGAAGAGTAGGAATAAAGAGTTGCGACCAGCGGTGCATGATTATGGTTTCCAATCGAGAGAGAAACTTCGATTGTAAACGATTACGTAGGGACGGCCGCCCTCGGCCGTCCAAGCCGAGCGCAAGCTCGGCGGCTACGGCCTGTGTCGAGGACAGCTTTGGTTTGACCGGGCTTCCCCACCGCGATAGTATCGCTCCATGGCTAAGGCCCGATACCACTACAACATCATGCTCCGTCCCGAACCGGAGGGTGGCTACACCGCGCTGGTTCCGGCGCTGCCGGGTTGCGTGACGTATGGGCGCACTTTGGAGGAGGCGCGAGAAATGGCCAAGGACGCCATTTCGGGCTACATCGCCAGCCTGCGCAAACACAAAGATCCTATTCCCACCGACGACAATACCCTCGTAGCCTCGCTCGACCTGGAGTATGCCGAAGCTACCCGCCGTTAAGCCGCGACAGATCATCCGGTTTCTGGAACAAAACGGATTTGTTTTGGATCACACCTCGGGTAGCCACTTCATTTTTTTCAATGCTGTTTCCCGCCGGCGCGCCGTTGTGCCTCAGCACAATCGCGACATGCCAAAAGGAACTCTGATGTCGTTGCTGCGGGAGGCAGGATTCACGCGGGAAGGGTTGATCGACTTTCTAGCAGGGAAGTAACGGGTGCGCTGACCACGCTGGCGGGCTTTGCCCGCCTGGACAGCCGAGGGCGGCTGTCCCTACGTGAGTTCTGGTGAGCTATGCTGCCAGGCGCTTCAGGATTTCCTTGCCTAATTTTTGCGCTTCGCCGAAAAATTTCTGGTATTCGACGAAGATGCGGTTCAGTTCGATCGACTGGTCGGCGGTGAGCTTGCCGCGCAGCAGCATGTCACGCACGTGGACGGGATTGGGCAGGGTCGCGTCTTCGGTCAGTTCTTCAAGGGCGGTTGAGGGATTGTAGTGGTACATCGCTACATTCTAGCGCTGCGCGATGAATTTCTCAGCCTTCGCTGGTCAGGCGTCACTGGCCATTGGCCTTCTTGGCGGCTAATGTCTGCAAACGAAGATTCAGGCTCTTTTGGTGATTGACTCGGTCGAGAACCGTTTCCACCGTGGCCGCCAGGCGATTGGAGCTCTTGTCAAGTTGCAGAGTGGACTTCTCGAAGTACGCGACCGCGCCTTCATGGAGAAGTTTTTCCTCGTTCCTCTGCGACAGGCTGGTCAGCACGACGACCGGGATGTCCATGGTGGCGGGATTGCCTTTCAGTGCTTTCAGGACGTCCGGGCCGCTGATCTTGGGCAGCATCATGTCGAGCAGGATGATGTCGGGCAGTTTGTCATTGGCGACCTGCAAGGCTTCCTCGCCGTCGGCAGCGGTGGAGACCTGGAAACCGGCCTTGGACAATGCGCGTTCGTTGGCCATCCGGAGAAACTTGCTGTCCTCGACCAGCAGTACTTTGGAGTTCGAACCAGCCACACGTAGCCCTCGCGTGGGTTCATCGGCAGGGCCGCAGAAAACTTGAGTGGCGAGGGTGTTCGATGCCCGGCCCCTAAAGGGGCGTTTCATTTGAGGCAGATACGGTATCGCTAAAGCGATACCCTGATACGAAACAAAAAAGATACAAAACAAAAAAGATACAAACATAAGGGCGGCTAGCGCCGCCCCCATTGAAAACTGAGAGCTGAGAGCTGAGAGCTGACAGCTGACAGCTGAGAGCCTCTCCTACGTTCCTTCCGACCAACTGGCCAGGTATTCTTCCTGCTCCGAGGTTAGGCGGTCGATCTTGATGCCGAGCGNNAGCTTGGCCACGCGTTTGTCGAGTTCCACCGGAACCGGGTAAACCTTTTTTTCCAACGACGCGTGGTTCTTCACCATGTACTCGCAAGAGAGCGCCTGGTCGGCAAAACTCATATCCATCACCGACGCCGGATGTCCTTCGGCGGCAGACAGGTTGATCAGGCGGCCCTCTCCGAGCAGGTTGATGCGGCGACCGTCTTTCAGCGAGTATTCGTCGACGAAGGTGCGCGTAGTGCGCTTGGAGGACGACAGCTTTTCGAGCGCCGGGATATCGATTTCGACGTTGAAGTGGCCCGAGTT
>PLHP01000389.1 GCA_003138955.1 Acidobacteriaceae bacterium | reverse complement strand
GGCACCAGCAGCCGCAGCGACTTCGGCGAAATCACTTTTCGCGACTGGACCACTGTCGGCGTCGAAGAATACGGCTACGTCGCGCCCGATCCGCTGCATCCGAATCTGATTTATGGCGGCAAGGCTGCGGTGTTCGACCGCAATACTGGACAGACGCGCGACGTTTCGCCGGTGGTTCTGCGCACCGGGAAGTATCGCTTCAATCGCACCGCGCCGTTGATTTTCTCGGCGGCCGATCCGCACGTGCTCTATCTCGGATCGAACGTGATGTTTGCCACACGCGACGGTGGCGACAGTTGGCAAATCGTCAGCCCCGACCTGACGCGCGATCTAACGAACCGCGATCTAACGAACCGCGATCTGACGAACGAAGATCCGGGCTCTCCAGCGACTCTCGGGCCGTTTGTGGCGGCCGATCCGGAGAAGGGCAAGCATCGCGGCGTGATCTATTCGATTGCCCCGTCGCCAAAAGACGCCAACCTGATCTGGGCTGGCACCGACGATGGCCTGATTCAAGTAACCCACGACGGCGGCAAGAACTGGCAGAACGTGACGCCTTCCGAACTGACGCCCTGGAGCAAGGTGGCGCAGATGGACGCATCACATTTCGATACTCCAACTGCCTATGCCGCGGTAACCCGCTTCCGGCTCGATGACCTGCATCCTTATATCTACCGCACGCACGACGGCGGGAAGTCGTGGCAGAAGATTGTCGGCGGCCTGCCCGAGAACGAGCCCGTCAACACCGTCCGCGAAGATCCCGAGCGCAAGGGACTGCTCTTCGCCGGCACCGAACGCACCGTGTATGTTTCGTGGGACGACGGCGACCATTGGCAATCGCTGCAGATGAACTTGCCGCCAACTTCGATCCGCGATCTGGTCGTGCATCATGACGATGTTGTCGTCGGAACTCATGGGCGCTCGTTTTGGATCTTGGATAACATCACGGCGCTGCGGCAGTTCAGTCACGAGATCGCGAATGCTCCAGCGCATCTTTACGCGCCGCAGCTTACCTATCGTGTGCGCCGCAACAACAACACCGACACGCCTCTGCCTCCGGAAGAACCTGCCGGCGAGAATCCTCCGGATGGCGCGATGATCGATTACTGGCTGAACCGCGCGGCCTCCGGCGTGGTCACGCTGGAAATTGTCGATGCCTCATCGGGACAAGTCGTGCGCCGCTTTTCGAGCGCCGATAAGCCCGAGCCGGTTAACCCCAAGCAATTCAACGTTCCCATGTACTGGGTGCGGCCCGCGCGAACGCTTTCCGCTGGGGCTGGCATGCATCGTTTTGTCTGGGACTTGACTTATCCTGCGCCTGACGTGCTGACGCGCGACTACCCGATTTCTGGGATCTTCCACGACACGCCGCTCTATCCCATGGGAGCGGCTGTGCTGCCCGGACAGTACACCGTGATTCTTACCGTGAATGCGAAACCGTACACGCAGCCGCTGAATATTCGCATGGATCCGCGGGTGAAGACTGCGCCGGAAGATCTGCGACGGCATTTCGAACTCGACCAGAGAATTGCCCATGCCCTTCACAAAGACTACGAAGCCGTGCAACAAGTGCGCAGCTTGCGCTCGCAGTTGAGAGCGCTCACGGGAGCATCTGATCAATCCGCCAGCGCCGCGACCGCTGCAAGTAAAGAAAAGCTCGCGGCGATCGATACTGCGACCGACCTGGAAGCGAAAGCCGCGTCCATCGAGGGGGAAGAAGGCGGCTACGGCACGCGCTACCTGAGCACCCCCGAAGGCCGCAGCCTGGCTCGGCTGAATGGCGGCTTCAACGCGCTCGTCAGTGCTCTCGATACCGCCGACGCCGCGCCGACGACCCAGCAAGCCGCAATGTTCGGAGAACTGGACAAGGCGCTCGGAGAGCAGTTATCAGCGTGGGCGCAACTCAAGTCCAGAAATATTCCGGATCTGAACGATCAACTGGAGAAGGCGGGATTGCCGCTGATTGATCTGCAGAAGCCCGTACCAGGCACAGACGCCGCGGCGCGGACAACGTCGCAGGACAAGGATAAGGACGAGGAATAGGCGAACCGCTTGTTTACTATATGGGTATTAACCCGTGGTTACCACCACCCCCCTACCCCCTTCCCAGTGGAATGATGGGGTTATGGGGGTTCATCCCGCCAAAATCTAGAGCGCCAAGGACTTATTTTCAAAATATTCCGGGATAAGGACTTAGCTCAATTTTTCCCGTTTTGGGCTTATTTTGTGGCTTTTTGACCACGGTCTGAGGCTCGCTCGCTGTTCCACTTATGTTTATCAAAGAGCTACTAGATCGTCGGGCTGCCGCAGCTTTGAGGTGAGGGCCGTCTCTGGAGACGGTCACTTTGCGCTGCCCTGATCAGGGGATATTGTTGCACTGGTCTTGGTGAGAGTCTGTGATGGCGCACACAGGCTGGATGTGATGAAAAAGGTCAGAGGTCAGATTGCAGAGGTGTAGACCCCGCGGCATCCCACGTCTCGAAAACCGCGACCTCGTCGAGGGTGAGCCCTGCCGGCAAAAGCCAGTGATACTGTCGCGTCGGTGCCGGGAGCTTCTGGTAAACTCGACCGCGCAGGGCATATCTCAGGAAAACGCAGATGCTAACGGAGCTGTCGATCAAGAATTTCAAAGCTTGGCGGGATACGGGAAAAATTCGTCTCGCTCCAATCACGGTATTCTTCGGCAGCAACAGTGCGGGAAAGACGAGCATTCTGCAATTTCTCCTAATGTTGCGCCAGACTGCTGAATCCCCGGATCGGCATCGGGTGCTGCATCCGGGCGACAAGAATACGCCGGTGGAACTGGGGACATTTCGGGACCTAGTATTCGAGCACGAACTGACGAATGGAATCGAGTTTGCGCTGGTTTGGAAACTACCGGAACCAATGGTTGTACGTGACCCTCTTAAGGAGGGCGACACGACCACGGGTAGTCGTATCCGCTTCGAAGCCAAGGTTTCGTCTGACGCGAAAGGCGCATCTCAGCAGGTCCAAAGATTCAAGTATTCGCTAGAAAATGGCAACGCGTCGCTAAGTGTGGAGATGACGCCAGCAGGAAGCAGTACTTCGAAGTACGACTTGAAAACGTCGGGTTATGATTTGGTGCGGAAGGTGCAACGGGTCTGGAAGATTCCACCGCCCATCCGGTTTTACGCGTTTCCGGACGAGGTTGGCGCCTACTATCAAAACGCAGGTTTCACCAGCGACCTTGCTCTCGAACTGGAGAAGCAGGTCAAGCGTCTTCAGTATCTTGGCCCGCTCCGCGAGTATCCGGCGCGATCTTACGTCTGGTCAGGTGAGGTTCCGGAGCATGTTGGATGGAGGGGAGAGCGCGCTGTGGAGGCCATGCTAGCTGCCACTTCTCGAAGCATAGGGCCTGGGTTCAAGAGGAGGGTGCAACCCTTCCAGGCAGTGGTGGCGAAATGGCTTAAGGACTTGGGGCTACTGCAGTCTTTTGAGGTGCGCCAAATTGCCGCTCACCGGAAGGAATACGAAGTAATGGTTCGGGCTGGCAGCACCAGGGAAAACGTTAACCTGCCGGACGTGGGTTTTGGCGTTTCGCAGGTCCTGCCAGTGGTTGTCCAGTGCTTCTACGCAAACCCACACACAACGGTTATCTTGGAACAGCCGGAAATCCATCTTCACCCCCGTGTACAGTCGGCGCTTGCCGATTTATTTATCGAGGCGATCCAGTCGAGAGAGGACGGGGCGGACCGTTCCATCCAACTGATCGTGGAGAGCCACTCTGAGCACTTCCTTAGGCGGTTGCAAACGCGGGTGGCAGAAAACAAGGTCAAGCCGGAGGACGTCGCCCTGTACTTCTGCCGAACCGGAGCCGACGGAGCCGTTTTGGAGCCCCTCGAAGTCAACATCTTTGGCGATATTCAGAATTGGCCAGCTGATTTCTTCGGTGACGAGATGGGTGAGCTCGCAGCCCGCATGGAAGCCGCGGCGCGACGCGAGGCCGAGCAGAAATGAAGCGGCGCGGCCGGAAGTGTCAGGTCGTTGACACGAACGTCTTAGTTGTTGCAAATGGGCGCAGTGGGGGCTCGCTTGCGTGTGCGAGAAATTGTGCGCGAGCACTGCTGAACATCAAGCATTTCGGCACCATTGTCATTGACGAGGGCGACCGCATTTTGTCCGAGTATCGAGGCTATTGTTCTTTGGCTGGCCAGCCGGGAGTGGGTGACTCCTTCATTCGGTGGGTCCACGACAATCGTGGGCGCGGTGAGTTGGTGCAAGTGATCGCGCTTACCCAAAGGGAATGCGGGGGCGGCCTCGCCGAGTTTCCGGAGGGCCCAGACCTTGCGGAATTCGATCCGGCTGACAAGAAATTTGTCGCGGTTTCAAACGCTCACCAAGACAAGCCGCCCATCCTTCAGGCTTCCGACACAAAGTGGTGGGGATGGAAAGCGGCATTGCAAGCATGCGGGATAACCATCGAATTTCTCTGTCCGGACGAAATCCAAGCTGCCTTCGAGCGCAAGTTCCAGGTCGACTAAGTACACTCGGGGGGCCGGGATCTACACGGAAAAATTCGCGCCGCACATACTCCATCGCCGCCGCACAATCAAAGGCAAAGGCAGCGGACAGGAGTGTCCGCTCCACACGTGCCACTCCATCGCTGCCTCGCGTGACGTGAGTCGCCCCTCCAGTTGTGCGTCCTCGATTCCGCCCGCGCGGCGTGAAGGCGCTGGCCCCATGGTGCGATCAGAGCTCCGCCCACCCTTCGCGAACAGCACGCGAAGGATGGGGCACACTCTGTGTAGTTGTGCCAGCGGAAGGCTGAGCCACGCGGCTGTACAGGTAAAGTTTCTTTGGTGACGTTACTTTCGATTACTAGCGGAATTGTCCTAACGGGACCTGTCCAAATTCCCATGTTCCTGTAGGATTCGGACATGGCGACGCATGTACTTTCGTTCCCCCTACAAACGGAACGCCCGACCTGTGGGCGTCCCTGCCAGACGAGGACCTTTCAGAACCGCATCGCGGTTTCCGACAGGGCCTCTACTCATCAAATAAGGAGAACACTATGACGCCACTTATTATTACACTCTATCTTGCATTGCCCGCGATCTTTACGGTGGCTGTGTCTGTACGCAACGTTGTCTTCGGGGACGTGGTCTAATGCCGACGGAAGTCCCCCATGGAACGAGCGCGACACGAAGACTGTGGCGCAAAGAGGGTATCGCACAGCACGGTTTGGAGCCGCTGCTGTAGAGCATAGTCGTACCGGCCTTCGAGCATGTTGACGAGGCCATCCTCGGGGCCCCGTGTAATTACAGCCTGGCAGCGGCTGGTTGTGGAACGCGGTTCCGCGTCTTCGAAGTTACACCGGAAGTTATACCGGGAAGTTACACCGGGAAGTTACACCAGGAATTCGCGGCGCACATACTCCATAGCGGCCTCGCGTGACGTAAGTCGCCCCTCCAGTTGCGCGTCTTCGATTGCGGTCAGGATTTCTTTGAATCTTGGGCCGGGCTTATAACCTGCTTCTATCAGGTCGCGGCCGGTAATCAGCGGAGTGGGGCGGATCGCTTCGGGTGGCAGGGAACGCAACTGCTCTCGTGAATACTCGTATGAGTCGAGTTGGCGGTGGCTGGAAAGACAGTCTAAGCGGTGCAGCTCCAGATGCTCTTCGAAGGCGGGCAGGCGCAGAAACTTTTTTAAGGTGGATTGCTTCATGCGCTGCACGTCGGCGAAACGCATGTGATTGTCTACCAGCGCCAGGATCTGATCGGTCTCGTGGTTCGAGAAGCGCAGGCGGCGGCAGATTTCGGCGGCCATCTTCACTCCTACTTCCACGTGGCCATCGAAGCGGATGCGGTCGGGCGCTCTGCGGAAGGTCGGCGGCTTGCCTACGTCGTGGAGCAGCGCTCCCCAGGCCAGCGTCTTTGAAATAGAACCGGAACAGTCAGCGGGCAGCTTTTCCAGGAGAAGCAGCGAGTGCTCGAAGACGTCACCTTCGGGATGATACTCGGGCGATTGCTCCACTCCCTTCATGTTGGCGATTTCCGGCAGGACTTCTGGCAAGAGGGCGGTTGTATCCAGTAATTCGAAGGCGCGGCGGGCTTGGCCCTCGGTTAGCATCTTGGTCAGTTCTTCTCGCACGCGCTCAGCGGAGACCTGGTTGATTCTTGGGGCTAACTTTTGGATCGCCTGCAGGGTTGCTGGATCGATCTGGTAATTGAAGCGGGCCGCGAAGCGCACGGCTCGGAGCATGCGGAGTTTGTCCTCCGTAAAACGGCGTTCGGGGTCGCCTATGGCGCGCACGATTCCGGCTTTTAGATCTTCGCGGCCGCCGACGAAATCCAGGATCTTGTTGGCCGCTTTATCGAACACCATGGGATCGAGCAACATGCCGTTGATGGTGAAATCGCGGCGCTGCACGTCTTCGCGGGGGTCTTTGGTGAAGTGAACCTCGTCGGGATGACGGCCATCGGAGTAGCCTACGTCCGCGCGAAAAGTTGCTACCTCTACGGCTCCTTTACCTCGCTCGCCGGGACGGGCGGGGACGCCCGTCGCTCCGCTGGGTTCTGGGAGCACCAGTACCACTCCGAATTGCTCGCCTACGGCTAAGGTTTGTGGGAAGATTTGCATTACCTGGCGCGGAGTTGCGTCGGTTGCCACGTCGTAGTCGGCGGGTTCGCGGCCGAGAAGGAGGTCGCGGACACAGCCTCCGGCGAAGTAGGCCTGGTGGCCGCGTTCGCGCAGGGCGCGGACGATTTCGGCGGCGTGTTGTTTGGCGTTCGGCATTCGGCATTCAGCCATCAGCCATCAGGTAAAGCAACATCAACCGCAAGTCGTCTAAACTAGAAACTGATAGCTGATGGCTGACGGCTGACAGCTAATTATGCCTGACGCGTACATACTCGGCATTGAGAGCTCCTGTGATGAGACGGGGGCGGCGGTGGTGCGCTCGGGGCAGGGGGTTTTGTCGAACATCGTAGCCTCGCAGATCGCCACTCATCAGCCTTATGGCGGAGTGGTTCCGGAACTTGCCTCGCGGGAGCATTTGCGCGCGATTGTTCCGGTGGTGCGGCAGGCTCTGGCCGACGCGGGACAGACTTATCAGTCTGTCGATGCTATCGCGGTCACGCAAGGGCCGGGACTGGCGGGCGCTCTGCTGGTTGGCATCAGCTATGCCAAGGCGCTGGCCTTTGCTTTGGAGAAGCCGCTGATCGCGGTGAACCATCTTGAGGGACACATCCACGCGGTATTGCTGGAGCAGCAGCGGCAAAGCGAAAATGGCGGTCTTTATTTTCCAGTGCTCGATTTTCCGGTGCTGGCGCTGGTGGTCTCGGGTGGGCACACGCATCTTTATCTTGCGCAGGTGCAGGAAAATCTCTGGACCTACCGGAACATCGGGCACACTCGCGATGACGCCGCCGGCGAGGCGTTCGATAAAGTCGGTAAGCTGCTGGGACTGGGGTATCCGGGAGGACCGATCATCGACCGGCTTGCGCCGCTCGGCGATCCGGAGGCGGTCAAATTTCAGATTGCGCAGATTAAGCACCGGGACCGGCGCGATCATAAGCTCGGCGATCGTACGCTCGGCGATCATGCGCAACATCGGGCAGAGGAGGATGGGCCGCAGTTTGATTTTTCCTATAGCGGAATCAAGACGGCGGTTTTGCGATATGTCGAGACCGAGAAACTGAAACCTGCGATTGAGGCTCGCCGACAGGCGCTTGCGGGCATCGAGACGCCGACGCTTGAAGATATTCGCGGGCTCTCGGACCGGCAACTCCTTAACCTGGTGGCTTCTTTTCAGCGCTCCATGGTCGACGATCTGGTCGTGAAGACGCTGACGGCGGCGCGCGCTTATGACGTGCGAACTCTTTTTGTTAGCGGCGGCGTGGCCGCCAACCGGGAATTGCGGGCCACGTTTGAGCGCGAAGCGGGGCTTGAGGGACTGCCGGTTTTCTTTCCATCTCGCGCGCTTTCCACCGACAACGCGGCCATGATTGCGGCCGCGGCGTTTCCAAAATTTCTGCGGCGGGAATTTGTGGCTATGGATTTTTGCGCCGACGCGGGAATGGCGCTGCGCTAACCGTTGGTGGGAAAGTCCAGTCTTGAGACGGGGCTGAACCGTTTGCTGAACAATTCCGCGTCTTGATGTCCAGCCACTCGCAGCGGGTGCGGAGAACTCGGTCGTCCCTCCGGGACTTGAAATCATTGCTTTCCTTTTCCCAGCGCTGAAGCGCTGGGCTAAGTTAGTGCGCCCCTCCGGGGCTGTTCATCTGAGCAGCCGCGGAATCCGTTCTTCGCTCCTTGTATCGAATTGAAACATTTCCCAGCTACAATGGTTCGCGTGAAGCAGACGATCTATGTAGTCGAAGACGATCCGGATATTTCCCGGCTGGTTCGCCATCATCTGGAAGGGGCGAGCTTCAACGTGCGACTTTACTCGACCGGCAATCTGGTCGTGGCCGATGCCGAACGGCAGCGTCCGGTGCTGTTTTTGCTGGATATCATGGTGCCGGGAAAGGACGGTCTGGAACTTTGCCGGCAGATACGGCAGTCGGCGTCGCTGTCTTCGGTTCCGGTGATTTTTCTGACCGCCAAGAGCGGCGAGGCGGATCGCGTTCTGGGGTTGGAGTTGGGCGCGGACGACTACATCCCCAAACCTTTCAGCCCGCGTGAACTGGTGGCTCGGGTCAAAGCGGTGCTGCGCCGCTTTGAGCGGCCTTTGCCGCCGCTCCCAACCAAGATCGACGAAATCCACATTGACCCGGGGGCGATGACTTTGACGGTTCGCGGGAAACCGGTGCCGACCACGGCCACTGAATTCCGACTGCTCGACTACTTCATGCGGCACGCCGGACGCGTTTTCACTCGCGATCAGTTGCTCGACTCGGTGTGGCGCGATACGGCGTATGTCACGCCGCGCTCGGTGGATGTGTATGTGCGACGCATCCGTGAAAAAATTGAACCCGATCCGGAGAACCCGCGTTACTTGAAGACGGTACGGGGGGCCGGCTACCGCTTTGAGGTCGCGCGTTGAGAAGTCGCATCTTCTTTAAATTGATGTTTGTGTTTCTGCTGGTGATTGGCGTCACCGCGATCACGCTGCAGTTGGCCGTGCACAAGGTTTGGGAACGCACGCTGCGCGAGCAGATCGAGCGCAATCTCAAACAGAAAACCTTGATGTTCGCCCATCGCGTGGAGGCGGACCGGCAGCACTCCCTGGCCGACATTACCTCGCAGGAGGGGCAGGCGGCCGGAGCCCGCGCCACGGTTGTCGATCCCACGGGGAAGGTGCTGGCCGATTCGGAAGCCGATCCCGGCACGATGGAGAATCACGCGCATCGCCGGGAGTTTGTTGCCGCCCTTGCCGGCGAAGTCGGCTTGGATGAGCGCAAGAGCCAGAGCCTGGGTGTTCCTTTTGTGTACGTGGCGGCGCCGGTTTCCGGGGGAGCGGTGCGGCTGGCTTATCCCCTGCCCGAGATCGAAATTACGGATCGTCCGCTGCGCGTGGCGTTGTTCTGGGGATCGTTCAGCGCTTTGGTTTTCGCGGTGATGGTGGCGGCGGCGGCTTCGCAATATGTGGGCCGGCGTCTGCAGCGGATCGTCGATTTTGCCGAGCGCGTGGCGGGCGGGGATCTGACGGCCCGAATCGCTTCCAGTTCGACGGACGAGATAGGGCAGATGGCGTTAGCCCTGGATAAGACGACGCGGCGGGTGGAGGAAAGTTACGCTCGGGTTCAAACCAGCCAGCGCGAGCTGGAAACTCTTCTCAACAGCATGCACGACGCGGTGGTCGCGGTCGATGTTGAGGGGCGCATCCAGTGGGCCAATCGGAGCATGGACCGTCTGCTGCTTCGTGCCCTGCGCCTGAATGCGCCGTTGATCGACAGCGTCCGCGACCCGGACTTTCTCGCCGCCATTCAAGATGCGGCGCGCTATCAGGTCGTCAGGTCCGCGCGCTCGAACACCATCGCTCCCGGGCGCACCTTCGATGTTACGGCGGCGCCCATGCCCGGAGGCGGCGCGGTCGCGGTGCTCCGCGATCTTACGGAGACGGAGCGCATGGAAAAGAGCCGGCGCGATTTCATCGCCAACGTTTCCCACGAGCTGCGCACGCCGCTGACTTCCATCCAGGGATACACGGAGACGCTGCTCGACAGCCCTATTGCCGACAATCACGTGCGCGAGTTTCTGGAAATCATCCGCAAGAACGCGGCGCGCATGTCGCGGCTTACGGAAGACCTGCTCACGCTGGCGCGCGTCGAATCGGGCGAGCAGAGATTCGAGATCGAGCGGGTCAGCGCCGAAGAACTGCTGCAAGATGCTCTGGAGAGTTTCCGTGAAGTGGCGCGGTCTTATGGAGTGGAGCTGGTGATTGAGAACTCAGTGGCCGGCGCCAATGTGAGCGCGAATCGCGAAGCCATCCACCAGATTTTTTCCAACCTGATCGAGAATGCGTTGAAGTACGCGGCGTCCGGAAAAAAAGTTATTCTCGGAGCGCGCGCGGCCGAGAGCGGCGTCGAATTTTACGTTCGGGACTTCGGATCCGGCATTTCTTCCGAGCATCTGCCCCGTCTTTTCGAACGTTTCTACCGCGTGGATAAAGCTCGCTCGCGGGAATCCGGAGGCACCGGGCTGGGACTCGCCATCGCCAAGCACATTGTTCTGGCACATGGGGGAACGATTCGCGCCGAGAGCGAACTCAACCACGGCTCGACCTTTTTGTTCACGTTGCCTGGTTCGGAGGCGGATTCCGGGTAGATTTTGGTAGTGGGGCAGGTTGCGGGTGGACCGTTAATCGACGGGTCCGGATTGCACTCTTTGACCTCGGGACGGGGTTTTTGAGTGTAAAACGCCTCCCTAGAAAAGAGCCGTAACTCATTGCAAACAGGTGGTTGGCGTGGGACCTCTTTTCACGCCCCGTTGTGACCGGATTCCGGTCGTGCTGACCTGTCAACAACAGTTGTCCACAACCGCTTACGATTGTGCAGCGTGTGTGGTGTCTCCAGCTATGACTTGGTGCCGCGAGATCGATCGCTGGCCCAGGTATAGGCGCGCACGGCCGCAGGCAGTCCGAGAGTACTTACTGCCAGCACGGCTACATGATTGATCTCGTCCCGTGTGATTCCGGCTTTCTTCGCATTTCGGACGGCGGAGTGCGTAGCTCCTTCCAGGGCGGCGCCCATCGAGAGGGCGACTTTCACCAAACGCCTGGTCTTTTCATCGAGAGGGCCTGCCGCGTGGCAGCGGTCCCCCAATTCGTTGAAGGCAGTCCACACCTCGGGGTATCGCTTCCTGAAGTTCTGTGCCGGATTTGGTAACTGTTTCTGAGTCAATCGCGTACTCCTTTCCTCCTGAGGTCGCTATCCGTCTACAGTAGCGCATTCCCCGCCATTGTCACTATCCAAACTATGAGACCAAGGTGAAAGTTGGCGTAAAATCGCGATATCGCTCATCGAGGGGTTTTGAGCACTAACGCCTTGTTAACAGCAGTCCTTCCCGAGCGCGCCGGGGTGCGTCCGGTTTTTCCTACCGCCTTTGGAGCTATGGGACAGGCGTGCCGCCTTCACCACCCTAGGATCGCGTGTGTGATCGCCTGCCACCATCTCGGATTAACCCGCCAAGCGTAAATTGCAAGACTCTGGATAGCGATCATTGGGGGCAGCGCATAGAGATACATCTTGTGGAAGCGTCCATCTACCACCCGATCGCGGACCATGCCGAGCACGATCAGAAAGTCCAAGCCCACATAGAAGATGCTGTGGTTGAACCAGAAATCGAATCGGCCGATGGCAGCGTCCATGAGCTGGCAACTCGCAATGAAGACGAGCCGCCGATGGTATTCCGACTTCTTTCTCCAATAAACCGCCATCGCCACGCAGGGGCCGAAGATGATCATGTCGGCGAACGGAACCGACAGGAAAGCATCCGCGCCCTGCTGATGGAGCACAACCGTATCGAAGCGGGCCATGATCACCGCGATGGTGAAGCCCAACGGAACCATCACCATGACCAGCCCGGCTCCAAACCAACCCAGAGAGCGGTGCAGGCTGACCTTCCGCACGCGCACCAAAGCCGACTGAAGGATGAAGAAGACCGCCCACGTTGAGAAGGCAGCGCCGTGAAGCCACAAAAGCAGCGGCCTTGGCGGGTTGGCGTGGAACAGGCTGGCGTCGATCGTATGGCTGAAGCCCCACACCACCAGCACGGCCATCGCCAGCGCCATGCAGAAATAGAAATGCCGGCTCAAAAGCGTCTTGAGCTGTTTCGTCGCGCTTGCTTCCTTCTCAATAGGAGCAGCTAATCCTGCGTTTCCAATGGCCACAGAATTCTCCCCTTAGAACACCACAAATGTCGGAGGCTAGAGTTTCTCCACCCCGGAACCCCGGGCATTTAAACACACAAAGGGCGGCCTGTAAATCCCATCAAAAACAGGCGCAAGGCTGACTGGGAGCGCGCAAACGGTTTGGAGCCAATTGGCGTAACGTCCCTATCGCACTCATAACCCCAGGATCTGCTGGTCGCTTGGCGAGTCGTCGGGCCACTCGGACGCGGGCCGTTATCTGACCTTTTCGTTCGGGGACAGGAAATTTACCGGGTTGTAACCTGCTTTGCAACCGCGCCAATTATGCTTTTTCCGGGGTTGTGTGCCACCGTCTGGGTGGTTACCGCTTGCGTCCACCGGAGGGCATCCGGCATCCAAGGAAGTAGAGCGGTCTTTGGTGTTTGGTCTTACCCTATGAGTACAGCCAGCGTAAAAACACCTTGGCCTGAGCCCTCGCACTCGGGCTTGGTGCAGCGAACCGTCGAAGCGTGCGAACTGGCGCGCGAGGCCGCGGCCATCGCGGCCGAGGGCATTGCCACCGGATCCATGTCGCGCCTGAACGCTATTCGGGAGTGCGAAAAAGAACTCGATGCCATTGACCTGGAAGTGGACTCGGGCGTGACCGCTTGCATCACCCGCGTCCCGGAAGCCGAAACCCGGCAACTGCTGGGGTGTATGAAAGTCATGATTGGACTGGAGCGCATAGGGGACCTGCTGTTGAGCTTTGCCACGAGCGCCCAAGCTGCGGGAGGCCGCATCGACTCGCAGGATGCTCGCGACTTGACCCAGATGGCTACGGTTCTGGAGAAAATGCTGGCCGATGTCGGCCATTCTTTTTCCCAGCGAGACGTCAAGAAAGCCATTGACGTGCTCCGCGCCGATGCGGAGATGGACCGCCTGCGCAACATCATTTTTCTGCGCCACATCGAGAATCCGGAGAACATCGCGCGCCACTCCAGCTTGCAGGTCATCTTCATGACCCAGTCTCTCGAACGCGCTGGCGACCATGCCAAAAACCTGGCGGAAGAAGTTTGCCACTTTGTCAGCGGGCGCAGCATCCGCCACCTGCTCATGGCCTACGACAAGCCGAAAGAACAGATGTTTATCGAATGGCTGCGGCATAAGGACGAAAAGTCACGGTAAGTTCTGCGTTGCTCGGTCGTGGCCTAGCAGGCTGCGGAAAAAGTACTTTCCGCGTCGCAGTCTCACCTCAGCGGCTAAAGCCGGCCCTGAAAACAAGCCGGCGACCGCAGCGGTGAACCGCTGCGCCACTCAAAATCAAGTGCGAGATCGAGTTTTTCCGCAGCTTGCTAGAGTGGGGGGACTGGCGTCTCTTGAGCCTGACTTGAGCGAAGTCGAAGGGGCCAGCCGGGCGGGGGCGCCGGCTCTCCACCAGCTTGCAATCGCTGCCAGCCCTTGACAGCCGGAGTCTCCGAGGCGAGACTCGGTGCAGCCGTTTCGGTGCGACCCTTGGCTGTTCTAGACTGATGAAAATTTGGCTTGCCGAAACGTGGCTTTGACGGCAATTCCATGCACGAATTCGCCCAACCCGGAGATCCATTCCCGACAGCGAACGCGGAGGAGACGATCGCGGGGACGGATCGGTCGTCTGTGGCAGCGTCGGTCGCAGTGGTCGGCGCAGGAGGGGATAACTCCAATGGGAGCCGCCCGCTTGACGAAAGGGAACTGGACTCCGCGCTGCAGTTGTTAGTGGAACGCGCGCAGTACATTACCGGGGCTACCGGAACTGCCCTGGCTCTACCCCGGGGGGAGGAGATGGTTTGCCGCGCCAGCGCTGGTGCTTCGGCGCCGGCAGTCGGGGCGCGGCTGCAGGTTCGTTCGGGATTGACCGGCGAGAGCATTGCCCGCCGGCAGTTGCTGCGCTGTAACAACGCGGAAACCGATCCGCGCGTGAATCTGGAAACTTGCCGGGAGCTGGGCATTGCCTCCATCGTGGTTTTGCCGTTGGTGCGGAGTACGGGAGAGGTTCGCGGCCTGTTCGAACTGTTTTCCGATCACCCCTATGCTTTCGAAGAGCGCGATCTGGTGGCACTCGAGCGCATGGCCGACCTCACTTTGACGGCGCTCGATCTGGCCGAGCAGCGGCAGAAGTCCGCACCGGCGGCGGCGCCCGGGCGCGAACCGGAGAAGAGCGCCGAGCTTTTGACTGAACATTTGCCTGAACTTTCGTCTGAACTTTCGTCTGAACTTGTGCCCGAAATCTCGGCGGCAAACAGCGCGGCGGAGGCGCCCGCGATTCCCCTTAACATTACCCTTAACATTTCTCTCAACCCGGAGTTCGCCGAGCCTACAGTCGTTGCCGGCGAGTCGCCTGTGATTCCGTCGCCAGCGGCCGCTGCAGTACCCGAGGACATGCTTCTCGCGCAAAAATGCGCTTCCTGCGGATTCCCCGTTTCCGAGGGGAGAACGCGCTGCCTGGATTGTGAGACAAAGGAGCGCGCAAAGCAGGAGCGGGGCGCGTCGTCCTACTCCGCGGGCGACTCCGCGGGCGACTCTGCGGGCGATTCCGCGGCGCCTACGGCGGAGGAATTCGTGCCGGGCTTCCTGGCAAACTCGGCGCCCGCACAAGAATCCTGGCTGACGAACCCCATCAATCTGTTGGCGATCGTCGTCCTGATATTGGGCATTCTGGTCGCCATCGTCGTCTTTCGATGAGCAAGGTTCGATAACCAGTCAAGTACTGCCGGACGCCGTTTTTCTTGACAAATGGCCGGTGGAACCATACTCTGCGCTTAATCACTGTTCCAACACACAGGTGCCCAAGCATGAAGAATGTGTATGAAGTTTTACGGCAGAAGGAACTTGAACTGACCAGGCTGGAAAAAGAAGTTGAGGCCTTGCGCATCGCCGCCCCGCTGCTTTCGGAAGAAAAAGAAACGCTGGCTGAAGCGCCCAAGCCTAGCTTAACTACTAACGTGCCGCCGCAGCCGGTCCGGATTCCGCAGGCGGTTGCCGCCCAGGCCGCAAACCCACCGGCACGCGCCGCCGGCTGGGAAGAGGCAGCTAAACGCTGGCCGTAAGCCGATTCGTTCGCCGCTGCAGAGACGGGGCTTGCCCTGCCCGTTTGTGTTGTGCTGTGGGTGGGCGGCGGCGATCCAGCATCAAACACGACCACTCACATAGATAGGTGAGGATGACCTCAAAATACCTCTCGGGAGTGCTGGTTATCGCGCTCAGTTGCGTTCTCTGCGTGCCTGCGAAAGCCGACAGCGGGACAATCGGCGGCGTCGGCACCGGGACAATCGTCGGCGTAGTGGTAGGAGTGGTTGCGGTAGTGGCAGTTGTCGTTATCGTGGTCATTCACAAAACGTCCGGGAAGAGAACGATTACGGGATGCGTCAGGCCGGCGCAGAACGGGATGACCGTGAACGACGAAAAAGACAAACGGGCTTACGCACTTTCCGGTGATACGGCAGGCGTCAAAGCGGGCGAGCGAATGACCTTAGAGGGCAAGAAGGTCAAGCCCGACGCCGGCAATCCGCCGGGCTGGGAAATAACAAAGGTACGGACCGATTACGGCGTCTGCCAGACGTAGCAAGAGTGCGGAAGTTTTTCTGCGCCGCAGTCTGACCGCAGCGGCTAAAGCCGGAGGCCCGTTATCACAGCGCTGACCAGTGTGCATGAGAACTGGTTCGCCCCTCCGGGGCTTAGCTCATCCTCGCCACTTTTCCCAGCGCTGAAGCGCTGGGCTAAGCTGGTTCGTCCCTCCGGGGCTCGATTCCCGATGTCCCTGCGCAGGTTTTCAGTCCTGCGTTGTGAAGGCTAGTGCCAGCAACGTCTTCTGCTCGACCTCGTGCGCCTTTGCCGAACCGGTGGCCGGACTTGCACTTGCGGAACGCTTCACCGAAATAACCGGGCGGTTATTTGCGATGCTCTTTAAGCGAGGCAGCATGTAGAACAGCGCACCCATGTTGGAAGGCTCTTCCTGCACCCACACAATATCTCGCGCCGCACTGTGACGCTCGAGTTCTGCCTTCAGTTCCTCCTCGGGGAAGGGGTACATCTGCTCGAGGAAGACAATGGCGGTGCTCAGGTCTTTGCGCTTCTGGCGTTCGGTGCGGAGTTCGTGTCCGATCTTGCCGGTGCAGATCAGAATCCGCTTGGCGTCCTGCGCTTCTGTATCCGGCAGCACCGGCAGGAACCGCTGATGGGTCAGATCTTCCAGCGGAGACAGGGCATCCGGATGCCGCAGCATGCTCTTGGGCGTGAAGACCACCAGCGGCTTCCTCCACTTGCGGAGCGCCTGCCGCCGCAGCAGGTGGAAATACTGTCCCGCATTCGAGGGCTGACAAATCTGGATATTGTCGCGCGCCGCCAGTTGCAAGAAGCGCTCGATGCGCGCGCTGGAATGCTCCGGACCCTGGCCTTCATAGCCGTGGGGCAGCAACAGCACCAGTCCTGAGAGGAGCTTCCACTTCTCCTCGCCGGCGCACACAAACTGGTCGATCACGGCCTGCGCCACGTTGGCAAAATCGCCGAACTGCGCTTCCCACAGAACCAGCGCTTCGGGATAATCGCGGCTGTAGCCGTATTCAAATCCCATCACGCCCGCCTCCGAAAGCGGCGAGTTGTAGATGTCGCAGGCCGCCTGGCCGATTGCGATGTGGCGCAGGGGAATGTATTCCGTTTCATCCTCAATATCCAGCAGTACGGAGTGCCGCTGATTGAAGGTTGCGCGCCGCGTGTCTTGCCCGCTTAGGCGCACGGGAATCCCCTCCTTCTCCAGCTTAGGTTTGACCAGGCTGGCAAAAGCCAGCGCCTCCGCCATGCCGTAGTCGACGGGCTTCTTGCCCGTCCCCATTTCCTGGCGCTGCTCCAGTAGCTTTTTCACTTTCGGATGGATGCGGAAATCCTCCGGATACGTGGTCAAACGCTCGGTGAGTTCCGCGAGTTCCTCGGGCGCCAGGCCCGTGGGCTGTTCGTACTCCGGTTTGTAGGGGCCCCCGAAATAGTCGTCCCAGTACTTTGGCAGGTCGCGCATCAGCGGCTTCTTGGTGACTTGGGTTGCGCTCTTTTGTGCGGCCTCGTACTCGCTTTTGACAGCCTGCACTCGTTTCGCGATACTGTCGTCATTCATGCCGAGTTGTTTGGCGTAAATCTGATACAAGGGCGGATGCTGTTTGATCGCCTTATACATCAGTGGTTGGGTGACGGTGGGATCATCCACCTCGCTGTGGCCATGGCGCCGGTAGCCGATCATGTCCACGACCACGTCGGTGCCGAACTGGTAGCGGTACTCGGTGGCGATGCGCGCGATGCGCATCACGGCATCCACGTCTTCACCATTCACGTGAAAGATGGGAATGGGCTGCCGCCGCGCGAGTTGCGCGGAGAAGCGCGAGGAATGCTCGTCGCGGGCATTGGTGGTGAACCCGATCAGGTTGTTAACGATTACATGGATGGTACCGCCCACGGTGTAGCCGGCGAGGTCCGCATAATTCATCGTCTCAGCCGTGATGCCTTGCCCCGCGAAGGCGGCGTCACCGTGCACCAGCAGCGGCAGATACTTTGCAGTGCCACCTGCACCGGCGCGGTCCTGCTTGGCGCGCGTGCGTCCCACCGTTACCGGATCGACCGCTTCGAGGTGGCTGGGATTCGATGCCAGGTGAATATGAATTTTCTTTCCGCTCCCGGTGACGTACTCGCCGGTCGCGCCCATGTGGTACTTCACGTCGCCCGAGCCTAATACGCTGCGCGGATCCACATCCTCAAATTCGGCAAAGACCTGCTCCGGCGGGCGGTTTGCCAAATGAATAATGACGTTCAGCCGCCCGCGATGACTCATGCCCATCACGAGTTCCACCGCACCGCGCTCGCCGGCCACGTCCAGAACCTGATCCATCGCCGGCAACAAAGATGTGTTGCCTTCTAGGGAGAAACGTTTGTTGCCGAGATAGCGCTGCTGCAGCGTTTGCTCAAACAGCTCGGCGCGCACGAGCAGATCGAGAGCGCGGTCGTGGTAGAGCTCGACTGCAGGCGGTTCGGCCTCGATGCGATTCTGAATCCAGCGCCGGCGCTCCGGGTCGACGATGTGCATGAACTCGACGCCTACGCTTCCGCAATAGATGCGCCGCGCTTCGCGCGCCCATTCGTTGTCGATATCGTTATCAAACCGCAGGTCGGGATGCGGTTGCGGAGGCAGCAGGCCGAGCGGGTTCAGTTCGGCCTCCAGATACCCAAATTGCCGGAACAGCCCGAACACACGTTCCCGTTCGTAGGTTTCGATGATTGCAGGGGCCGCGCTCTTGCTAGTATTTCGAGTTGAGGTCGCCATAGATGATGTCTATAGAATATACGGATGATCGGTCTGGTGTGTCCGATTCAGGCAGAAGAAGTCATGCGATGGAGACGGGCGTCTCGCGCGTGCGGTCGGGCGGGGACGCCTGGCTCTCCACTTTCGTAACAGGCTGCTAAACTACCACTGCTCATAAACCGGAGGCGCCCCATGGCCAGCGGAATGATTGATGTGTCCAGTCGCTACTCCGTGCCCGAAACTTTGGCACGGCTCCAGGCGATCCTCAAAGAAAAAGGCATCATGGTTTTCGCCCTCATTGACCACAGCGGCGAGGCGGAGAAGGTGGGCCTCAAAATGCGTCCGACGCAGTTACTGATCTTCGGCAGTCCGAAAGGTGGGACGCCTTTGATGGTTGCCGCGCCCCGGCTGGCCATCGACCTCCCGTTGAAAGCACTTGCTTGGCAAGACGAGCAGGGCCAGGTGTGGCTCTCCTACAATTCACCGGAATACCTTCAGCAGCGTCACGGCTTTCCCGCCGACCTCCTGAAAAACATCGCCGGAATCCCTGCGCTGCTTAATAAGGCTGTGGAATAATAGTGGGCTTGCTAGACTTGCCTGCTCAAGCGCATGCCTGAGAATCCCAGCCCCAATCGCGCGCGCGACCACCTGGCCAACGAACGCACCTTTCTGGCGTGGGTGCGAACCGGCGTCGCGACCATCATCTTCGGATTCGCCATCGGACGCTTCTCCATCGCCCTGCGCGAATTCATGAAGCTTCAGGGCTACAAGTCCGTCACCCCCGGCTTCACTACATGGCTGGGGATTATTTCCGCGGCCGGTGGAGTGTTGCTTATCCTTGCCGGTCTCGGGCGCTATCGTAAGACGAGGATGCAACTGGATTCGAACACCTTCGAGCCCGCCGGATTCGTGGTCGACCTCGTGTCTTACCTGCTCGCTATTTTCGGATTGGTGCTGGCGGGCTATCTTGCCTACATAGAAATTTTCAATAAATGAGTTGAGTCGTGAAACGAGTGAGTCATGGCAAATGAAGGAGAAAAGGAAGCCGCGGGCCGCGCCGGTGCCACGCTGGTGCGCGATGGCGATGTCGTTGGATTGGGCACTGGCTCAACCGCCTATTTCGCGGTCGTCGCTCTCGGCGAGCGCGTGAAAGCGGGACTGAAAATCATCGGAATCCCAACCTCCGTCCAGACCGCCGATCTGGCGCGCGCAGTCGGCATTCCGCTGACCACGCTCGACGAGCATCCGGAGATCGACATCACCATCGATGGCGCCGATGAGGTCGATCCCCAGTTGCGCCTGATCAAAGGCGGCGGCGGTGCGCTGTTGCGCGAGAAGGTCGTCGCGTCGGCTTCCAAGAAGGTGATCGTGGTTGCGGACTCCGCAAAGATTGTTCCGGTGCTGGGGAAATTTCCTTTGCCGGTTGAGGTAATTTCGTTTGCTCGAACCGTGGTCGAGAAGAAGATCGTTGCACTCGGGGCGTTGCCCAAGTTGCGCACGAAGCCGGACGGCAGTCCTTACCTTACGGACAATGGCAATCCGATTCTTGATTGCAGCTTTGGGGAGATTGACGATCCGCCTGCGCTGGCGCTTGCACTTAGCAATATTCCCGGGATTGTCGAACACGGCCTGTTTATCGGGCTGGCGAAGTTGGCGCTAATAGGAAAAGAGAGCTTCGTGGAAGAAATTCGGGCCTAGCCGCAGGGACTGAACATGAGGGACAACCATCTCGAAATGCCTGAGATCTTGAATGCATACGAACGCGACGGCTTCTACTTCGGTGTCGTCCGGATCGTGGTGTACGAAGAAACGGCTGCGTTCGAGTTCGGCGTGGATCAGGCAGGATACAGGGCGCTCCGAAAAGTGCTGCAGAAACACCCTTTCTCCAACCTGCCAGGAATCGAGTACCGGTATTTCTTCACAGGCGGCTACGGCAGAAAAAAGCTAGGTGAAGAGCCAGTGGTCTTCTACATTAGGATCGAGCAAGGCATCGATGCCGGGAAATTTGAGTTCGAAGGGCCCACAACACTGGTTTCAAACCTGCGATGGTTCCAATCCCTCAAAGACCTGCGCGACACATCTGCCCTCAAGAGACTCGAATAGACTTTGCTCTACGAGCGTATGCTTGCAATCTCCCGCAGCGCTCCGAGCAGCCTTTCCACTTCCTCCATTGTGTTGTAGTGCACCAGTCCGATGCGCAGGAATCCTCCCAGGCGCTCTACGTCTAACTGTTCGGTTAGGTTCAGGGCATAGTAGTTTCCGTCCCAGGTGAAGAAGCCGCGCTCGCCGAGCTTGGTTGCGAGTTCCAGCGGCGTGTGGCCTTCGATGCGGACGGCGAAGGTCGCGCAGCGATTTTCGAAGCGCCGCGGGTCGGTGATGCCGTAGAGCTTCAACCCGGGGATCGCTAGCAAGCCGGCGATCATCTTCTCCATCATTTGTCGCTCGTGCCTATGAATCGCTTGGTGCGCGGCCATGATCGCAGCGCGGCGGGTGGTGACCGCGGGATTCGCTCGGCGGCCGAGTTTCTCCCAGTAATCCACGCAGGGTTTGATTCCCGCGATGCCTTCGTGGTTCAGCGTTCCCCATTCCCAACAGTTCGGAATGTTGTTGGTGTTGGGCCGGACTTTGTAAGGATGCAGGCGCTTCAGGTGCTCGCGCTTGCCGTAGAGAACGCCCAGGTGCGGACCGAAAAATTTGTAGGTCGAGCAGACCATGAAATCGCAGTCGAGGGCGCGCACGTCAATGGGGCCGTGCGGAGCGTAGTGGACGGCATCGATGTAACTCAGCGCTCCGGCTTGCCGCGCCAGGCGCACCACTTCGGCTACGTTGTTGATCGTGCCTACTGCATTTGACGCATAACCAACGGCCACGAGCCGCGTGCGATCGCCAATTTTGGCCGCCAAGTCTTGCATGTCGAGCGTGCAATCGGCTGGGTTGAACTTCACGGTGCGGATGGCCACGCCTTTGTCTTCTTCTTGCAGCGCTTTCCAGGGCGAAAAATTGGCGTCGTGGTCGAGCAGGGTGAGTACGATCTCGTCGCCGGGGCCGAGTTCGCGGCCGAGCGCGCGGCTCATGGCGAAGGTCAGCGCGGTCATGTTCGCTCCGAAAACGATTTCATCCGCATCGCAATTTAGAAAATCCGCCATCGCCGCGCGCGCTTCGGCGATCATGCGGTCGGTGTTGCGGCTGGTTTGGTAGGCGCCGCCGGTGTTGGCATTGTCGCGCGCCAGGTAGTCCGCGATGGCGTCAATTACCTGCTGCGGTACCTGCGTACCGCCGGGGCCGTCCAGAAAGACCGCGGGATGCCCGCTGACCGTTTGCGCGAGCGCCGGGAACTGCGCGCGAACCCAGGCGAGGTCGAGCGCGGTGGAAGACGACGAAGAGGAGGCCTGTTCAGCGATGGGCATGAAGACATTCTAATTCGGGGCCGACCGCGCCGGCGGGGACTTTCGCTCGCGGTGGTTTTCGTGCGCGGGGGACCACAGGCGCGGTTACGCGATGCGTTCGGGCGGATTGGGTTGCCGGCCCTTTCCTCGGTTGGCGTCGTTCAACCGGATGCGCGTTATTCGCGCCGTTTCCTGGACTAAATCGCCGGTGGCGCGAGTTCCATCGCCTGACATCACTGAACCGGCGGCGAGGGCGAAGCGCAAGGCGTCCGCTTGGTCTTCAAAATACAAAATGACTTGTCCTGACATAGGTACCTCTCCCTGAGTCTGACGTCGAAAGACCCGCCTTAGAGCACGCGCGGGCACATCTGAGAAAAAACAAATTAAGGCGCAGGTGGCGCAAATTAACGACCGTTGGTGGTACTCCTATTCCAATGATTGTCGGAGAATGCGTTCGCCGGTGATAGTGCTATTGTTGGTTCTCGGCCAGGAGGCTGCGGAAAAAGTCAGTATTCGGCCCTCGGCCCCTAAAGGGGCGGTTGATTTCGAAGGATTTGCGGCATCGCTAAAGCGATGCCCTGATACGAAACCGGAGTTTTTCCGCACCCTGCCAGGGGGCCGGATCTGGGGGCGTGTGCGGGCAGGGGTCGCTTTTTTGGGCGCGTCGCCTTTCCTTTCTTGTGCTTCGCCTATTCCTTTTTTGTGCTTCGCCTATCCGTGGACAACCATCTAAGCGTAAAATCGTCTAAAGCGATTAGGTGGGGATCATCAACATCGGGGCGGCATGCTGAGAGTATCGGCAAATCGGGGCGTCTTCGTCAGAGCTGTGTGCGTGCTCGCGGTTGCGCTGGTGTGCGTGATGGGGACGGTGCAGGCGACCCACTCGCATTCCGAGAACTCGACCACATCCCGCCATACCTGCTCGATTTGCGCGACCGCTCATGCCGGACTTAGTACCCAGACGCCTGCCTCGGCGCCGGTTTTGGCTACGGCGGTCCTGGCGATCCTGGTTGCAGAGGTTTCCCCGATCTTCCGTCCCGTCACTAGCCAGTTTATTCGTCCTCCTCCTGCGTTCTGATCCCGCGCCCAATCCAAATAAGTATTTCCCGGGGCCGCGAGCGTCGATCTTCGATCTGTGATCGGACTCGCTCGAATACTCATTCTTGGAGGAATCATGCATTTGTCTTATAAGCGCTGGCCGGCTGCGGCTATTTTTACCGTGGCGATGCTGTTGAGTGTTGGGGTTGCGCATGCGCAGTCGAGCGGAAGTTCGGGATCGATAAGCGGTACCATCCTGGACCCTTCGGGCGCGGTGGTTGCGAATGCGAAGGTTGAAATTCATCAAGCGGTCAGTGGCTATGACCGAACGACCACCGCAGACAGTAAGGGAAATTTCAATTTCACGAACGTGCCGTTTAATCCGTATCACATGACGGTAACGGCCGAGGGATTCGGTCAATACGCGCAGGATGTGGAAGTCCGGTCGGTGGTGCCGGTGACGGTCAAGGTCAGTTTGACGGTGGCCGGCGGCACGGCCACGGTCACGGTCGAGTCTGCGGGAGATCTGGTGGAGAACGATCCCACCTTCCACTCCGACGTCGACAGGGAGTTGTTCGACAAAATGCCCTTGGAAAGCGCGTCGTCGTCGCTGAGTTCGCTGGTTACTCTCTCCACGCCGGGAATCGCTGCTGATTCCAACGGGCTCTACCACGGACTTGGCGACCACGCGGAGAATTCGATCGTCACCGACGACCAGCCCAATACCGACCAGCACAGCAAAGTCTTTTCTAACCAGATCTCACTCGATGCGATCCAATCCATGGAAGTCATCTCGGGCGCGCCGCCCGCGGAGTACGGAGGCAAGACCAGCGTGGTGATTGTGGCCACCACACGCTCGGGCCAGGGCGTAACCACGCCCCACGGCAGCGTTACGACTTCCTACGGATCATTTGGGTCATCCAACGCGGCCGCCGATCTCGCTTATGGGGGTAAGAGCTGGGGAAACTTCATCTCCGTGGGCGGGTTGAACACCGGCCGGTTCCTGGACGGGCCAGAATTCGCGGTGATACACGACAAGGGCAACGAAGAGAGCCTGTTTGACCGCGTGGACTTTCAACTCTCAGCCGCTGACTCGATTCACCTGGACTTCAGCTACAGCCGGAGCTGGTTCCAGACGCCGAATTCAATTGACGCCCAAAACGCGACGGCCTGGAGTGGATTGGGCGGGGTTCTTCCGCCAGTGGAGGACTATAACGGCGTAGCTCCCAACGGCGCTACCGTCGGAGCGACAGACCAACGCTCCAAGATTGGGACCTTTAATATCGCTCCTTCCTGGACGCGCCTTATAAGTACGAACTCGGTATTCACTTTGGGCGCATTCGTGCGCCGCGACGATTACAACTACTACCCCAGCAGCGACCCTTTCGCGGACCTTGGGCCTCCGAGTTTGCAGAGACAGTCGGTGGGCCAGAACCGCACCCTCACCAATACGGGGATTCGATCCGATATCTCTTACGTCAAAGGGGTGAACCAGCTCAAGGCTGGAGTCACTTACGAGCAAACATTTCTCAATGAAAACGATGCTATCGGGATCGTCGATCCAGCGTACAACGCACCCTGCATAACTTCGTCAACAGTAACGGCCCTGAACCCGTTCCCGTACGTTCCTGTCCCGGGTTTCACCGATCCCTCGCAGTGCACCGGCGCCAACCAGCCGAACACTGGCCTCAACACGGACCCGCCCTTCGCGGCAAACCCGAACGCGCCCGGCACCGCTTTTTACCCTTATTTCAATCCGCTCCTGGCTCCCTACGACCTGACCCGCGGCGGAGCCCCTTACGCTTTCAAAGGCCACACGGACGTGAAGGAGCTTGCTCTCTACATTCGGGACGTGATCACAGCCGGGCACTGGTCTTTGAACCTGGGCTTGCGCGGCGATGTCTACAACGGTCTCACCGTCGCGAGCCAAGCCGAGCCTCGTATCGGGATCTCGTACAACGTCAAGAAGACGAGCACGATTCTTCGCGTTTCCTACGCGCGCACCCTGGAATCTCCTTTCAATGAAAATCTGATCCTTTCCAGCACCGGATGCAGCAACCAGGATTTACGTCCGTTTCTTGCCTGTACGGGTGTGTCGACTGGGGCCTTGAGTCCCGGCTTTCGCAACGAATTCCACGCTGGCCTGGAGCAAGCTTTCGGGCGGTACTTGGTGTTTTCCGGCGAGTGGATTACGAAGTACACGCATAATGGCTACGATTTCAGTGTGCTCGGGAACACCCCGATTACTTTCCCCATTGAATGGCACAACGCCAAGATTCCCGGGTATGCCGGGCGCGTGAGCGTCCCGAACCTGCATGGTTTTTCGGCGCAGATGGTCTTTTCCAGCGTGGCGGCGCGGTTCTTCCAGCCGCAGATCGGGGGAGCGGGCGCGACGGTGTCGACCGGCGCCGGACTCCCGTTCCGCATTGACCACGACGAAAAGTTCAACGAGACAACCCACGTGCAATACCAGCCGTGGAAGCGTGGCCCGTGGATCGGCGGCAACTGGCGGTACGACAGCGGTCTGGTGGCCGGCAATGCTCCGTGTTACGGGTTAGGCGCAAGCAACACTTGCCCGCAGTCAACGACTTTGAACGGCGGCCAACCAGCCGTTTTCTTACGCGATTCTTTCGGGAATCCCTTGAGTGCCGACCAGGAGTTCGAGGCCGGGTTCTTTTGCGGAGCTCAGCGTGCAACGCCGACGGCTCCGCTGATCTCGGCCTGCCTGGCATCGCAGTTCGGATCGGGTCTCATAAAAGTGCCGGCGATAAATGCCGAGAACGACGACCACAACCCGCCACGCATCGCGTCGCGCAACCTTTTTGATGTTGTAGTGGGCGACGACAACCTTTTCAAAGGCGATCGTTACAAGTGGAGTCTTATGCTTACCGCCATCAACGTGACCAACAAACTGGCGCTGTATAACTTTCTTTCGACCTTCAGCGGGACGCACTACGTGACGCCGCGCGCGTTGACGGCTCAGCTTGGGTTCCACTTCTAAGCTGATCTGGGTGGGACGGGCGAGGACGCCCCTCGCTCCACTGCTACCTGGAGTGGCGCCGCTGGCTTGATCGGCTTCAGTCTGGCGACAGTCGGGTCGCCAGGATGGAGGCTAGTTTGTCGGGCTCGGCGAGAAAGGCGTCATGCCCGTGGGAGGATTCGATTTCACGGTAGATGCAATCCACGCCGCAGCTTCTGAGCTCACCGGCCAAAGATTGCACCTCGGAGGCGGGAAAAAGCCAATCGGAGGAGATGCCCACGAGGGTGACGCGGGCTTTGATGCGGCTATAGGCGTGGATGGAGCCGTACTTCCGGACGGGGTCGAAGGTGTCCATGGTTTTGGTGATGCAGAGATAGGAATTGGTATCGAACCTTTGTACGAATTTCTCGCCCTGATGATCGAGATACCCGCTGACATCGAAGCGAGCGTTTGGTTCCGCCCATGGATTTTCGCCGTTGCGGTTGGGATTGCGCCCGAAGCGGGTGCTGAACAACTCCGCCGATTTGTAAGAGCACATGGCAATCTTCCGTGCCAGGGCCAGGCCGAGAGCCGGTGGCTGGTCGCCGTAGTCTCCATTCTTCCACCTGGGGTCGAGCCGGATGACCTGGCGTTGCATGTGATTTAGCGCCAGTCCCATCGGCCCGAGCGGGGTCGCGGCGATGCTCACGCAGTTATCGACGCGGTCGGGGAAATCCATGGCCCACTGCAAGGCCTGCATGCCGCCAATCGAACCACCGATGACGAGTTGAATGCGATCGATTCCGAGGTGATCGAGAACCTCTCGTTGCGACCGGACAATATCGCCGACGGTGACCAGGGGGAAGTCCGGGCCATAGGTCCTCCCGGTGCTGGGATTGATGGACTGTGGACCGGTCGAGCCGTAACACGATCCCAGAATGTTGATGCAGATCACGCAATAGGGGGCGATGCTGAAGAAGTCATTGGCGGCAAACAGCTCGGGCCACCAATCGGCAACTTCGGCGGAGCCGGAGAGCGCGTGACAGACGAGGACCACGTTGTCGCGCGCCGCGTTGAGTTCTCCGTACACGGCGTACTGAAGAGTCACGGGGCGGAGTTCGCCACCGCATTCCAGGGCGAAGCCTTCCTTTTCAGCAAAAGAGTGCTTCGCCCGGATCGACGGAATGATGGTCGGCATTCTTTGCTCCTACTTTGTTGCCCCTACTTTGCCGTCGCTGCTTTTGGCGACAGCCCAGTTGCCTTCTCCAGTCCCTGGGTGAGGTCGGCGACGATGTCGCGCAGGTCTTCGATTCCTACCGATAAGCGCACCAACTCTGGTGTAACCCCGGTATCCCTTTGTTCGGCTTCGGAGAGCTGTTGGTGGGTGGTGGACGTGGGGTGAATGACCAGCGATTTTGCGTCGCCGATGTTGGCCAGCAGGCTGAACAACGACAGCGAGTTGATCAGCTTTTTCCCCGCTTCGTAACCGCCCTTGATTCCGAACGTGACGAGCGCCCCCGAGCCATTCGGCAGATACTTCTGCGCCCGCGCGTAGTATTTGCTCGAAGGCAGGCCGGGATAATTGACCCAAACGACGGCGGGGTGGGTTTCGAGGAACCTGGCTACGGCAAGCGCGTTCTCCGAGTGGCGCTGCATACGGAGATGAAGCGTTTCAGCACCCTGCAGCAACAGGAAGGCATTGAACGGCGAGAGCGCCGCGCCCGTGTCGCGCAGGCCGCGCACGCGGGCCTTGAGGATGAAGGCCAATGGTCCAAACGCCTCGGTGTAGGAGACGCCGTGGTAAGAGGGGTCGGGTTCCACCAAGCCGGGGAAACGGCCGGATGCCTTCCAATCGAACTTTCCGGCATCCACGATCACGCCTCCGATGGAGGTGCCGTGCCCGCCAATAAACTTGGTCGCCGAATTGATGACAATATCGGCTCCCCACTCGATGGGACGAACCAGCGCCGGGGAGGCGGAAGTATTGTCGATGACGAGAGGCACACCGTTTTCGTGGGCGATGCGAGCCAGGGTCTCGATTTCGGCAACGTCGAGTTTTGGGTTCCCTAGCGTCTCGGTGTAAAGCGCCTTGGTCTTGGAATTGATCGCCTTCTTCAAGCCGTCGAAATCGTCCCCATCGACGAAGCGCACCTTGATCCCGAGCTCCGGCAGGGCGTAGTGAAAGAAATTGTAGGTTCCGCCATAGAGCGAGGTGGTGGATAGGAGTTCGTCACCGGCGACCGCCAGAGTAATCGCAGCCAGGGTCTCGGCAGCCTGGCCGGAAGCTGTGGCCAGTGCCGCAACTCCTCCCTCCAGTGCTGCGATTCTCTTCTCGAAAACATCGGTGGTCGGATTCATGATCCGGGTATAGATGTTGCCGAATTCCTTTAGGGCAAACAGGCGTGCGGCATGGTCGGCGTCGTCAAACACGTACGACGTGGTTTGGTAAATGGGGACGGCGCGAGACTTGGTGGTGGGGTCAACTTCCTGGCCGCCATGAACGGCCAAAGTTGCAAAGTGTCGCTTTTTCTCGGGGGTGTTGTCCTGTGACATTACGGCTCCTCAGCTTTAAATTATCCATCATCAATGCGAAACGAAACGACCAGCGATTGTAAGAACCGCGGGCGGACTCTGTCTAGCCGGCGATCGGCCCATGCACGGCCCGAAACCACTCCCGATTCACAATACGATAAAGTCGATCCAGTTAATATAGATTATGGATCATGACAGCATATCATGACGATTGGCCTCGAGGCCTTTGGAGCAGGCCGCCCGCCTCCGATGTTGGCCACAAGCGGCATCGGGCAGACGGCACGTTGGCGGGAACCCCGTTTATGCGATGCGGCGGGCTGGGCAAGCTCAGGTTCTCCTTGGCGGTGGTTGGCGGTGTTTTCCTATGGCTTAAGAGTTTATTTCCGGGGCTTGGAAGGCAAAGTACCAGCCAAAGGTCAGTCGTCTCCGGTTACGGAAGTTTATCTTCAAATCGCCGAATCCTTTCCTGCCCCTCCCGGGCCTGTTATCAATGAATATTCCCTTGTTCTTTGCGCCTGGGAATAGCAACCCGTGCCCGGGGAGGGGTACGTCTGGAATGAACGCTTGCCCTCAATCTTGGAGGGACATGAGCGCGACGCCACGCTTTTTTGTCGCCGCGGTCATGCTCTGCGGGACGGCCGTCCTGACCTATTCGCTCTTGCACGGCGGGAGTGAGAATCCGCTCAAGTTTTGCTGCTATTTCGCGATTGCGCTGGCCGCCTCGCGGCTCAAGGTGAATCTGCCTGGAACTGCCGGGACGATGTCAGTGAACTTTCTATTTCTCCTGCTGGGTGTGCTGGAACTGAGCTTGCCGGAAGCGATGGCGCTGGGCTGCGCGGCGGTGGTTGTGCAGAGTTTAGGAGACCATCCGATTCCGTTGCAAGTCGCCTTCAACGTCTGTTCGACGGCAATGGCTATCGCGGTGACCTTCGCCTCGTATCGATATTTCTTGGCGCATCACGCCGTGAATAACCCATCTACGTCGCTATTTCTGGCGGCGTGCGTTTACTTCGTGGCCAACACGGTTCCGGTTTCCGCCGTCATCTCCTTGACGGAGCGCAGGTCGCTGCGCAAGGTGTGGGCAGGCTACTTCTGGAGCTTCCCCTACTACCTGGTGGCCGCGGGCCTGGCGGGCGCGATGAGCTGGCTGCACGGCTTTACCGACTGGCAGACGTCGTTGCTGACGCTTCCGGTGGCATACCTCATCTACAGTTCCTACCGTCTTTACCTCGGCAAACTGGAAGACGAGAAGCGGCATGTGCAAGAGATGGCCGAGTTGCATATACGCACGATCGAGGTACTCGCCCTCGCCATTGAGGCCAAGGATCAGACTACTCACGACCACTTGCAGCGGGTTCGCGTGTACGCCGTCGAAGTTGCGAAGGAACTCAAGGTCGACCGGGAAGGAATGGAAGCCTTGCAGGCTGCAGCCCTGTTGCACGACATCGGAAAGCTGGCGATTCCCGAGCACATTATCTCGAAACCGGGGCGCCTGACGCCGGAAGAATTCGAGAAAATGAAGATTCATCCGACGGTGGGAGCGGAAATTCTGGAACGCGTGCAATTTCCCTACCCCGTTGTGCCCATCGTACGGGCCCATCATGAAAAGTTCGATGGGACCGGCTATCCGATGGGACTGAAAGGGACCGAGATTCCGATTGGCGCCCGCATCCTGTCGGCGGTGGATTTTCTGGACGCGCTCGCTTCCGACCGGCAATACCGGCGGGCGTTGCCGCTGCATGAAGCGATGGCGCGGCTGGTGGAGGAAACGGGAAAGGCATTTGATCCGCAAGTGGTGAGAGTGCTCGAACGACGATACGTAGAGCTGGAGCAACTGGTTCACTTACGCACCGACGGCCTGGGCAAACATAAGCTATCCACGGAAGTCAAAGATGAAGACGCGCAGGATGAGCCGTCCATCAAGCCGGCAGCCGGCTTCGCCGAGCAAGGACGGCGGCAGTTGCCGGAGCGCAGTTTTCTGAGTTCGATCGCGGCGGCGCGCCAGGAAGCGCAGACTCTTTTCGAACTCAGCCAGGATCTGGGAGCTTCGCTCAGCCTGGACGAAACGCTCTCGGTGTTTGCGGTGAAGCTGCGCCGGGTTATCCTTTACGATGCGATTGCGATCTACATCTGCCAGGGCGATGAACTTGTGCCGGAGTATGTGAATGGCGACAACTTCCGGCTCTTTGCTTCGTTGCGCATTCCGATTGGACAAGGGCTGTCAGGGTGGGTAGCGCAAAACCGCAAGCCGATCCTAAATGGCAACCCTTCGGTCGAGCCCGGTTACTTGAACGATACTTCGAAGTACAGCACGCTGATGTCAGCGCTCGCGGTTCCGCTCGAGGGCTTGCAGGGCGTGGTCGGCGTGGTCGCTTTGTACCACGCGGAAAAAGATTTCTTTACCACCGACCACCTGCGTATTTTGCGGGCTACGACTTCCAAGATGGCGCTCGCCATCGAGAACGCGCTGAAGTACGAGCAGGCGGAGAGTTCGGCGGTTACCGATTACCTCACCGGTCTTCCCAATGCGCGCTCGCTATTCCTGCAACTCGACCGGGAAATGGCGCGCTGCAAACGCGACAACAAAACGCTGACCGTGATGGTNNTGAAGGAAACCAGCCGTGAGTACGATTATGTCGCGCGCATGGGCGGCGACGAGTTCGTGGTCATTGCTCCTGGACTCACACCCGAAGCGGCCGCACGCAAAGCCGAACAGATGCGAGACCTGGCAAGACAGGCTGGGAAGGACATCTGCAACGAGGACATTCTATCGCTGAGCGTGGGCAAATCGGTGTATCCCGAGGACGGGATGGATGCCGAAAGAATCCTCTCGGAAGCCGACAAACGCATGTATCTGCAGAAGAAACGGAGTCACTCGACGGAGAAAAACCGCCGACTGTATCCGCGGGTGCGAGGCCAGCTCATCACGGAAATTTCCGGCGACGGGCTGGAACGGGCGATAGTGGGCATCGTTACCAACCTCAGCCTGGGTGGTTGTTATGTTGAAAGCGGCAGCCTCCTGCTGCCGGGATCGAAGTTGAAACTCACCTTCTCGCACGAACATACGAACGTTACGGTTGCGTGCGAGGTCGTGCGCATGGACATGGGTATTGGCGCGGCGCTCAAGTTCACTGAGGCGACGCATGAGGTCCGCGCCGCCGTGCAGCGCATGCTGGAACAGTTGGCCAGCGCGGAAGCGGCTATTGAACTAAAGCGTAAACGCAACGCCGCTGCCGCGGGCATACTGTAACGGGCGCGCCTGTATCATGCAGGAACGGCGATCGGCCGAATCTGGATCAGGTGTGCGGTGGTGCGCGGTTTCGACAGCCCTTGCCGCAACATGTTCGCGGTCGGCACGCCGGTGCGGTAGAACGACTTCTCGCAATCGGCGGTGGATGGGCCCCGCATGTTTCCTTCGACATAGGCCAAGCCCGGACAGCGCGTGCACGTGGTGACGTGCGAGCACGATGAGCAGACGGTCAGATCTTTGGCCTGGATCGAGCGAACCTCTTTCATCTCCGGGGAAAGATTCCAGATATCCAAAAACTTCTGCTGACGGATGTTTCCCGTGGGAAGGGGAAACTGGACGCAGGGGAAAGACATCGCCGTAGGGCGAAATGTAGCAGAACGAATGGCCCGCGCTGCAGGAGTAACCCTCAAGATCCTCGGCCGAGGGCGGCTTCGGCGGTTCGCAGAATTCTTCCTGGCTGGCAACCAGCGCCGGATTGCGGAAAATTTCCGGGAGTTCTTCTCCCGGAATGCGCAGCGCGAGAACGGAGGTGTCGCCGTCCATCATGGGCGTGATGGTGGGATCGAGCGTGTAATGAACGTCGAGTTCGGCGGCAAGTTTCTGCACGCCAAGATGATCGGAAGAATTCACGGTCATCAGCACATTGGCGATGGTTACGCGCAGCCCTTGTTCGCGCAAGAAGCGGATGGCTTTGATGGTGCGTTCCAAGGAGTGCGGCAGCTTGGTGATGGCATCGTGAACTTCGGGACGATGCGAATAGACGCTGATCTGGATCGTGTCTACGTCCAGTTCGCGAATTCTGCGCGCATCCTTTTCAGTAATCATCACGGCGTTGGTCTTGATCTTGACGTTGAACATGAGACGCCGGGCGTACTCAACAAGCTCGAAGAAGTCGCGGCGCATGAAGACCTCTCCGCCGCTGAAAGTGAGAAAGAAAACGCCGGCCTCGGCCAGTTGATCGAGCACGTCCTTGATTTCGGCAGTCGTCATCTCGCCGTGGTCGTCGTGATCGAGATAACAATGCACGCAGCGCTCGTTGCAGCGATAGGTGACGTCAATGTGCACGGCGATGGGCACGCCGAGGTTAAATGCTTTCTGGCCGACTTCCGTCATCAGGCTCATTGGGGCGCCTCCGAAGCGAGCGGTTGGTTCGATACGAGAAGAATTCCGTGGCTGGAAAGCTCGGTGACGAACTGTTCGGCGTCTGCCTGGGCTTGTACGGGATCGACGTCAAATTGCCGGCAGATCATGTCGCGGACGATTTCGCGCAAGGGAGTGTGACCGTCGGCCGCTTGAAAGATGGCGGTTGCGACTTCGTTGAGCGTGAAGAAAGTCGAATCGGCCGAGTTCATGACCATCATTTCGCCGGCCAGCGCGCGTGCGGCAATGGCCGAACTGCGCGCAATGTAAATGCAATTCTCAGGCATGCTCGGGCACCTCATGGAAGTTGCGGTCGAAATTGCGGTCGAAGTCGCGGTCGAAATTGCGAACTGCGTCCCACACCCTGGCATCAGGATAGAACGTCAGGCGGCGAATTGGAACCCTTCCGACGAAATCACATGCGGTGGCGAAAAGCTTTTCCGCCAGGGCACGGTCTTCGGCGAAGAACAGAATATTGCGCATGAGGCGGCGGGCGGCTTCCGCGGACGACAACTCGTCGACACGATTCTCCGAACCCTTCTCCAGAAAAAACAGAGCGGAGACGGGAGCTGTGCAGTTTTCACCGGACTTGGCCAGTTCTCCGGCAAAAGGAGTGCCGAAGGCCGCGTACCCGTCGGCGCTCGGGCGCAGGTAGGAAATTTCATCGGTGAGCAGGGTGATGTCGGCTGGCGCCAGGCGTGTCATCGTGGTCTTGCCCGCGCCCGACACGCCCGAAAACAGATAGGCCCGGCCATCGCAGATCGCACTGGCGGCGTGCAGCAGGAATCCGCCGCGTTCGGCAAGAATCAGGCTGTGCAGAATACGCAGCACCGAATCGAGAGAATACGGGTTGGCATTTTGCCGCACGTTGCCTCGTCCGGTGCGCGGGGTCCAGCGGGCGCGGAAGTCTCCGCGCTCGATGAGCCACTCGTCATCGTCAATATTGCGGCGGACCCGAACATCGTCATCGGAAGCGGGTCCCGTGCCGGTGAGATCAAACTCAAGCTCAAACTCGGGAGACGAAGAACTCAGGAACCCGGCATAGCGCTGGCGCAGCAGATTGAGAAAACCCTCGTCGCGGGTGGACAACGCGATTGGGATCCCTCCGATTTCGACACAGGCGACTTTTCCGGGCGCGGCCGTCATAGGGCTCCCAGCTCACCGGAACCTAGTTCCGTGGCCTGTTCCGGGCTTCGAAATTCTCGCGCCGATGCTTGCCCGCGGCTGTGAAATTTCAGAGCAAGACGCCGGGCCACACTACAATGACAGAGCACCATTCCCAGCGCGCGCGACCATTTCACGCCAAACCATTTCATGTCGAAGCCGGAGACGCCTCGCCTTTCGTCAGCCTTGTTCACCAGCCGGCCCAGCAGCGCTTCGGCAGGGAACTGAGGGTCGGAGCCAGGCATGGAATCGCCGCGCAGCAGAAAGCCCTGCGGCTTGCAGGTGGAGACGAGGCGATGCAGGAAGAGGCGGCCATCACGTCGTGCGAGCACGATCTCGCCGGGCCGGACGTCTTCAAGCGAGCAGCTTGCGATTTCGACCACAGCGCCCGGCCAAAGAGCGGGCAGCATGCTTTCCCCGTGAACTTGCAGACGCAAACGACCACTGAGACGCAAAGCATCAGCCACCAAAGCTGAGCGTTCTGCGTTCGCCGTCGAGCGCGCCGTAGTCGTGCTCGTAATCGTGGTGCTTTCCAGCATGAGGAAGTTTTTCGATGGCCCGGACATATGAAAGGGTTGGTTCTCCCTCCCTGTCCCCAGTTTTGATAAGAGTAAGGGCAGTGTACTACATGGATTTCCCCGGTGACAATCTGACTTGGCCCGGCTGACTTGGCCGCGGCGCAGGCCGAAAAAGGCGAAGCCATATCCTCAGTAAAATGACAGAGTTCCATCTTGCCGCGCGCGCCGCAAACTTAGCGACAGGGCGGCCAGCGCGAGCGGCAGCAGGACCAGGCCAAACCCGGCCAGGATAGCCAGTGTGGGAGCCATCGTTGTGATGGATTGCCCCTCGAGCAATGCCCTGCGCATGCCATCGATGGCGTATGTGAGAGGAACCGCGCGGGCCAGAAGCTCGAGCGGTCGGGGCAAGCTCTGGATCGGGAACATGGTTCCGCTCAGAAACCAGAGTCCGGAGCCGAGCAACCAGATCAGCGCTGAGCCTTTCTGGAACGCAACCTGAAGCGTGGCCGCGGCGATCCCCAGGGCTAGGGCGATTGCCAGAGAAAAAATTAATACGGCCACGCACGAAACAAGGTTGGCGTGGATCGCTGCCCGGAAAACTGCCACTCCCGCGAAAAGATAGACGAGCAGATTGAGCAGGTTTCCGGCGAAGGCAGAAATAGAACTGAGGATGACGAGCTCAGCCGGAGCCGTGGAGGTCGTCATGAGAACTTCCAGCGTTCCCGTCTGCTGTGCTTCCTGCACCGCGCTCAGAAAAGCTTGCGCGCTCATTACGAAGAACGTGTAGACGCCGGTGCCGACCATGAGAAAGGGGAAGTACTCGACGCCGCCGGGTCGAAAGCCGGGACCGATGGCGCGGGATAGAAAATAGAAAGCCGCCAGTTCGATGAACACTCCGGCCATGGTTACGACGAAGCCGCTGCGGTGGCGGACGGCTGTGAGCAGATCGCGCCGCAGGATGGCATGGAGCTTGTCGAGGGTCGAAGTCATAAAAGCGGAATTTGTAATTTTGTAAT
>PLHP01000022.1 GCA_003138955.1 Acidobacteriaceae bacterium | reverse complement strand
CCGTCGGCCAGTTCCACCAGATAACTCACGGTGCCATCGCTCGAAACAAACTTGCGCGCAATCCCCGGAAGCCCCATCCCCCAGCCTTGTTCCGACAGACGGGCGCGATATTCGAGCGGCAGCGTCGAAACCTGATCCAGCCGGTCGATCTTTTGCCGATATACCGCATCGAATAGTTGCTGGCCCCGGTAGGCAGGTTGCCCCGACCCAAGCGCGAGATTCGTAAGTTCCTGCAAGTTCAGTCCCAACAGCGAATTGGATTGGCTGGGCATTTGGTTAGTGGAGCGACGGGCGTCCGTTCGGCAAGCTCAGGGCAGGCTCTCGCCCGTCTCTGAGTGTAATCCATAAGACACAGGAATCGAGCTGGCAGCGACGCCGACCGCTCAACTTCCCATCGGAGAAGGTTAACCAGGCGTGTTCTTAGCTTTCCATGTCTTTCGGGGCAGGAGCGAACCGGCGCAAAAGCGTAATGGAAAATACCAAAATGAGGATAAGCAGACCCAACAAGCCAAGCTCGGTCATGCTCGCTCGAAATATGCTCGCACCCTCGGCCGACCACGCTCCACCTTTTGTGAGGGTGGCCGCTTCCAGGGTAATCACGAGGACGCGCCGAATCGAGGCAATCAGGCCCACCACAAGAAATGGTTCGGTAACCAGAAAATGCGAGTGGATGGAGATGCGCACCGTATGCAGAATTTCCACCAGCATCAATACAACGAGCAGTTGGTCCAACACCGACAGGGTCTGGGCGGCAATCGTCCAGTGGATGAGGCCCTCCCAGAGCATTTTGCCGGCGTTGGCAATCGTCGCGAGCGCCGTTACAAAAAGCAACACGGCAAGAACGAAATAGATAACCACTTCGGCTTTGCCCAGATAGTCGCCAAAGTGGACGCGGAGCTTCTGTTCGGCCATTTGGGGTCACTCGTAGAACCGCTCTGGTTCGCGCCTCTTCGTTCGCGCTTCTTCACGAGTATGCAAAGTATAACGAAAGTCGGCTTATCAAGACGTGAGAACGTGGATGCGTTGCGGTAAGTTAAACAAAAGCAAGGCTAAACATCAACTGCCGTCGCGTCGCCCCGGATTGTGGGAGAATAGTAGAAGCAACCCGCCCAGGAATTCGTACGTCGGATACGAACGTCATACTAGGAAACTCATGGTAAGCAACTAATGGCAAAAGAGATCCGCAGCATTCGGCGTCAGATCCTGCCGAACGGCCTCACCGTCATCACCGAGAAGATGCCGCACATCCGCTCGGTCGCGATCGGCATCTGGCTCAAGTCCGGCTCGCGCGACGAAGGTTCCAAATGGAATGGCATCTCCCACTTCATCGAACACATGGTGTTCAAGGGCACGGAGACGCGCTCCGCCGAAGATATCGCCCGCCAGGTCGACTCGATCGGCGGCAACATGGACGCTTTTACGGCTAAGGAATGCATCTGCTTCAACATCAAAGTCCTCGATGAGCATCTTCCGCGGGCCATGGATGTCCTCACCGATCTCGTTCTTCATCCCGTCTTCGATGCCGGCGATATCGCGCGCGAGCGCGGCGTTATCCTCGAAGAAATAAAAATGGATCAGGACAATCCCGATTACCTCGTCCACGAAATCTTCACGCAAAGTTTCTGGAAGAACCACGCTCTCGGGCTGCCGATCCTGGGCACGCGCGACACCGTAAGAACATTCGAGCGCCCCGTGGTCTCCCGCTTCTATGGACACCACTTCGCTCCCGGCAATCTCATCGTCAGCGCCGCCGGGAACCTCGACCACAAGGACTTTGTCGATCTCGTCGCGAAATATTTCGAACACGTGAAACCGGCGAAAAACGGCTTGCACTCGCCCCGGCCCGAGACTTTTTCCCGTATCAACCTGCGCAACAAGAAGTCGCTCGAGCAGGTCCAGATCTGCATCGGCGTCCCTTCGCATCCCATGGCCCACGAGCGCCGCTACGCTTCCTACATCCTGAATACGCTGCTTGGAGGCGGCATGAGCTCGCGCCTGTTCCAGAACATTCGCGAGCGCCAGGGGCTCGCCTACTCCATCTATAGCGACCTCAACCCCTATCGCGATACCGGCTCCATGTGCGTCTATGCCGGCACCTCGCGCGAGTCGGCGATCAAGGTTGTCGAGTGCGTCGTCGCGGAATTCCGCAACCTGAAAACCACCCCCGTCCCCGAAGAAGAACTGCGCCGCTCCAAGGACCAGCTCAAAGGCAGCCTCATGCTGTCGCTCGAATCCTCGACCGCGCGCATGTCGAACCTCGCCCGCCAAGACATGTACTACGACCATTTTTATGGTCTCGACGAACTCATCGAGCGCATCGAAGCCGTCACCATCGACGACCTGCAGCAAACCGCCGCAGAATTTTTCCGCACCGAGCAGATCGCCGTAACCATCCTCGGCAGCCTGGGCGGCCTGAAACTAACCCGCGACCAGCTAGCCTGCTAGTGTTTACTTGAACATATCGGCTCCCGCCTTGGCACACTGGCCGTCCTGCGCGCTGGTGCCGCCCGAAAGGCCAATCGCGCCCACAATCTTGCCGTCGCTGACGAGCGGAATGCCGCCCTCAATCGGCGTTGCGCCTTGCAGCCGGAGAATGCGCAGACCGTCCCCGCCAGCCGCGAGTGCATCCTGCAACGCCTTCGTCGGCCGCTTGAACAGGGCAGCGGAGCGGGCCTTGTCAATCGCGACGTTGGCGCTCCCGAGTTGGGTATTGTCCATCTTCTCGTAATAAACCAGATTACCTGCGGGGTCGACAACCGCCACCGCCATGGACCAGTTGTTCTTGGTTGCTTCCGCGAGGGCCGGCATGGCCGCTTTCTTGGCATTCTCCAAGCTGATGCTGAAGCCGTAGGGATTGGGCATCTGGGCAAAGGCGCCAGCTAAAGCGCACGGCACGAACATCAGGGCGACAATAGTCCTTACAAGTGATCTCGATGTCATGGTTGGTCCTCCTCTGATTGGTGTGGTTTGAAGGCAAGACAACACTAACGGCCACTCCGGATAATTTAGGGATTATGCCATCCTTCTGACGCAAGCTTTGGGGTTGCGCAGACCGACTGATTCAAGCTAATGCCCGTCACAAACTCTGTCAATTAGGGAATCGAAATTGGAACGAAGTGGGCGGAATTGGTTTGTGAGAAGTAAGGACCGGAAGAGGATGTTGCCGCGCCATTGCGCAAGTCCTTCGCTACGCTCCGTGTGGATGTGCCGCGTGTTATTCTGTTCCGCTCTTCTCTCAACGGACTCCCCATGTCGCTGCGCATCCTGGGCTTCATTCTGGCGGCCGCGCTCCTGCTCGGCTACCGTCTAATCAAGCCGCGCACCCGTGCCTCCGACTTGCCCGACGGCTGGAATCTTTCCACCCTGTTTCTGGCGAGCGCGCTCACCCTCTTCGCGGAACTCGCGCTCATCCGCTGGGTTGCCACCGAAGTCCGCGTGTTTGCTTATGTCAAGAACCTGGCGCTGCTGCTCTGTTTTCTCGGCTTCGGACTGGGCTGCGCTCTGGCGCGCCAACGCCCGCGCTGGCAGACCGCCGCTACCGCTCTCATAGGGTTGATTGCCATAGTTCGTCTGCCCTGGCGCGGCCCGCAGGTCATGGAGACCCTATCGCAATACCTCGGCGCCGCGCAGGACGTCGAGATATGGGCCACCCGCGCCGCGCATGACACCTCGGGCTTGCTTCTAGCCGTAGCGGTCACCGCCATTCTGCTCTTACTCATCACTTACATCTTCATCCCCATCGGACAAACCGTAAGCCGCCAGATCGAACTGGCCCCACGCCCGCTTTTTGGCTATTCCTGGAATCTGGCCGGCAGTCTGGCCGGCATCCTCGCATTCTTTGCCGTGTCCTGGCTGGCACTGTCCCCCGCAGTCTGGTTCACCATCGTTCTGGCGGCCATGGCGCTGTTGCAATCCAACCGCAGCGATACCATCTGGCTCGCCGCTGCCGTCTTGCCCGTAGCCCTCCTGCTCTTCGATCCTTCTACTCCGCACCACTTCAACCTTTGGACTCCCTACCAGCAGATCGAAGTCGAGGATCAGTATTTTCCCGATGGCGAACTTCTCGACTCCCAGATTCGCGTCAACCACACCGGCTACCAGATGACTGTGAATCTCTCTCCCGACTTTTTGCTTCGTCACCCCCATTTGTTGACCGAGGCGCCCGACGAGAATCCCTACAATCTACCCTTCCGTTTCACAACCCCGAACCCGAGCGTCCTGATTGTCGGTTCGGGCACCGGGAATGACGTGGCCGCCGCTCTGCGCCATCATGCCCCCGCCGTCGATGCCGTGGAAATCGATCCCAAAATCTTCGCCCTCGGGCGCCGCCACCCCGAGCATCCCTACGACGATCCGCGGGTCTCCGCTCACCTCACGGACGCGCGCGCCTTCATGAAGCGCACCACTGCCCGTTACGACCTCATCCTTTTCGGATTGCTCGATTCCCACACTCAGCTCTCCGACTATTCCAACATGCGCCTCGACAACTTCGTCTACACCGAAGAGTCCTTCCGGGAAGCGCGCGCGCTGCTCGCCCCCGGCGGCGTTCTGTTCCTCAAGTTCCAGATCAATCATCCTTTTGTGGGACGACGCCTGGCCGAAATGCTGACCCACACCTTCGGGAAACCTCCCGTGGTTTTCCTCGCGCCTTCCAGTTACACCGCGGGCGCCACCTGCTTTGCCATTTCGCCCTCAGGACAGGTCGAAGCCAGCGTGGCCGCCGATCCGCGATTGCGTCAGTTTGTCGCGGACCGGCCTCCGGCGTTTCTCGCCTCGCCCGAAGTCGCGGTCACCCCCGTAGCCGTGACTACCGACGATTGGCCTTATCTCTACCACCAGGGACACTGGATCCCGGGCATCTTCTACCTGCTCAGCGCGCTCGTCATT
>PLHP01000060.1 GCA_003138955.1 Acidobacteriaceae bacterium | reverse complement strand
AATTCTCGGACGGACTCCTAGAAGGTAGAGGTGAGGCGCATGGCTACGCTCCGCGACGGGCCGATGGCGTTGCCGGAGAAAAGACCCCCGAAGTCGATGACGTTAAGAACGTTGTTAAGGTTTTGTCCATCGATCTGGAAGCGCATATTCAGATGCTCCGACTTATAGACATCCGCGCCCGCCGAGGCATTGACCTGAAAGGCGGGATAGATGCGGCCTCGGACAAAGTTGATACGATTCACGACGGCCTGTCCGTAGGTCTGGGCTGGCCCACCTGGCCCGTAGATGCATTGTTCAAGAGTTAAAGTTGGATCGCACTGGAAGTCAAATGGCAAGCCGCTGTCAAACTGGACTCCGCCCGCAATCCAGAAGCGCGGCTTCAGTTGGTAGCGAAGGCGTCCGCGAACCGTGTTGCGCTGGTCCTGCGAATCTGGAAGGTGGCCGCTCGGCAGCAATCCTTGAACGCCATCGCCTAAGAACAAGCCCCCCGTTACGGGAAACCAAGCTTGTCCAAGAGTATAGGAATAGCTCAGGAAGCCCGAAAAACGGTGCCACTCGGGAAGATCGATCTTCGCTTCCGCGCCATAGATGACGGCCTTCTCGAATGCAATCGGAAAACTGATCGTCGTGTTAGCGATCTGGTCGTCATCCGCATAGTTGGCTACAAGGCGCCGAAAATAGGTCGTGTCCAGTTTGATCTTGCCGTGGAACACCTTCGTCAAGCCCGCCTCGTAGTAGTTCCCCTCGGAAGGTTCCACCAGCCGAAGAACACTCACTGGGTTGATGGACGCAGCTGCAATTGAACTCGAAAGCAGAATGTTCTCGAAGGACGGGGTCTGAAAAACTCGGTCATAGGAGAAATGCACCAGGAGATCGGCCGCTGGGAAATACCGCGAAACTGAGAAGCGCGGCTGCACCCCATGCCGGTTTAGCAAGAGCTGATAGTGGTCCCAACGCAGCCCGATGTTGATGGTCACATTCTTCAGACGGATCTGGTCCTGCACAAATGCGGATTGCTCAAGGTCAGGCCGATTGGCGAGAAAGCTGAAGTCGGGCGGAATGTCGGAGTCAAATTGGCTTTGGTCGGTAATATGGTAGCGGAAATTTTCGTTCAAAAACGTGTTGTCCGATTCGAACCCAAACTTCCACTCATTCCGCCCACGAGTGACGGTGGTGGTCCCCCTGAAGTATGCTTCGCGGAAGAAATTTTGTTGGAAGACTTCAATGGGAGTCGAATCTGGGTTGGAGTTGAAACCAATCTCGTTGTCGCGCACCATTGTTCGGAAATCGGTCAAGGCATTGGACGAGAAGGTGTGCTGATACGAGGCGATTCCCATCGTCTCGATGTTGTCTGCCGTCTGGATCTGTCCGTTCGCCTGCTGCACTTGTTCGTTCGGAAGTTCATAGCGCGAAAGCTCGTGGCGAACGATGAACCGCAAACGGTCCTTGGTGGTTAAGTCGCGCTCGTAATTCACCGAAAAGTCACCCAGCGTGCCTGTATTCGTGTAGTTCTGCGGAACCACGGGATTCAGATAGTGATCCGTCATGCTGCCACTGGCGCTGGCGCCAACGATATTCTTTCCCCAAGAATATTGCCCCGAGGCGGAAACCCCGGCGGTACTAAAACTGCCTCCGGAAAGGGCGAACTGGCCATGCAATCCCGGCTGCGAATCCTGCAGCGTATTGACCTCGACGACGCCCCCCATTTTTCGGCCATATTCCGCAGGGATGCCGGCGGTGTAGATGGTCAACGATTGCACATCGTCTGCGTCAATCGCCGGTCCGAAGCTGGGCGAACGATTGTCGGTCAGCGGGATCCCGTCGACCACAAACTGGGTCTGATATTCCGAGCCGCGCGGATGCAGGACAGCATTGCCTTCGTACAGCCAGCCGGGCTGCGAGTTCACTAGATCCTGCAGGGAACGGCCCGGGATCGAGCTGAGCCGGTTTTGGATGAGGTCGGAACCTATCTGACTAACTGCGCCAGCTTGATCGGGATTGATCAAAGTGTTGGCGGCACTCACAGTTAGCGCCTGATTCACCGAAGGCAGCTTGAGTTGGACTGTGTATTCGGCCGGAATCGAGGAATGAATATCGACCGATTCGGATATCCCCGCAAAGCCAGGTTGCTCAATTTCGAGCTGATAGATGCCGTAAGGCAGGCGCTGCACATCCAGGCGACCCTCATCGCTCGTTGCCAGAGTATTTCGATAACCATTCGCCTTGCTCGTGATCTGAACTGTGGTTTTCACTGCCAGACCGGCCGGATCGGTCACTTTGAGGCGTAATTCGCCGCTATTGCTCTGGCAGAAGAGCGGCAGCGCGCAAAAGAACAAAATAGCAGCAAATCTGGTCATGAAGAGTCGTCCTTTGTAGTTTAGCTGTTCTCCGGGGAGGGGTTAACAGGCGCTTCCCTGCGCGACGGTTACCTTGGGAGGTCCACACACGGGCTCGCGGACTTTGCGGGGGTGATGGCGGTCACTGTTTTTTTGTGAGATTCGAATTCCCATTCCTGGGTTCGGTGGATGCGGCACTGACGATAGAGGCGCTGTCAAGGGCGGGAAGACTGCTACATTAGGAAGTGCACACCGACGAGCCGGATGTGCAAATGCAGATTCTAAGGAGAAGGCTCGCTATGCGCATCGCAGTGGTTGGTTCCGGATATGTCGGGTTGGTAACGGGAGTGTGTTTTGCGGATTTGGGACACGAGGTTGTCCTGGTCGATAACGATGAAGAGAAACTCACCGCACTGAGGAACGGCGAGGTGCCGATTCACGAACAATTTCTGCCCGAACTGCTGGCGCGGCATCAGGGACAGCGCATCAAGTTTTCCGGCGACTTACAGGCGGCCACGCGGGAGAGCGCAGTCGTGTTCATCGCGGTCGGGACACCGCCGACCGAAAGCGGGGACGCTGATCTTTCCTATGTAGAGTCGGTGGCGCGGGAAATTTCCGGAGGCGTCGACGGGTACAAGGTGGTGGTGGAGAAAAGCACGGTTCCGGTGTACACGAGCCAGTGGATCCGCACCATCATCATGAGAAATGGGGCCGATCCGTCGCACTTCGATGTGGCTTCGAATCCGGAATTTCTGCGAGAGGGGACGGGGGTTACGGATTTTCTCTATCCCGACCGCATCGTGGTGGGAGTAGAGAGCGAGCGAGCCGCGGAGGTGATGCGCCAACTCTACGGGCCGCTGACCAGCGGATGGTATTACGGCCGCGGGGATGCGATTCCTCGTCCGGAAGCGGCCTCAGGCAAAGCGGCGCCGCGGCTGATCGTCACCAGCACGCAGAGCGCGGAACTGATCAAGCACGCTTCCAACGCATTTCTGGCGATGAAGATTTCTTTTATCAATGCAGTGGCGTCGATCTGCGAATCGGTGGGCGCGGATGTGCAGCAAGTGTGCGATGGGGTTGGGGCGGATTCCCGGATCGGGCCGCGTTTCTTGAATCCGGGGATCGGGTATGGAGGGTCGTGCTTTCCCAAGGATCTGATGGCGTTCCGGGCGGTCGCGAAGGAAAACGGATACGACTTTCGGCTGCTGGAGGAAGTGATTCGTATTAATGAAGATCAGCGGCACCGGTTTTTGCGCAAGGTGCGGGGCGTGCTGTGGACTTTACGGGGCAAGCGACTGGGCGTGCTCGGCCTCGCGTTCAAAGGCGGGACCGACGATATTCGGGAGTCGCCGGCGATGCTGCTGGTGCAGGAACTGCTGCGGGAGGGCTGCCGCATTTGCGCCTACGATCCGGCGGCGATGGAGCGGGCGAAAGCAGTATTGAAATCGGGCGTCGAGTTTGCGTCGGATGCGTATGAGGCGGCGACGGGCGCGGACGCACTGCTGATCCTGACGGAGTGGGAAGAATTCGCGGCGCTTGATCTGGACCGTCTGCGCACGCTGGTCAAGTATCCCATCGTGCTGGATGGGCGCAACCTGTATGATCCGGCGGTGATGGTGGAGCATGGATTCTCTTATTACAGTGTGGGGCGTCCGGCGGCGTTGACGGAGGAGTTGACGGTGGGGACGCGTCCGAAGAAAGGCGAGCGCGCCTGAAATCGTGAATGCGCAACTCATGAACACGCGAGCCGTGAACATAAAACGTGCGCTGGTCACAGGAGGAGCGGGCTTTCTGGGATCGCATTTGTGCGATGGGTTGCTGGGCGAGGGCTATTCGGTTGTTGCGGCGGACAATCTGCTGACGGGAAGCCTGGCGAACATTGAGCATCTGCGGAGCGACTCGCGATTTGAGTTTGTGGAGAAAGATGTTTGCTACCCCGCCGACTGGGGCAGCTTGGATTATGTGTTTCACTTCGCGAGCCCGGCGAGCCCGGTCGACTATGCCGAACACGGGATCGAGACCCTGCGGGTGGGATCGTATGGAACGTTTGAAGCGTTGGAAACGGCGCGGCGGTGCGGCGCAAAGTTCATGATGGCATCGACATCGGAGTGCTACGGGGATCCGATGGTGCATCCGCAGACCGAGACGTATTGGGGGAATGTGAATCCGATCGGACCCCGGTCGGTGTATGACGAGGCAAAGCGGTTTTCCGAAGCGGCGACCACGGCGTATCGCCGTTATCACAATGTGGACACGCGGATTCTGCGCATCTTCAATACCTACGGGCCGCGGATGCAGATCAACGACGGGCGGGTGATTCCGAATTTTATGTGGCAGGCGCTGCGGGGAGAACATCTTACGGTGTATGGCGACGGCAGCCAGACGCGCAGCTTTTGCTACGTGAGCGATGAGGTGGATGGGATTCTGCGGCTGGCGCGATCGGTGGAGCATGGGCCGGTGAATATTGGGAATCCGACGGAGTTCACGATTCTGGATTGCGCGCGGAAAGTGATTGCGACGACGGGGTCGGCGAGCCAGATCAAGTTCGAAGCGCTGCCGCAGGACGACCCGAAACAGCGTTGTCCGGATATTTCGAAAGCAAAGAAGTTGCTCGGATGGGAACCGAAAGTGGAGTTGGAAAGCGGGCTGAAGCTTTCGCTGGAATATTTTCGGCGGGCAGTGGCAAAGAAAAAGCAGCCGGCGTAGTCGGAGCGGCGCCTCGAACGTCTGTCATACTGCTAACCGCAAGCCCAGGTGGAATGAAAACTCGCGCTCAGCGGGTTTGTTCGTCCAGCGCCGGACCGGTGGAGAGAACTGCGAGCAGGCGTAGAATTTCTTCGCGCTCGCCGGAATCGCGAAACATGAAGCGCACGCCCATGCCAAAACCGGGGTGGGTGGCCAGCACCTGCCCCCTGATTCTCAATTTCGTGTCGGCAGTGCGGACCAGAATCTCCACGCCCGACTGCCCGGAGAGTGGGGTTGGCATTTCAACATAGCAACCACCCTCGCTGATATCGGAAAGGTTGCAGCGATTGGGGACAGTGGTGCCGAGACGGTAGACCTCCGCTCCGAATTTGCAGGCGAAACGTTGCTCTTCGCGGCGGTTGCCGGCATTGGAGAGGTATGCGGAATCCGTTGACTCGGACCTCGGCTCGTGCTCGGAGCGAGACTGGGTTGCGGACGGCTGAGCCTCAGAGGACTCGCCTGCGGACGACTGGTCCGGCAATCCGGTCGCCGGGCGGGCAGCATTCTGCTGAAGCCAGGTCTGCATGAGACGGCGCGAAGCCTTGGGCACATCGAGGAAACGAATTCCGGTGCGGCCGCTCGAGTCCTGCCAGGCCACCTCACCCGACAAGCGCACCAGTTGTTGCTGACCGGGAAGAGCGAACTCGAAATAAACCTTGCTTGCGGACGGAAGGCGGTTGGTCGTTTGGAACGACGTTCCGCCGTCGCTGAGGTCGGTCAAGACGGCGTTCAGTTCGGGCGCGCCGGGATAGGCGACGTTGGCGGACGAATGGATGGGCGTGCGGGGGGCGCGGCGGCGTTCGCGGCGCATGAGGCCGCGGGCAGCGCGCAAACTGATGCGGGTGCGCTCGGAAGAGAGCGGGCGATAGAGAACAAAGTTGGCGCCAAGCCCGAACACGGGTCGGGCGTTGAACTCGCTGTCGACGACAGCAATCAGCATGCTGGCGCGGTTTTTGGCGGACTGACGCAGCCGCGCCAGGAATTCCTCGGAACTCTGATCGGCGCGATAGTCGAGGACAATGGCATCGAACCGCTGGCTATCGAGCAGTTCTAATCCGCGGGAGATCGAAGGCGTANNAGGGCGCGTAGATCCATAGTAACAGCATGGTAAGAGATAGCTGGTGTCAACGACAAGTTACCAGTGTCACGGGTGGGGTGCAATTTAGACTTCCTTTCTTAATGGTCTTGTCCTTAGTTCTCTTCCCGTTTTTGAGACTTTAGTCATCTTTTGGTCTCCTTTGGAGGGGCATAAGCTGTTAGGACAGTCGCTGGGATTTTCTTTGAGCGCAGGCCTTCATTAGCAGACTAAATTCCGAACTGCGGCGTGGGCGCGGCGATACGAAGCGTGTTTGGCAAGCGAGCGCCGCATGGCACGATGGTAACTCCACCTGGAATTACTTACTAAAAGACAGTGTACGAAAGGCCGGTGTACCCCGGTACTTTGACGTACCAAGGAACAGTTCCTACCATCGAGTTAGTCAGACCGGTGTCGGTACTGCGATCCGCAAAGGGTCGCGGGAGATACCGGGCTGACGAAATTCCAGTTGTACAAGTTTGCTGTGACGATTTTGTTTTACAGAACGGGGAGCCGCGGGAACGGCAAATGCTTATGAGAAGCCTGGAATCAATTGCGTTGCATCGCAGGCGTCGGGAGAGCGGCTTCAGCTTGCTGGAAATGGTGACGGTGCTGGCGATTTCCATCATCATGTCGGCGGTCGCGATCTTCAGCCTCACGCCGCTGCTGAATCAGCAGCATGTGACCAATGCATATAACACGACGCTGGCGTCGATGCGTCAGGCGCGCGACAACGCGGTGTCGCAGCGGACATCGTACTCGGTGACTTTTTCCAACAGCGTCTCGCCTAACACGATCACGGTGGCGCTCGCGTCGGCGGGATTTCAGAACGACCAGAGTACCGTGATCTATCAATTGCCGCCGGGGGTGCAGTTTTACGCGGCATCGGCGATCGCTTCCACGACGGCTCCCGACTCCACCGCGACGCAGCCGACCATGGGCACGGGGGCGCATGCGATTGACTTTGGCTACACGGGAAGCGGCGGCACTGGCGGTCAATCGACGATCTACTTCTGCCCCGACGGTTCGGCGCAGACCGCGTCAACTTGTGCCGGCTCGGGCAACTGGGATGATGGCGTGGTGTACATCGCGAATCCGACAAATCTATTGAGTTCGCGGGCGGTGGACCTGTGGGGCGCAACCGGCCGCATTCACGGATGGCGGCTCTACAGCGCTGGGGGGTCAAGCTACCAATGGGTACGTCAATGATCGGGCGCAGGGGAAATTCTCAGATGCGTAAGCAAGCGGAGGACGGAGTTTCGCTGCTGGAAGTTGTGATCTCGATGGCCGTGCTGACGGTCGGAATGGTGAGTATGCTGGGCGTGTTCGGGCTGGCCATGGCTACGACCGAGACCTCGCAGCAGAGCATGATCGCCAAGCAACTGGCGAACGAGGCGTATGAGAGTATCGTGACCGCGCGCAACTCCGGTCAGCTCACCTTTGACGACATTCAAAATACGGGCTCCACCAACTGCCCCGTCACCGGCGCCGGCAGCTGCGGCATCTTCGCGAGTCCGACTACTCCGCAACCAATGTACCAGGCGATAACGACGGGAAACTATGCTGGCATTCTGGGGACCACTTACGACGTGGGCCAGCCCGAGCAAACTCTACAGGACCCGGGGCCAGACGGGATTTTTCAGACGGCGGACGATACGTTCATCCCTCTAAGCGGCTATCAGCGCACGATTCTGATCTCCTCGGTAAGAGACGCGAGCGGCTACGTGGTGAGCTCGCTGCGCAGCGTGACCATCACCGTGCAGTACCAAACTTCACAGGCGAATCAGCCGAAGACCTACATTCTGAATTCGTACATTTCGCAGTACCAGTAAAGAGGAGCTTATGAGCGGTCGCTCAACAAAGCGTAAGAGTGGATTCAGCCTGCTGGAAATGACGATCTCCATGGCACTGGGAGGGCTGGTGCTGGCGGCAGCGGTGCAGATCTACATCCAGGGTGTGCAGGCGGCCTGGACGACTACGCAGCGGGCGGAGTTGCAGCAGGATTTTCGGGCTGCCTCCAACATACTGACTAGGGACCTGAGCCTGGCCGGGGCGGGGCTAAATCCCGGCGCAAATATTGCCCTGCCGTCCGCCAGCGCTCCGGTGTATGGCTGCGCTCAGACGACGGGGACACCGTGCTACATCAACGGCGGGTCTGTGGCATATCCCGCGCAGAGCGGCACATATTATCTCTACGGTCTGCTCCCGGGATATGACGTCGGGCCGATTCTGCTCGCGGTGCAGGGAGCCACCGATGCGGTCACGGTGGTGTATACGGACAACAATTTCTACCTGGACTGCTACCAAGCGGCCATGACAAGCGCGACAACCGTGACCTTCACGCTGACTGCGGCTTCGCAGGCGGCTTCGAATTGCACCAACAACGGCAACACTATCCAGGCCGTAGGCGATTCGGCGACTGGACTGACGGCTGGCGATCTGGTCTTGTTCACCTTTGGTACAACCAACGTGGTGGCCGAAGTGACCACCGCACCCACCGGTGCAGGTGTCGTCACCTTCGCCACCAGCGATGCGCTGAACATGAACCAGGCGGCAGCGGTCGCCAACAGCCTGGCCAGCCAGTACGCGCCGCCGTCGAATAGCGTGACCGGATATGCAACGCGCATTCTGGTGATCAGCTATTACATCGACAACAGTCCCACCCCACCGCGACTGATGCAGCAAGTCAGCGGACACACTCCGATTCCGGTGGCGGAAAACGTGGTTTACCTGAAGTTTACCTATGACCTTTTTAACAACGCCACCGGTTCGCCGGCGGTCGCCTGTAGCAGCCCTGGCGCTGCTAGCGATGGCTGCAATGGCGCTTCGACTGGACTTCTTCCCAACCAGATCACCAAGATCAACATTGCGAACATGGCGATGGATAGCACTCTGCCAGGCGTGGGGTATGGCGGCGGTAGCGGTGGCAGTTACCAGAGATTGGATTTGCAGACGTCGGTTAGCGCCCGGAATCTGACCTACACCAATAACTATCCAGTTCCCCCAAGTTAGAGACGGACGAGAAGACACAGAAGAACGAGACGATGGAAAGCGGAGCGATGGGGATTGACACCATGGGGAGTCACGGTATGAAGAGCGCGAGACTGCACACCAAAGGATTCACGCTGATTGCGTCCTTGCTGATGCTGTTGATGCTGTCGGGGATCGCGATCGGGCTGATGATGATGGTCAACACCGAAGGCAAGGTGGGCGGCACGGATCTGCAGAACAATGTCGCCTATCACGCCGCTGAGGGTGGGATTGAGAAAATGTACTCCGACCTGTCCACGGTGTTCCAGACCTCGCAGGCCCCGACTCCCAGCCAAATTTGCGGCGTGGGCTCGGCGGCGAATGAGCCGGCGATGGCGGGAATCACCTGGGTAACCTATTCGGTGATGCCCGGGTCGGCGCAGGCGTCGACTTGCCCAACCTCTCTGACCGCGAACTGGGGACAGATCAGTTCCGGACAAAACCAAGGTCTGTGGGCGCAGATCATCCCGGTGAACATGCTGGTGACGGCGGACTTAACAACCGGCGGGCAGGAAGTGAGCATGGCCCGGACCGCGCAGGTAGCGCTCATTCCGGTGTTCCAGTTCGGAGTATTCTCGGAGAGCGATCTAGCCTTTTTCCCCGGCGCCCCGATGGACTTCGCCGGCCCTGTACACACCAACGGGGACTTGTACCCTTTCGGCCAAGCAACCGTAACCTTTCACAGCAAGGTATCGGCATATGGCAACGTGGTTCGGACCCTGCTGCCCAACGGCAACAACGCAACGAACGCCGGCTACACCTCCGACATATATGTTCCGACCGCCAATTCCACCAGTGCTTGCAGCACAACGACGACGAATTGCACGAAAATGGATGCCTCCACCGCCTCTTCCTACGGGGACGGCAGCGTGCAGGGCGCGGGGGGAAACCCGCCGACGTCAACCTATAACGGCCCAAACGCCTGGTATAACTTCTCCGAGACCACTACCCACAAAGAGGTGATCAACGGGAACTATGGAAATACGACTGTCAACCAAACGGGGACGGGCGCCACGAAGCTTTCGATGCCCTTTGTCGACGGAACTAAGCACCCGTACGAAATTATTCGCCGGCCACCGGCAGGCGAGAACCCCGCGTCGGCGCTAAGCCAATCGCGCGAGTATAACCTGGCCGAGATTCACGTGCTGCTGAGCGACGATCCGGCAGATTTGCCGGGTGGAGCTTCGGATACGAATAACGTCCGGCTGGCGAATGTATCGCAACCGATGGTGACCGCAAACTCGGCTTGGAAATTGAGCAATCCCTATGGGATTTCGATAGCTACTGCCAATACAACGCTTGGGGCGCCATCGTCTGGCAGCTATAGCATGTACTTCGCCGCCGCCTCGAACGCGTTTCCCGATACGACCAACTGCGCCGGGACATACTGCCCCTCAAATAGTGCGAAAGCTACGCCGCTGCCATCGGACTGGCCCTACTTTCCCAAGAAATGGACGCCTCCGGCGAGTCAGGCATTGGATTCCAACTGTACCCTGCTCTGTCCGTCCAGCGCAACGACCAGCGCCCCGCTTAGTCCCCTCAGTAGTACCACCAACGGCCCACTGACGACGATAGTTCCTTGCCCCCCGTACAACGTCGCGGCGGCGAGCTTGCCGCCAGGTTGTCCCAGCGGAGCGCCGCCGGTATACCCGTATTACACCGTGACCAATGCGCTCGGCACGAGCGGCACGGCAGTCACGAGTAACGCGACCGCGCTGGCCGCCGGAACCACAAGCTGGAACCTGATTGATGGTTGGCTGCGAGTGGAATACCTGAACAGCTCCAACCAATGGGTCGCTGTAACCAATGAATGGCTGGGACTGGGATTTGCGCGGGGCACAAAACCACCTACGGCCTCTGGTGGAGGTACGCCTGCGGGTGGGGTTCAAAATCCGATCAATCCGAACGCGATTCTACTGCTGCAAGAGCCGGCGGATCGTTATGGAGACGGTGTGGTCGATAGTGTCGGCAAAGCGCCGACATGTACCTCAACGACTGGTTGCAGCACATGGAGCAATGCGCTGCTTCCGGAAGTTCAGCCCGACACGACTACCAACAGCCCTTATTTCGGACTAAGCAACGCCACGACGCAGAGCATCAGCATGTACAACTGGTATCCCATCAACTTTTACGATGACCGCGAAGGTGAAAATCGGGACAACATTAGGGCGGATGACACTTGCACGACCAACGGGGTGATGAACGCCGTCGAAATCGATGTGGGCAACCTGAAGCGCTGGCTGTCGGGAGCGATTGGCACGAGCGGCACGAGTGTGAATTATCTAAATCAGAATGGCTACGTGCTGTATTTCTCGGATCGGCGGGGCATGCTGTTTAACCCGAATCCCCCGATGGGAGGCGCAGCGGCTAAAACTGGCGACTCGGGCCTGGAAGACGTGATCAACGCCGCCAGTGCCAACGGCGCACCCGACGGAGTGCTGGAAACTCCAGGCGGAGCCAATTCTCCCGAGGACGACAATCAGAACGGATTCTTGGACAACTTCGGCGCGTTGAACATGGGATTGGGCTTCTATAACGTCAGCGTCGCTACCAACCTGAATACCCTTATCAACACACCGGCCAACCCCGATCCCTTCGGTACCGCGGCGGGAAGCGCCCGGATTACGAGTTGCAGCACCACCGCGCGCAAGAACTGGGTTAGCGGGGCGCGGCACGTTTTGCGGCTTGTGGATGGTTCGCTGGGCAACGTACCGCTGCGAACGGACTCTGCTGCGACCCTGGACAGCCCTGGCGGATTCACGGTGGCCTCGGAGAATCCGGTGTACCTCCTGGGCGACTACAACAGCAACGCGAACGACGCGACGACTTGGAACACTGACACCACCAAGTTTCAGGGCGATCAGACTGGACACGCAGCCGCGTCGGTAATTGTCGACACTCTCACTCTCCTCTCGAACGACTGGACGGACTTGGAAAGCATGACAACGAACAATGTTACCAACGCGGGGAACCGGAACGCTAACACCGTTACCTCTTACCGATTGGCAATTGCCAGCGGGAAGAACAGGACTTTCCCCTTTTCGACGACGTCGACTTGGGCTGCCGACCCCGCGGACATGGGCACCGATGGGGGGGTACACAACTTCCTGCACTTCCTGGAAAACTGGAATGTCGCCGCGAATTACAAGGGCTCGATGGTGAGCCTGTACTACTCAACCTACAATACGGGGTTTTACAAGTGCTGCAATACCGTATATAGTCCGCCCACGCGAAATTACTTTTTCGACCTGGACTTTACCAGTCCGGGAGGCCTGCCACCCGGAACACCGATGTTCAAGGACGTGGAAAGCTTGGGCTACCGGCAGTTGTTCACGACACGCCTGTCCGGGCAATAGATTCACTCAGCGAACTTACTCCACCCCGATCCGCGAGGATCGGGGTTTTTGTTGGTTTGAAGGTGCTCCGAATCAGCGGGGCTTGCGGAGAGGCGGGATTGGCTCGCTTCCCTTTCGGGCAGCGGGCTCGGGCGGCGGGGCGCTGACCGCCAGATCGGAGGACCAGCAATCGGCGAGAATCTTCCATGTGCCGACGGGCTGTCGCACCAGGACGACCAGGTATTTTCCGCGCTCTTCGCGGCGCTTGCCCATGGCGACGGGCACGAGCATTTTGCAACGGCCGAGATCGAGAGCAATCTCACCCAGCACATCGACGCGCAGCGATTCCATCTCAACGTCGCCCAATCCGGCTTCGAGCAGCGAGATAAGAAATTCCCGGATCGAAGGCAAGCTGCGAACCGGCGGAAGGTTGGAGCGGATGAGAGTAGCGTCGGCGGCGTAGAGCTCAAGCAGGTCGTCGATATGCCTGGTGTTGCAGGCTTGCGCCCAGTCCTGCACAACCTGGCGGGCGCCGGCTTCGGCGCGGCCGCCGGTCGACGTGCCCGCGGAACCGGGAGCACGACCGCGAGGAGCAACGGGCTCGGACTCGGCAGAGGGCGCGCCGGATGCCGTTCCCCGGCTGGGGACAAAATGATGATAGTGGTGATGAACGTGGTGTTGGCCGGCACCGGCTCGGGCACTGGCATCGCCGGCGACCGGCTGGCTCGGCATTCCGCAGCCGGCACAAAAGCGAGCGCCCGCCGGGAGCGAACTTCCGCAGGCTGAGCGGGCGCTCCCCGGCTCGTCCGCGTCACCGTCTGCCGCCAGATCCTGCGCGGCCGCGCTGCCAGCCGACATACGCTGGATCGCTTCCACGGCGGCAGCGACCGCCTCGGCATTCGGCTTCGGCCAGCGGAAGTTGCCCGGGAGCCGTTGAAAAAACTCTTCGACCTCCTTGCCTTCGACGGGCTGGTCTTTCTCTGGATTGGGAGGATTCGGCTTGTCTTTGCTCACGGCAACCTCATCGCTAATATTGTAGGAGAATTCGGGCGCTAGCGGATGCGGAATCTTACCTGCGCTTCGGAATCGATGGGAACGCCGTTACAGAGTGCGGGACGATAGCGCCAGAAGCGGACTGCGCGCAGCACAATCTGGTCCTCGCCGGGGCCGCCGCTCTCCAGGACGAAGGCGCTATGCACGTGTCCGTCGGATCCAACAATGAAGCTGACGCGCACGTGCAGATCGTCATCTTGCACGTTCAGCAGCGGGTCGGGGGTGAGCAAGGCCTCGGGCAGGCGGATGTTCCCGCATTTCGGCAGGGCCAGTTGCTCCCATAGGGTAGAGAAATCGGAGATGTGCGCGGGCACACGGCGCAAAGTCTTTTCCAATTGCGTGAGCGGGGTCCGATGCGAAATGACGGTCGATGGAGATGGCGACGTTACTGCGCACCAGGCAAGCACATCGCTGAGGCCGACCACCAGAACGACCGCAGCAAGAGCCTTCCTCCTCGCCGTTTTCACTCTCGCGCTCGGCCAGACACACTTCATCAAAAAGGCAGTGGGCAATTCACCTTCCAGCCCTGCCGAAAGGTACGGTCTTTGCCGTCAATAACTTAGCCGCAATTCCCTGCCAAACTTCTTAAGACGGGTGCAATCCGTTGCAAATGAGTCAGACAGAATCGCAACCGGAGGCAGGGCCGTGCAGGTGCAAGCCTTGCGGTCGTAAGTGCATGCGAAAACACTTCGCGCTCGCCGCAGGATTTCGGAAGGAATGGATCGTTCCAATTCTCACAACTACATTGTGTACCGGTTCAGACTCGGATTTCCGAGTCTTGACGGCGTGCGGCCTGGGCGCGGAGACGCCCCACCAACCGATGATCTTCTTACTATATATCCTGGCAGTTGGCGCTCTCTTCCTGCTCGGGTCGTCGGGACTACTACCCCCAGGATGAGGCTGTGGGCGGTCCATCTGGACGCAAGGCTGTCCCCGGGTCATCATTCTCGTATCATCGTCCTTCGTTTCATCATGGTCGTATCATCCGGGCTCCACGTAATTCCCCGCTGGACAAATAAATCCTGACAGAAACGGCGAGTTAGTAATACAATGGCCGACGGTAATTACCCGAGGGAGGATACTTAATGACAAATATTGCTAAGGCAATTGACCGGCTCCGAGAGGAACGCCGGGATGCGCAAAACCAAGTCCAAAAGCTTGGGGAAGCTATTTCGGTTCTCGAAAGGCTAACCCGAGGTACGGGCGCAACAGTGCACGCGGGGACGCCACGTCGGGCTAAGCGCGTACTCTCCGCAGCAGGGCGCAGGAGAATTTCTCTGGCTCAGAAAGCACGCTGGGCGAAGATCAGGCAGATGAAGAAAGCAGCCTAAACGCCGGGCGGGCCGCAGGCTACGCGAAGATCCCTCGCGAAACTGAAGCCCGCCGGATTCTTGCCTCGTAGCCCCGGTGCAAGAGCGATTCGTATCGGGGTATCGCTTTAACGCTACCGTAAGTGCTTCGAAAGCAGAAGCCCCCTTCAGGGGCCGCACACCGCGAATCGGTCTCCTCCGCAGCACCGGCAAAACCCAGACATCCTATCAACGGAGCCGTGGCACTTGCGGCATGCCTGAAGGCATGCCCGGATACGAATCTCACTTACACCACTGATTGCTAGGCGTGCCCTCCGCTGAGTTCGCGCACGATGCTACCGACAAATGCTTTGGCGTCTCCAAACAGCATCAGGGTGTTATCGAGATAGTAGAGCGGATTATCAATGCCAGCGAAGCCAGGATTCATGCTGCGCTTGATGACCATCACGGTATGGGCTTTGTCCACGTCGAGAATAGGCATTCCATAGATAGGGCTGGAAGTATCGGAGCGGGCGGCAGGGTTGGTTACGTCGTTGGCGCCAATCACCAGCGCGACATCGGTCTGAGGAAAGTCGCCGTTGATCTCGTCCATTTCAATCAGGCGGTCATAGGGAATATCGGCTTCGGCCAGCAGCACATTCATGTGACCGGGCATGCGTCCGGCAACCGGGTGAATGGCGAAGCGCACGTCCACACCACGCTTGGTCAGAGCATCGTAAAGTTCGCGCACTTTGTGCTGCGCCTGGGCCACAGCCATACCGTATCCGGGAACCACGATGACGCGGTTCGCGGCAGAAAGGATGGCGGCGGCTTCTTCCGGGGTCGCGCTGTGAACCGGTCTGGCTTCTTCTCCGGCAGCGGCCGAAGCTTGCACCTGGCCAAAGGCTCCGAACAAAACGTTGGTGAAGGAGCGGTTCATAGCCTTCGACATGATGATAGAAAGTATGAGGCCTGACGATCCGTCGAGCGCGCCGGCGATGATAAGCAACTTGCTTTCGAGAACGAAGCCCATGGCCGCCGCCGACAGACCGGCATAACCGTTCAATAAGGAGATCACGGTGGGCATGTCCGCGCCGCCGATGGGAATGATCAGCAACACGCCGAACGCCAGCGCGATGAGAATCATGAACGGGAACAGCGAGCGCGAATCCGGATGCAAGACTAGAGTTACGGCGATTGCCACGGCGGCGGCAAGTAGCAAAAAGTTGACGAGGTTTTGGCCTTTGTAAGTCAGCGGCCTTTGGGGCAAGATTTCCTGCAGCTTGCCGGCGGCCATCAAGCTGCCGGTGACGGTCAAACCACCGAGAATGACCTCGAGCGACAGCACCGCCATCATGAAGCGCGAGATATCGGGGGAGCGCAGGTAAAACTCCGCCGAGCCAACCAGGGTCACGCAGAGCGCGCCAAAGGCATGACTGAGCGCGGTTCGCTGCGGCACCGCCGTCATCGCCACGCGCCCGAGCGGAACGCCGATGATGGTGCCGAGTACAAGTCCAATGGCGATCAACCGGTAATCCACAATGCCGTGGTGCAGCAGCGTGCCGCAGATCGCCAGCAGCATGCCAACTTCGCCCGCCCAGATGCCATGCCGGGCCGTGGTCGGCGAGCTCATCCATTTCAGCGAGAGGATGAACAGCACGCTCGCAATCAGATATACAAGCTCGATGATGACCTGGCCTCCTGCGAGTTCGGCTGTCATTATTGGCCCACCGACTTAGCCGCCGGTTTAGCCGCGGGGCGGCTGGATTTAAACATCTTCAACATGCGGTCCGTAATCAGGAAGCCGCCGACGATGTTGCTGGTGGCGGCGACCACGGCGATGAATCCGAAAACCGCGGAGAGCGTGCTCTTGTGCTCGCCCACGAGCACGATCGCACCCACCACTGCGATCGCATCCAAAGCGTTGGTGAGCGACATCAACGGCGTGTGCAGCAGAGGCGAGACTCGCCGGATCACTTCAAATCCGATAAATCCAGCGAGCACAAAAATAAAGAGTGCGTCGATCAGGTTCGAACTACTGTTCATCTTTCCTCCGTAGAATCTCGCTCGATCAGCCTTCTTTGATCAACCTTCTTTGATCAACCTTGTTCGATCAGCCTTGCTTGGCCAGCGCGGGCAACTTAAAGAACTCGCGAACCCGGGCGTTCACAATCTCGCCACCATGGGTGAGCAGAGTCTCGCGAACAATTTCATCTGCGAGGTTCAGATTCAACTTTTGATCTTTGATCAGGTGGGTCAGGAACGCAGTGACGTTGCGGGCGTACATCATGCTCGCGTGATAAGGCACGCCGGAGGCCAGGTTGATGGCTCCGACAATAGTCACACCATGCTTTACGACGGTCTTGCCGCCTTCGGTGATCTCGCAGTTGCCGCCACGTTCCGAGGCCAGATCGACGATCACCGAACCGGGCGCCATTCCCTTCACCATATCTTCGGTTACCAACACCGGCGATTTTTTTCCCGGAATCACCGCCGCCGTAATCACCACATCGCTTTCCTGCACTGCTTTTCCGAGCAACTCGCGCTGCCGGCGGTAAAAATCTTCATCCTGCGCCCGGGCGTATCCACGAGCGTCCTGCGCGTCCTTCGCTTCGATGGGAAGCTCGACAAAACGTCCACCGAGACTCTGCACCTGCTCCTTCGCCGCAGGCCTCAAATCGTAGGCCGAAATCACCGCGCCCAGGCGGCGCGCGGTCGCGATCGCCTGCAGTCCGGCAACGCCGCAGCCGATCACAAACACCCGGGCGGGTGTGATGGTTCCAGCCGCGGTGGTGAGCATGGGAAAGATGCGCGGGAGGTGGTCGGCGGCCACCAGCACCGCCTTATATCCACCGGCTGTTCCCATCGAGGAGAGTGCGTCCATGCTTTGGGCGCGCGTTGTGCGGGGCATCAACTCCACGGCAAATGCGGTGATGCCGGCGTGCGCGATCTCCTGCACGACGTCCGGCGAACCGAAGGGACGCTGGAATCCGACAAGGATCTGATCGCGGCGAAAAAACGGCATATCCTGCTTCCCTGTCAGGTCGTTGGACCCGTAGCAAAGAATCTGCACGACGACGTCAGCCGCAGCAAACACGGCAGCGCGGTCCGCAATGATCTTCGCGCCCTTGTCGGCATACTGCGAATCGGGATAGCCGGCCTCGATTCCAGCGCCGGACTGTATGTGAACTTCGAAACCCGCCTTGGTCAGCGTCGGGAGGACTACCGGCACGAGCGCGACCCGCCGCTCCCCCGGATAACTTTCTTTCGGCACACCGATGATCACGAGGCCCTGCCTATTTAGCGATTTTTTGTCGCGATTGAGAAGATCGGAGCCGCCCGGCTCGCATTGATCCTACTCTTGCGGGCAACTTCTAAGGAACCGAGAGAATTTTAGTTGAGCGGAGGAACGCGCGCAAATGGCTCACGCTTCAGGTCCCAGGTCTCAGGAAAGTCAAGAACAACGTCTTCCTGAGACCCAAGAGCTGACACCTGAGACCTAACTATGGTGGCGAGAGCTTCACCTGCAAGCCGCCATCGTCATGGCAGGCGGCAACGTCGGCGCAGTTTTGGACGATCCAATCGGCGCCGGCGTCTTCGAGGTCACGGCGGATCATGGTCGTGAGGAATGCAATCACTCTGGCGCCAGCGGCTTTTCCCGCGCGAATCCCAGCGGGCGCATCTTCTACCACGATGCAATCGGAGGCGGCAAACCCGAGCTTCGCCGCCGCCTTCAGATAAGGCTCGGGATCGGGCTTGCCCATCTCCACGTCGCTCGAGGTGATCATGGTCTTCGGAATGGGCAGGCCCGCAGCCCGCAAACGCACCTCGGCGAGCGGGCGCGTACATGAGGTCGCAATGTTCCAGCGTTGGGGAGGCAGGATGTTCAGGAGTTGCCGAGCACCCGGCAGCAGAACTACACCATCGAGGTCTTCCATCTCCCTGCGTTCGACTTCGCGATCTTCGCGGTCAATATCAATATCGTTGGGCAGCAGTTTGCGGATAGTGGTTCGACTCGGGCGCCCATGCGCCATGCGGACCACGGTCTCTGGATCGAGGCCACGCTCAACCGCCCACCGCTGCCAGACCCGCGCGACCGCAGGGGTGGAATCAATGAGTACACCGTCCAAGTCAAACAGCAGGGCACTGCATCGGATCGCGATCATTGCATCCAATTTACATCGCTGGGAAGAGATGAGGGTTCGGGGACAGCGCCCGGCTAACTTGGATCCAAACCCAAGCGACAATTCGGTGACGGTCACAACCGCCGTAAATTGAGGGCCGGTTGCGGCTTTCGGGACCGGTGAGGTGAATGCCAGGCCGGGCGGGATATGGTGAGCGCGGCAGGAATCGAACCTGCGACCCACGCCTTAAAAGGGCGTTGCTCTACCAACTGAGCTACGCGCCCCACCGATTTCAATCTAACACATTTTCTGCGCACATTTTCCCGGCAGGCGTTCCTTAGAAGCCACCGCGTCGGGATGGAGTCGCACGCTCGCTCGGCTCGGCTCGACGCGGCCTCCAGTCCGCGCCCGGTGCTCCGTGACGTGCCTAACGCAAAAGCGATACACTCTGCTTTCATGCTGCGTTCCCGTTTCTCCTGGGCAACACTTGCGTTCCCGGTTTGCGCGATTCTGTCCTGCGCGATGCTGTCGCCGACGCTGAGCCACGCGTCGAAAAAGAAGGAGTTGCCCGCCGTGCGCTGGACCGCTGGCGCGCCCGGTTGCGCGTTCGAACGCGGCGATGACGGACGCTACCGCTGGACGATGACCGGTAAGGACCTCACCGTCACGCTTCTCGTGGATTCTCAGGAACTGACAAAGAGCCGCCGCCGTTTCTATCACCTCCTCGGCGTGTACGTGGCCGTGACTTACACCGGTCCGGACAAATTTGAGTTTCCGGCAGACCTGCGCATCGACTTCGTTCGTCATCACGACGTGCTTGAGGGCTTTGAGGATCCCACAGAACTCTCCAACAAGTTGCAGAACGACTTGGATACGCTGGTCTTCCAAACCGAGCGCCAGATCAAGAAGAATCCCAATATCACCGAAGAAAAGACGGCTCATTTAAGAGAGTACGAAAAGGACGCTGCCGAGTTCATCGAATTTCTAAGCACGCAAAGCCTCGATCCCAACACGGTGATGCTGACCCCGGGCAATCCTGAAGCCCACGGCTGGGTCTTCTTCGCGACCGGCAACAAATGGATCGGCCCGTGGAAAGAGCGGGAGGATTTTATTCTCGGGGTCTGGATGAAAGACAAAGTCTGGCAATTTCCCTTTTCTCTGCCGCCGACGGAAGGCGACCTGATCCTGCGAAAGCCACCCGAGTAAGTGGGCGCGAACGCGCAGGAAAATTGTGTTACAGTTTCGTGCTCATGGAAATTTCCCCGAAGGCAGCGCCAGAAGCCAAGAAACTCGCAGTGCTTTTCTACTGCCCGATCTGCGCCGTGGAAGTCAGCGATCCGCTGACGTGCGGTGATTGCTCGGCCGTCATCTGCCGCCGCTGCGGAACGCCGCTGGAATCGCCGGATGAACTGGGCATGGGGTAGATCAGTCGTTGGTCGTTGGTCGTTAGTCGTTAGTCGTTGGCAACACCCACAGCGTCTACCAATTGCGAGCTGCGACGAATGGCGAACGACGATTGGCCAACGACGGATTGCGAACGACGGATTGCGAACGACCAGCGACCACCGACCGACGACTCGATCTGCCGATGAATAACTCACCAACCACTGAATGAACACCGAAGCCGAAACATCCGGTCAGCAGCCGAGTCTCGTCCGTGGGCTTAGTTTGCTCGACTCCGTGCTGTTGCTGGTGAGCGGCATCATCGGCTCTTCTATTTTTCTTACCGCCAAAGATATTGCCGGGCCTTTGCCGAATCCGACATTGTTTTTTCTGGTGTGGGTGCTCGGTGGAGTGATTTCTTTGTGCGCCTGCGTTGCGTTCGCCGAACTCGGCTCCATGTATCCCGACTCCGGCGGTCAATACATTTATTTCCGCGAAGCTTACGGCGACCTGGTCGCGTTTCTTTACGGCTGGATGTTGTTCGCGGTCGCAAATGGCGGCACCATCGCGGCACTCTCCGTCGCGTCGGCGGCTTACATGGGCAACATCATTCCGGCCATTTCGCAACAACATGTGATGTTCTCGTTGGCGGGTATTCCGTTCACCCGCGCGCATGCGGTCGGCCTGGTACTGATCGTCATCCTCACTTATGTCAATGTTTTCGGACTGCGCTGGGGAGCACTCCTCCAGAACGTCTCCACCTGGACCAAGTTCACCGCCATGGCAGCCTTCGTTCTCCTGGGATTCGCCATCGGTAAGGGGCATTGGTCGAACTTCAGTGCGCAGGCGCCGGGCGGTTTAAACCAGGGACTGAGCATGGGTCTGAGCCCGGGACAGTTGATCTCCGCTCTCGGCGTCGGCTTGATCGCCGTGTTCTGGGCCTATGACGGCTGGGTCTACGTCACGTGGGTCGCGGGCGAAGTGAAAGACCCGCGGCGCAATGTGCCGCTGGCCATGGTCTTAGGCGTGCTTGTGGTGGGCGCGATCTATCTCGCCATGAACATGACCTACGTTTACGCTATGCCGCTGAATGAAGTCGCAAAGTACGAAACCATTGCCTATGCCGCCGCAACGAAACTCTTTTCGCCGCGGGCCGCGCTCTGGCTCTCGGCCATGATCGCGATTTCGTGTTTCAGCGCGGCGGCGTCCTGCACGCTGTCTGGCGCGCGCGTCTATCTCGCCATGGCACAGGACGGCGTTTTCTTCCGTCGCATGGCCGTCATCCATCCTAAGTGGCGCACGCCCGCTTTCAGCCTGATCGGCCAAGGCATCTGGGCCGCGGTGCTCACCGTGAGCGGACGCTACGACCAGCTTTACACCTTCGTCATCTTTGGTATGGTGCTGTCCTACACCCTGACCGTTATCGGCCTTTTTGTCTTGCGCTGGAAACGGCCCGACGTTCCTCGCCCCTATCGTTGCACCGGATACCCGTGGCTGCCCGCGATCTACGTTCTGGTCGGCGTCGCCTGGACGCTTAACACCATCATCCAGCGGCCAACCGAAGCCTTCTGGGGTGCAGCCATTTTGTTGGTTGGCGTGCCGGGATATCTGTATTGGAAGCGCAGGAGCCGCGCAACCACTGCGGAGTGACCCATGTTTAGTGAAATATGCTCGAGCGGTGCAAACGCTAACGTCCGGCGCGTCCCCTGTGGTAAAGAGCTGTCTTGAACCACTGAGGACACCGAGGATCGCAGGGGGCGCTGCTAAAATCCGGAGTTAGCTATGCACCCCTCCGCTATCCTTCTCGTCTCCTGCCCCGACCGCAAAGGGATTGTGGCCACGGTGGCCGACTTCGTCTATCGCCACAACGGCAACATCCTTTGTGCCGATGAGCACGGGGACGAGGAATCGAATCTCTTCCTCTTGCGGGTCGAGTTCGACCCGGCAGATTTCGCTTTTGACCTGACCCAGTTTGCCGAGCGCTTTGCTCCCATCGCCCGCGACTTCCAGATGGACTGGCGGCTCGCCCACTCCGCCGACCGGCCCCGCATCGCCATCTTCGTCTCNNCCAGCGCATCGCCGACTTTCACCGGGTCCCCTACTTCGTCGTACCGGTCACGAAAGAAAACAAGCGGGAAGCGGAACAGAAGCAAATCGCGCTGGTCCGCGAACACAAATGCAGTCTCGTCGTCCTCGCGCGCTACATGCAGGTGCTGTCGAAAGAGTTCATCGCAAGCCTGGGCTCCGAGCACCTTATCAACATTCACCACTCTTTCCTGCCCGCGTTCGTCGGCGCCAAACCCTACCGCCAGGCGTTTCAGCGCGGGGTGAAGCTGATCGGCGCTACGGCGCACTACGTCACTCAAGTGCTCGATGATGGCCCCATCATCGAACAGGATGTCGTCCGCATCTACCACCGCGACACCGTCGACGATCTGGTCCAGAAGGGCCGCGATCTCGAGAAAGTCGTGCTGTCGCGAGCCGTCCGCTGGCACGCGGAAAACCGCATCCTGCTGTATGGAAACAAAACCGTGGTCTTTCAATAGCCGGACTTGGGGGCGCTTAATCCCCGTAGAAACGCCGGCTTTGTGTCTCCTGGTACAGAGTAAGACGGTGCAAGCCCCGTCTCTACAGGCGGGTAGTGGGGCAGCCACTTCCGTAACCAGGTAACCAATTGCGCGGCCCTTCCCTTTCGGCTTTACTAAAGGATGGTACCCATTTGAAAGCATTACCGCGCGATCTCGAAGGAGATGACCTTGGTTGAGGATCCCAAATGGGAACTGGCGTTGCTGGCCACGGTCCAGAGCTTCTACCAGCGGCTGCTGAGCGACCAGCTTGGCGGGGAGATGCCCGCGCCCGCCGAACTCGCCCCCGACGTCATCAGCCACGCTGACGACGTGCGCTCTACTCTCGATCAAATGCACCTCTGGATCCAGCTTCTCGATATGGCGATCACTCCCGCCATGCTGCGACTTGGGATGCAAGACCTTGATCCCGAGGTTGCCGAAGCGTTGCTGCGCTACTTCGCGCGCCACCGCGACGATTCCGCCGCCAATCGCGACAAAACCGATCTGGTCGCAACCTTTCTGTTTCGCCATCCTCGCGTGGCTGGCCAGTGGGAGCAGCGTGGCTACGGGCTCGATGGATCGATTCCTCTGGCTCCGTTTGAAATTGCGCTCTTGGAAATCCTGTCCGAGTCCGACGTGCCGGTGCTGTCGGAAGCGGATGTGCAACTGCTGCGCGAATTCAGCCCCTTGCTCGACCAGGCGAATCGCTTCCACGACTTCAGCTCGCTCATGGACTCCGGCATCATCCAGCGGGTTCGGGAGTTGAAAGCTGCGCTCGGCGAATCGATCTATCATCCCGGCGTACTGGCCACGCTCGCGCCTTACAATGCCGGCTTCGGCGACCGTTTCCATACGTTGTTCGCCAGCGCCGCAGAAGAGATCAAGGATTACGCCAACCGCCTTGAAGAACTCGGCGGCAGCATCCTCAGTACGGTGGACGGCGTCGAAATCACCGTGGAGCATGTCGCTGCCCTGAACCAGGAGACCCTGCTGAAAGTCGACTACGGCGCAGCCCTGGAGAAATTCCGCCGCGTCTCCCGGCTGAAAAAAGAGTTGGAACGAAGGCCGCCAATCCGCCGTGCCCAACCGGACCCCACCTCTTCCGCTCATGCAGTGGGAGCGAGCGGCGCGGCTGCTGCTCCGGCGATCGCTTTCAAGTATGTTCCCGCCGCTATCACACCGCAGGCGCTCTCGGTNNGCCGATCCCAAATTCCGGCAGATCGTGCCCATGCGCTATTTCAACCTGATGCTCAGTCCCGCCGAGATTGAGGCCTACACCGCCGACTATCTCGAACAAGCAGGACCGCGGGCGGACTCTGCGCGAATGCTGCTTCGCGTCGTCGCCGTAGCTGCGCGCGTCGCCACCGAGATAGAGGAACTCAAGCGCTCGCGGAATTCCCGCTCCATCTGGAAACTGCACGCCGATTCCCTGGTAATCCTCATCGATCTCGCCACCCGCCTCGCTGACGCCATAGACCGGCTCGCGTCGATCATCGGTCAGCAGCCCATCGGCCAGCATCCGGAGACACGGGCAAACAGTGAGACTCTCCGCAGCTCACTCGAAAAGCTGCGCGAGCGCACCGCCGAGGCCGCGAAGCTTCTCGCCGAGGCGTAACCGCCCAATAAAAAGGGACAGGCTGTTCATCCGTCCCTTATTCCCGAACCCAGTTCAACGCGGCCGCTAGCACCTATCAGGCTCCGCATAACGTCGGACTGCGAGCGTTGCTTCGTTGACAGCCAGTATTGCGAGCGGTTACTTGGGGAGGGTGAAGGTCAGCGTTACATTCGTCTGGAACTGGGAGGGCTGATCGTGGCGGCGGTAGGGTTGGTAGCGCCAGTTGCGGACAGCTTTGGCGGCGGCGGCGGCTAGGAGGGGGTCTCCGCTGAGCGTGCGAATGGAAAAGACCGAGCCGTCTTCGGCGACTTCGACTTCGAGGATTACATTGCCGGAGCGGTGGGCGGCGATGGCCTCGGAAGGATACTCGGGCTCGGTGCGGCTGAGGAGGCGGGCGCCGGCTTCCTCGGGATCTAGCTTAACGCTTTGGGTTGGGTCGATGTTCTTTGCGGCGCTCTTCGTTAAGTCGCTCTTGGTTGCGGCGATCTTCGTCGCAGCAACCCCATTCGGAGACGATGCTTCTACCGTGGAATCTCTGCCTTGCCTGGCGGAATTCGGCTTGGTGGAATCGGACTTCATGCGGAAAATGATTTTGCCTTTTTCGTAGACGACTAATTCATCCGCGGCAGGAGCGGGAGCGGCGGTAGATTTTGGTGGCGCTGCTGGCTTTGACTTTGTCCTGGTGGATTTTGTCGCGTCGGCCGATTTTGTCGCGTCAGCCGACTTTATCGCGTCGGCTGATTTTGTCTCGTCGGCTCGTTTTATTGGCTCGGCCGGAATGGGCTGAGAGATCTGGGCATGAGATGGGGCCGGGCGGAGCCATCCGATGCGCGAACCAATCAGGAAGCTGACCGCGATGATGGCGAGAATGGCTAGAGCTCCAACGACGAGAGTCCAGGCTTCGTAAGGAGGGCGGCGAACGGGCGGGGGGCTGGCTGCAATGAACTCCGACGGGACGAACGCGAGCGGAACGAGTTCGAGCGGAACGACTGTCGCGGCAGGCCGGGGCGGAACGAGTTCGGGCGGGGCGACTGCGGCGGCGGGTCGCTGCTCACCGAGTTCGATGCCGGCGTCGCGAATGCGGGCGCACTCCTCGGCGAAACCTTCGAGCAGTCTCTGGTCGGAGTGGGAAAAGGCGGCGGGAGAGGGCGAGAAGACTTCGAGGATCCCGGTGAGAACGTTCTTGTCGCTACTGTCGAAGACGGGAACGATGAGGATGGAGCGGATCCCGAGGCGGCGGGAAATGGCGGGATCGACGCGGGGGTCGAACTCGGTATCGACGGAAAGCTGGGACTGACGGGTTTCGAGGCAGGCGCCGGAGAGACCGTCGCGGGCGTTGAGGGTGGCGCCGAGATCGGGGCCGAAGGGTCCGGTGGCGGCGCGGCAAACCATTTCGTCGCCGTTGACGAGAGCCAGGGCGGCGGAGTTGGCCCGGGTGGCTTCGGCGGCGCGGACTACGAGCGTGTTGAAGACTAAATCGAGCGCGACGTCCGGTGGAAAACCGGCGAGGCGGTGTTGCTCAAGCGTAAGGGTCGGGTCAGGGGGCGAATCGTCAGGGTGGAACTCGGACCTCGACATACGTTGCGGAAGCATTTTTTCGTATTCCGGCCGCCTGCGGTGATATTGGGGGAAAGCAGGCTCTGAGGCGAGTTTCCCGCGAAACGGAGGGGAAGTCAATTGGCCAAGAGATTCCTTAATCGGGTAACTTTGTAATCTGGGGCGGGGAGCTATCCGCGCCTTCTTGCTTGGCCCTCAGGGCGGAAAGACTGAATAGAAACGAGGGACTAGAAAAGACTAGCTACAACGGACTCAGCCGAGTTAGATCGGCTTCGCACAGTGACGTTGGATTCGGCGCACACGGTGACGCGGGCGCGGGCGCCTGCGTCCACACTTGAGGCTATTGCACGGTTTCGGTGAAGACGCGGCGAGGACCTTAGGGCAATTGCGTTCCGGCGGTACCGGACTGATTATTGCCGCCAGCCGCCACGGAGTACTCGACGAAGGTGACGTTCTTCAAACCGGCGGAACTGGCGGTGACAGTGACCGTGGCGACGGTGGCCGGCAACTGTAGAGTAGTCCGAGCCAAGCCATTGGCGTCGGTGACCACGGAAGACGGATTGGGAACGCCACCATTGTTGGCGGTGAAGTTGATGGTGACACCAGGGACGCCGTTCTTGTAAGTGTCCTGGGCCTGCGCGACGATAGGGTTAGGGAGGATGGAACCTTCTGTACCGGTCTGCTTCGCTCCGCCGTAGGAAATGATTCTAATGGCGGCCGCGGCAGCCGCGGTAGCAGTGGTGGTGGCAGTACCGAAGCCGGTCCCGGACATCGTCAGGTTGTAGGTGCCAGATTTTTGCGGAACGGTATAGGTGATGGAAGCGTTGCCGTTGGCGTCGGTGGTGACGGAACCGGTGCCAGGGCCGGAGGAGGGAGAGAACACGCCGCCTTTGCCCCCATCGCTGAAGTTGACGGTAGCGCCGGCGTCGGGTTGTCCGTTATATGGATTGGCGACCTGGACTTGGATGGAATTGGGCAGCGCGGTGCCGACTGTAGCAGTCTGGGCGCCGCCTAAGGCAACGGTGACGACGGGAAAGAGTCCGTAGGCTTCGAGACTAGTCTGGGTGCCGACGAAGAGCTTGCCGCCGGCGACAGTCTGAGTGACAAAATGGCCCACGGGTGGAAGCGCGTCGCGCTTGTTAGGGGCCTGAATCGTGGAATAGAGCAGTTCGAGAGGAGCGTACTGGTTCTGGCAGGTCCCTGGCGGTGCGCTTGCCGTACAGGCGTTAAATGCGAGAAGTTCACTACCGCTGATCACCCACACAATTCCGTTGGTGTTGCCATTGGCGGAAATGGATGGGGAGTGACTGCCGCTATATTTCTGGGCGGTCATACCGGGAGTGCCGAGTTTTCCGCCGGACACCGGATAAGCCAATAGCGGGGAGGCATCGGGCGCGAAGTACACGGTCTTGTTCCAGTAGGCGGCAGAACCGAACTGGACGTTGTAGTCATTTTCCGGGTTGGCGCTTTTTTCGAGCAGAGGGAATTCCTGGACGATCTGAGGATCGGTCGGCCCGCCCGGGGCGTACATTCCCAAAGAGTCGCGATCGAGAACGTAGACCCAGCCCTGCTTGCCGCTGGCGACGAGTTCATGGGGGGTGGGGCTGTCGTCTTGATCGGCGAGGATGGTTAACCCTGTCGAACTCAAGTCGAGATCGTGGGTGTTGAGGTAGGCCACGGTCCAAGGGGTGAAATAATCGTAAACCGTGAGATCCGGGTAAAGCTTCACCACGCTGTTGCAGTACGTCTGGCCACCGGTTGGGAGATCATAGTGGCCCGCGCCCGCGACTTCGGCGGTCTCAAAGAAGATGTTGCCGGCTTCATCAGCGGCAAGACCGGTGCCGGCCTGCCAGATGGAAGTCAATCCCCAGTCGGGCGAAGTGTTGAAGACAGCGAGTGGGGCCAGATACTCAGGACTCCCCATAACGGCGCTTGCGTTATAGGAAAGGACCCAGCCGCTGTTTTGGTCGTTGCAGCCGTTCGAGCCGAAGCCCATGTAAAGGACACCGTTGAGCAACAAGAGGCCGGGGCGGTTTTTCTGGTGAAGGCTGTTGAAGACGGTGACGTGTCCCTTATTGCTGGTGGTTTGGATGTTGGTGATTTGGACGGGGCTGCCCGGTTGCTCATTGCCGCTGGTGATGTCGAGAGCGTGGATGTGGTGACGGACGGTGCCGTTCAGAGCAGTCTTGGCCACCAGGTACATGGTCTTGGTGGTGGTATCGATGACGGGAGTTCCAATGATGCCTTCCTCATCGAAACCGTTTCCGAGACCGCAGGGCAACGTCTTGTCGCTGACAGTGGCGGGAGTGCCACCGACATTGAGCATGCTGGCGTACCAGAGCTGGGCGCCGGTGTCGGCATCAATGGCGTAGACCGAATCCGCCATGGTGACGACGTAGACGACGTTGTGCAGGGTTCCCTGCCCCAAAATATTCACGTTGGGCATGTACAGGGGCTGGGCCATCACGTCGGCGTTGGGGGACGCAGCCACGCCAGGGTCGACGGGAAAGCTGAAGAGGTGGCCGAAGCTGTTCTTGTTGACGTTGGAAGGGGTGAGCAGAGTCTCGTAAATATTCGCGCCGTCGCGGGCGCTATCAAAGCGGCTGGTGGGAAAAGGCTGCTGCGCGAACGAAGGCGACAGCAAGACAATACAGACGACGAGCACAGTCAGGCAAAGATTGCGGGCAGGCGACGCACACATCGATTCACGAATGCTCAATTGATGAATGGTCCGGGAAGCCGCGCTGAAACGGATTTTCACAACATGGGGTGACAAGAAACTGCGCATTGCCTTGTTTCCTCCAAATACAACAGCCGGGAGCCGGAGTTTACCCTGGTAGATAGGCACTTGGAACACCGGGGACGGGGCTTACTGCGAAAGCGAGAACTTAAAGGAAACTGTAATAATCATCGAGCCCTTTATACAGCTAAAGGCGGTGGAATCACAATCCCAATTACTAAGGGCAGGTGCAAAGTCTTGCACTTGGCGGTTCCACGCCCAAGTCTACTTTCGTTCTCGGCAGCGCCGTTGTCGCGCAACGAGTAGGATCGGGGTCGCACCTTTCAACGTTTATAGACGCGCATCGCGTGCGAAACTCTTTGCACCATTCCATACAACTTTTCGGGAGCTTCCGGGTTCAATAGTATGTAGGGGTGTGATTGTCAGGAGGAGATCTTGAAAGTATCGCGCTTGTTTGGTAAGACAATCGGTTTTGATTTGGCGGCGAGAGCCGTTCTTTTATCCTGTTTGATCGGCGCAGCGGCATGGGCTTGCGCCCAGAGTGGCGCCATGACGCCTTATCAGGACGAAACGGACGGCGTCAGCGCCGGCGGAAAATGGCTGGAGTTTCACTCCAGCGACAAGATGACGGGCGCGAAAAAAGTGCGCTTTGAAATCCAGGCGGACAATTATTTTCGCGAAGACCCGGAGTACAAGCCCAGAGTGAATCTGTCTTGCAATGACGGCAAGCTCAAGTGGGCGGACTTTAACCCCGGCGTCAGACTAGCTCCGCCGAACCGCCCCGGCTTCTGGGGACAGCCCCAGTTGGAAGTTATGGTGCGCGTCGACGATGCGCACTATTTCAAGGGCTGGAACTGGATGCGCGGCCGCTTCCTTTCCATGGACAAAGGCACGGTTCGCGGCATGATCGGGTCCAAGGTCTTCAAGGTGGAACTCCCAACGCGGAGCGGACGACAAATCGCCGAGTTTTCTCCCGCCGGCCTGAATCTGGATCGCATCAAGCAAGCCTGCGATCTAACGCCGAAAAAACCGAGCACGGACTAGCAGGCCGTGGTGCAAGTC
>PLHP01000271.1 GCA_003138955.1 Acidobacteriaceae bacterium | reverse complement strand
CGACCTATTCGTCGCATTCGTTGCCGGAGGTTGCGCTGCGGAGATTCAATTTGAAGTTGAGCGGCAACCTGGCGGAGGCGGCGGATGTAACGGGCAGGCTGGCGAGCGCGCTTCGCAAGGAAGTTGACGACCAGGGGCTGACCTCGGTGTACGAGGAGATCGATGCGCCGCTGGTGCCGGTGCTGGCGCGCATGGAAAACGCGGGAGTAAAGATTGATCTGGCGGCGCTGGGGCAGATGTCGGTGAAGTTGCAGCGCGCGGCGGAAGCCAAGGCGCGAGACATTTATGAGCGTTGCGGATTGGAGTTCAACATCAATTCGCCGAAGCAACTCGGCGATGTGCTGTTTAACAAGCTGGCTCTGCCGATGCCGTCGAAATACGGCAAAGGAAAAAAGATTTCGACGGCGGTGGATGTATTGGAGGGACTGGCTGCGGATCACGAAGTTCCGCGGCTGGTGCTGGAGTACCGGCAACTGACGAAGTTGAAGTCGACTTATGTGGATGCATTGCCGGCGCTGATTCGCAGCCAGACCGGCCGCGTGCATACGACTTTTGGACAGACTGGGACGGCTACGGGGAGGCTCTCTTCGGCGAATCCGAACGTGCAGAATATTCCGATTCGCACCGAGCTTGGGCGAGAGATTCGGGCTGCGTTCATTGCCGAGCCGGGGCACGTACTGCTGACCGCGGATTATTCGCAGATCGAACTGCGTCTGCTGGCACATTTTTCGAAAGACAAGTTGCTGGTGGAGGCGTTTCGGCGCGGGGATGACATTCACACGCTGACTGCGTCGCAGGTGTTTGGCGTGCCGCCGCTGATGGTTACGCCGGACCACCGGCGGCAGGCGAAGGTGGTGAACTTCGGGATTGTCTATGGGCTTTCGGCATTCGGGTTGTCACAGCAGTTGGGCATTGAGCCGGGTGAGGCCAGAAAATTCATCGATGCCTATTTCGAAAAGTATGCGGGAGTGCGCGCGTTCATCGATGCGACGCTCGAGCAGACGCGCCGCGATCAGAAAGTGAAGACGCTGTTCGGGCGCATCCGGCCGATTCCCGATATCAACAGCAAGAACGCCACACAGCGCGGGTTTGCGGAGCGCACGGCGGTGAATACTCCTCTGCAGGGAACGGCCGCCGACCTGATCAAGCTGGCGATGATCCGTATTGATGAGGAAATCCGGAAGCGCGGACTGAAGTCGCGGATGACTTTGCAGGTGCACGATGAACTTGTGTTCGAAGTGCCGGAGCGGGAAGCGGAGGCAATGAAGCCGCTGGTGCGGGAGCACATGGAGGAAGCGCATTCGCTCGCGGTTCCGTTGCTGGTAGAAATCGGAGTGGGGCCAAACTGGCGGGACATGGAGTAGGGAGAACCGAGACAATAAATAATGAGGGCCGAGGCTGAAGAAAAGTATTCCAGCGTTTCCGATATACTCGGAGAAAGGTTCTTGCAAGCGCCGCATTCGTCATTTGTTCCAGCCGGTTGATTCCAGCCGCATGAAAAGGATCTTCGATCCTGCGGAGGCAGTCTGATGAGTGCAGCTACATCGATGGCGTTAGAAAAAACGCCGCGGCGCGTTTTTCCCCGGTACCCGATCAATTTACCCCTGGACTTGATCGCATTGCGATCCGGGGTTCCCGAAAATTTACCTGGGCGCTGCACCGACCTCAGCGAAGCCGGTGTGGGCGCTGTTGTGGCGGGAGAACTGGCTGCCGGCCAACATGTGGCAGTCGAACTGCGGCTTCCGAATGTGGGCGTGCCGGTTCGAGCGCGGGCGCTGGTTCGTTATCAGTCACGGCTCCATTGCGGTCTTGAATTTGTTGGATTGTCGGTGGAGCAGCGGGAGATGATCCGCTATTGGGTCTACCGCTCCGCTGCACAGCCGGCGGATTTCAAAGATTTCAAAGAAGAAAAGAAAGTTACAACTGCAGGGACGGAAGCGCCCGTGGTCGTCGCCGCGGGACCGGCTGCGAAGCCAAGGCGCAGAATTCGCATCGGGCGGCGCGGATTTTATGTGCTGGTCGCTTCCATTCTGGCTCTGGCTGGTCTGGGATGGTGGCAATGGCAGAGATCCTGGAACGAACTGGAAAAGCGGGCGCCGGCTGGGGAGTCGGGGCTGCGAGTCTCTCCCGAAACCATCGAAGGGCGGGTTGTAACGAAGGCAGCCGGAGACGGCACGAACAGCCGCGCGGTCAGAAAATCTGAGCCGTCCCCATCCAGCGGCAAGGCGATTGAGGCCGGAACCACGATTGCGATCGAGTTCCAGCGGAATTGACTGGGCGCTACTCGAATTTTTCAGCCTGCTGGAAGGGCACACCNNTCGTGCTCGGGCGCATAAAAGTCCGTCGCCTTATAGAGGACATGGGCGGTCTGGGACACGACCCGGAAGCCGTGAGCAAATCCGCGCGGAATCCATAAAATGTGTTTGTTCTCGCCGGAGAGTTTGAAGGATTCCCACTTTCCGAAGGTGGGCGAGTTGCGGCGGAGATCGAGCGCGACGTCAAGAATCTTGCCGGTGACGACGCGGATGAGTTTTCCCTGGGGCTGGCGAATCTGGTAGTGCAAGCCGCGGATGACATTTCTCTCGGAATAGGAATGATTGTCCTGTACGAACGGCTCAAGAATGCCGAGCTCGGTAAAAGTCCGCTGGTTGTAGCTTTCCAGAAAAAAGCCGCGGTCGTCGCCGAAGACACGCGGTTCGAGGAGCAGAATTCCGGGGAGGCTAGTGGCGATTTTTTTCATCGGAGCTTCATCAATCAGAAGACGCGTTCCCGCAGCAATTGCAGCAGGTAGGCGCCGTATCCATTGTTGCGCATCGGCTGCGCCAGCGCTTCCAGTTGTGCGGCGGTGATGTAGCCGGAGCGATAGGCGATTTCCTCGGGGCACGCGACCATGAGGCCCTGGCGCTTCTGCAGGGTCTGAATGAATAAAGAGGCTTCCATCAAGGCTTCGTGCGTGCCCGTGTCGAGCCAGGCCGTGCCTCGGCCCATCACGCAGACGTTGAGCTGATTGCGCTCGAGATAGACGCGGTTGACGTCGGTGATTTCAAGTTCACCGCGCTTCGATGGCCTGAGGCTCGCGGCGATTTCGACGACCTGCCGATCGTA
>PLHP01000275.1 GCA_003138955.1 Acidobacteriaceae bacterium | reverse complement strand
CGGACCATACATTCCGGGTAGCCCGTCATTCATGACTTGTCCGGTAAAGTTCCGGTTTGCCCGTGAACAAATACACGGGCGAATATGTCGATCTCGCGTAATTGCCGGATTCCGTCCTCGTGTTATACTCCCGCCACTCAACCGGACGGAGGCCAGCATGGCGCACAACCTGCATCATAACGATCATCATTCCCATCACAGTCACACCCATCCCGTGGCGGGCAAGTCCACGCGTCGCGACTTTATTTCATTCCTGGTTTCCGCTGCCGTTCTTGCTCCATGGGCCCTCGGCCAGACACAAAATCAGAGCGCATCCGACCTGGCGGAGCGTTTTCGCCAGATGTCCGAGGAATACGAGAGCAAAGGATTGGCGACGCCGTTCAAGGGAATCACGACCAATGGTGAGGTCATGCTGGGTCTGTTCGAGATCAAGCCGAGCGGGGTTTCAACCGAACCAGTGCGCAATGCGGCGGAGGCGTTCATCGCCAGTCTCCCTCCCCTCCAACTCGCCCGAACCATGTATCCCGTGGACGACCTCGAGTGGCGCAAATGGATGAATCAGCATTTTTACGCGCGGCAGGGAGTCTGCTTCGCGGAGATGACCGATGCCCAACGGCAGGCCGCCTTCGGATTGATGCGCGCTTCCCTCAGCGGAGAAGGCTTTGAGCTGACGCGCAACATCATGCGCCTCAACGAAACGCTCGCCGACCTGGCCGAGGATCACGAGTTCCTGGGAGAGTGGTTGTACTACATCCAGATTTACGGCAAGCCGTCGGCAACCGAGCCGTGGGGCTGGAAACTCGAGGGCCATCACGCCATCATCAACTACTTTGTGCTCGGGGACCAAGTGGTGATGACTCCCTTGTTTATCGGCTCCGAACCAGTAAGAGCGCCGTCCGGCAAATACAAAGGTCTCGAGATTCTGCAAAAGGAACAGAACGATGGTCTGGCGATGTTGAACGCACTTCCGCAGGCCCAGCGAAAACAGGCCATTCTCAACTTCTCGAAGACAGGCAACAACAATCTGACCGAAGCATTCAAGGACAATGTCGTAATCGACTATGCGGGATTGCGCACGAACGATCTGTCAGGCCCCGCACGACAGCGCTTTCGCGATTTGATTCACCTCTATATAAAGAACATGGACGAAGGCCACGCCCGCGTGAGGATGGATGAGGTGGACCGCTATCTCGACCAGACTTGGTTCACTTGGATCGGTGCCACGCAGCCGGATAGCGCATTTTATTACCGCGTGCACAGTCCAGTGGTCCTGATCGAATTTGATCACCAGCAGCCGGCCAACCTGCGGAAGTTTGCTGCGGACCCCACGAAGCCGACCCAGCAGCACATCCATTGCGTAGTGCGAACTCCGAATGGCAATGACTACGGCAAGGACTTGCTGCGGCAACACTACCTAGCTCATCCCCACACGACTTGAGCGACCGCACGCAAAGGAGGAAACCGTGCTTTCGACAACACCTTGGCTTGGGTGGCCATCATCGTCGGGGATAATGTGATCTTCCGCGCCTATTTTTTGAGCGCAGACGTGAAGTTGGTGACGACGGTGACGGAGTCGCTGACTTGCTGGGAGACGCGGTAGAGCAGGATTTTCTTGCCGTCGGGGCTGGAAGAAGGGATAGGGCGCGGACCAACTGGTCACCAGCGCCTGCGCGGCGCCAAATTGCAGAGCGCCCGGGACTTCTTTCACGGGTACGGCGTAAAACGAGTTGGCAGCGTCCCAAAAGTAAAGCTCCCTGCCGTCGTGGCTCCAAGCGGGATCCGATACGAACCAGACTCATTGGACAGGTAGGCGAGCCAGTGACCGTCCGGAGAAAGTTTGGGTACGGTCCGCAGAGTATTGGGGGTGGAAGGCACCACTTGAAAAGGTTTGCGGTCGCCTTCGAGCGGCAACGCCCAAATGTCCTGATTGCCGACCGCACCGCGCTGGTAAAAAAATATATTTGCCGTCGCGCGACCAATCGGTGGCAACTACGTATTGATCGTCGCTGAGGAGCTCCTCCTCCGCGCCGCTGCCGTCGGAAGGCTTACGGAAAAGCTGGAACTTGCCGTTGCGCTCGGAACAATAGACGATCCATTTGCCGTCTGGAGACCACTGCGGATCGTTGTTGTAAACCGGGCCAAAAGTGAGGCGGGTGCGGGTGCCGCGCGGAGGGAGAGGCGTACTATGTGCGAGCTAGCGGTCCAAATCGAACATTCTGGCTAAATCTAGCGGATGACGCAGGGTTTGCTCGGTGACGCCGTACAGCGGCTATGCACGCAACTGCGGCAGGCAGAACACGTGAAATGTTCGGAGGTCGAAGTAACTATGCTGAACGAAGCGACGACTGCAGATTTCAGAACCAGATTGCATGGAGGGCTGATCGAGCCTGGCGATCCGAATTACGACGCGGCTCGCAAGGTATACAACGCGATGATCGACCGGCGCCCACGACTGATTGCGCGCTGCGCCGACGTCGCCGACGTCATGACGGCGGTGGAGTTCGGCCGCGAACAGAAACTCCTGGTGGCCATCCGCGGCGGCGGGCACAACGCGGGCGGGTTGGGAGTATGCGATGACGGATTGGTGATCGATCTTTCGCCGATGAACTATGTTCGCGTGGACTCGAAGAAGAAGACCGTGCTGGCCGGCGGCGGCGCGCTCTGGCGCGACGTGGACCATGCGACGCACGCGTTCGGTCTTGCGGTTCCTGCGGGCATCATTTCGACTACCGGCGTGGCTGGATTGACTTTGGGCGGCGGGATCGGTTACTTGACCCGGCGGTACGGCCTGACTATCGACAATCTGTTGGCCGTCGAAATGGTATTGGCCGACGGGCGGTTCGTGACCGCCAGCGCCAAGGAGAATTCCGACCTGTTCTGGGCGGTGCGCGGTGGGGGTGGCAACTTCGGCGTCGTGACATCGTTTCTATTCAAGGGGCAACGCGTGCACATTGACTACGGCGGGCCGATGCTGTGGCCGATGGAAGATGCGGCGGAGATTATGCGCTGGTACCGCAGCTTCATCGCGAAGGCGTCCGATGACGTCTATGGGTTCTTTGCTTTCCTGACCGTGCCGTCGGTGCCTCCGTTCCCCGAGCATCTGCACAACCGGAAGATGTGCGGCATCGTGTGGTGCTACACCGGACCGATCAAGAAGGCGGAGAAAGTGTTCAAGCCGATCCGGAGCTTCAAGGCTCCGGCGCTCGACATGGTCGGCCCGATTCCGCATCCTGCACTCCAAAGTATGCACGATGGTCTCTATCCGCCGGGCCACGAATGGTACTGGAAGGCCGATTTCGTGCGCACGCTCTCTGACGAAGCCATCGCACTTCACGTGAAGCACGCGGCGAACCTGCCGTCGATGCAGTCGACCGTGCACCTGTACCCGATCAACGGTGCCGCTGGCCGCGTCAAGAACAGCGCCACTCCGTGGGGCTACCGCGACGCGATGTGGAGTTCTGCGATTGTCGGGGTCGATCCGGACGCCGCGAACAGGGAAAAAATCTCCACGTGGGCGAAGGAGTATTGGAGCGCGCTTCACCCATATTCCGCCGGCGGCGCGTACATCAACTTCATGATGGAAGAGGGCGAGGATCGCATCCGGGCGACGTACGGCGAGAATTACGCCCGTCTGGCGACAATCAAGAAACGTTACGATCCGGCGAACCTGTTCCGCGTAAATCAGAACATCAAGCCGAATGGAAAGAGGGACCCGAGATCAAACTCCTGATCTGCCGACTAGAGGTACAAGACACCTGGTTCCTCAGAAATGTCTTGTCGCGGAATTTTCGGCGATGTCCGCTTTGACCGTCACTACTGCTTCCATTTGTTCTCAATCCGCGGCGATCGAATATCCATAAAATCCCCTCCGAAATCTGGGTTATTATAAGCGCAGCAGGGGTGCCGCCTTGGGGTCTGTCGCGGCAGCGACTTAAAATTCAGCAGTAATTGCGCCGGCTAGGTCCATGAATCCACCTCCCACGTCAGGTTCGGTGCCATCCACCCTGTCGCCGGGTACGCGCTTCGGCAGTTACGAGATTCTTCAGCGACTGGGCGCGGGCGGCATGGGTGAAGTCTATCGCGCTAAGGACACCCGCCTCGAGCGCCAGGTCGCAATCAAGACTCTTTCGCTGGACCGTTGCTCGCAATCGGAAGCCTTATCGCGTTTCGAGCAGGAGGCCCGTTCTGCCTGCGCACTGAATCACCCGAACATCGTGACGATTTATGAACTCGGGCACGTGAACGGTACGCGCTACATCGCGATGGAACTGGTGGACGGAGAAACGGTGCGTTCGCTACTCGCCTCCGGCCCTATTCCATTTCGCAAGGCGGTCGCAATCGCGGCGCAGATTGCCGACGGTCTCGCCAAGGCGCACGAGATTGGCATCATTCATCGCGATCTGAAGCCCGAGAACCTGATGGTTTCTCGCGAGGGTACGGCCAAGGTACTGGATTTTGGTCTGGCGAAACTTCTTAGACTCGGCGACGCCCGCGGTTCGGACGCGAGTACCACCATCACAGAGCATGGAACAGTGATGGGCACTGTCGGCTATATGTCGCCGGAGCAAGCGACCGGTGGCGAAGTCGATTTTCGTTCCGACCAGTTTTCCTTCGGATCGGTGCTCTACGAGATGGTCACCGGGTTTCCCGCGTTCCAGAAAAAGACCCATGCGGAAACGACGGCCGCAATCCTTCGCGATGAGCCCGAGTGCCTCGGTGCCAGAATGCTTCAGGCGCCCGCTCCTTTCATTTGGATCGTGGAGCGCTGCCTCGCCAAGGACCCGAAGCAGCGCTACGACTCCACCCGGGATTTGGCTCGCGACCTCGCCGCGGTGCGCGACCGCCTCGCCGATGCGCATGCTCGGGAATCCGAGCCTCGCCCCAACAACTTGCCGGTGCAGCGCACCGCATTCATTGGACGGGAACACGAAGCGACTGGTCTCTGTCAGCTCTTGAGCCGCGTGGACGTACAGCTTGTGACCCTCACCGGTCCGGGCGGCATCGGGAAGACGCGGCTCGCCTTGCAGGTGGCGGGCGAAATCGCCGACCAGTTTCCAGGCGGTGTTTGCTTTGTTGCTCTGTCAGCGGTTGGCGAACGTGGCTTGATAGCTCCCACGATCGCGCAAGCAGTGGGCGTTCGCGAAACCGGCAATACGTCGCCGCAGGAAAGCTTGATAGAGTACGTGGGCGGCCTGAGACAGCCGATGCTCCTCTTGCTCGACAACTTCGAGCACCTCGTCTCCGCCGCGCCGTTCGTGGCGCAACTGCTGACCACCGGCCCGAAACTCAAGGTCGTGGTCACCAGCCAAGCGCCGCTTCATGTTTACGGCGAACATGAATTTTCCGTGCCACCGCTCGCGCTGCCCGACCCCAAGTCCATCCCGCCTCTGGAAGTGCTTTCCCGTCTTCCAGCGATCGCGCTCTTTGTGGAACGCGCGCAGGCTGTGAAGCACGAGTTCACGCTGACGAAGGAAAACGCACCCGCGGTGGCGGCCATCTGCTCTCGCCTTGACGGCCTGCCTCTCGCCATCGAACTTGCTGCGGCGCGCATCAAGCTGCTTTCTCCGTCCGCCATGCTGACACGCCTCGAAAGCCGTTTGAACCTGTTGACTGGCGGCGCCCGCGATCTGCCCACTAGGCAACAAACTCTTCGCAACACCGTGGACTGGAGTTACGGCCTCCTCAATGGCGCTGAACAAACTCTCTTTCGGAGGCTTTCCGTGTTTACCGGCGGCTGCACGCTGGAAGGCGTGGAAGCCGTGTGCGACACCAAAGGCGATCTGGGCCTTGACGTGCTCGACGGCATGGCTTCCATGGTGGACAAGAGCTTGGTGCAGCAGGTCGATAAAGAAACTCGCTTCTTTATGCTCTCCACCATCCGGGAGTACGCTCTCGAACGCCTCGCCGAGAACGACGATGAATCTGCGACTCGCCGGGCCCATGCCGCTTATTACCTCGTGCTTGCCGAAGAAGGTGCCGAGGACATAGCCGCTCACCCCGAATGGCTCGACCGTTTTGAGGTCGAGCACGAGAACTTCCGCTTGGCGATTGATTATCTGACCAGAACTGGGGATGCCGACTGGGGCCTCCGCATCGGCGCCGCCCTGTTTCGTTTCTGGGAGACACGGGAACATCTTACGGAGGGCCGTGACGCCATCGGAAGGGTCCTGGCGTTGGAAGGAGCCGCGGCGCGTCCCAAGCTTCGCGCGCGCCTTCTGTTTGCTGGTGCAGTTCTGGCGGGCGAGCAGGGCGATTACGGCTCTGCGCAGCAGATGTTCGAAGACAGTCTCGAGACCTGTCTCGAGCTAAACGACGATCGCGGCGTTGCCGTCGCACTGAACGCGTTGGCCGTCATCGCTCGCGATCGTGGCGAAATCGCCGCCGCATCCTTACTCTTCGAGCGATGTGTCGCAATATGGAAGGACCTTGGCGATCCCGCTGACATCGCCCGAGCCCTCAGCAATCTCGCCAGCGTGATGAAGTTGCAGGGCGAATATGAGCGCGCATTCTCCCTTTACGACGAGTGTCTGACGATGTTCCGTAAGGTCGGAGATGGCGCCGGTATCGCCTGGACGTTGAACTACCAGGGAGACGTCGCTCGGGAAAAAGCGGACTGCGTTGCCGCGCGTTCATTTTGCGAACAGAGTCTGTCGGAGTTTCGCCAACTGCGTGATAGCTGGGGAATTGCGAGCACCCTATCCGATTTGGCAAGTCTAAGCTGCGATCAGGGTAACAACGCCGAGGCTCGTCGCCTGTACGGCGAAAGCATCAAGGTGTTCCAAGAGTTGGGTCACCAACGCGGCATCGCAAGGGCGCTCGAATGTCTCGCCGTAAGTGCCGCAGCCCAATCGAACGCCGAGCAATCGCTGCACTTGGCAGGAGCCGCGGCCGCGCTTCGCCAAAGATTGGGCGCTCCGCTCACGCCCGCCGAGCAACCCAGGCTTGAGAAGGCCCTGGAATTTGCGCGCCGAACGCTTGGCAATACTGCAGGTCTGACGGCGTGGATGGAAGGTTGGGCGATGCCGGTCGAGCAAGCCGTCCATGAGGCGCTTAACTGCGACGCGGAATCAGATCTTCGGACTTGAAAACTCTGCTTAAGTCAATTTGCAGTGCTGGGATCGATCAGGCGCCGCACTGCCGAGATGCGATTCGCCGGAAAACCTCCGCGGCGTGCGTGTTCGCGAATCGTTTCCTCGTCTGGCGCCAAGTACACACAATAGACTTTATCGCCGGTGACGTAGGAGTGGAGCCACTTGATTTCCGGTCCCATATCCTTCAACACGCCTACCGACTTTCTGGCGACTGCCTGCAGTTCCGCATCCGATAATTTACCCGCGCCCGGGATTTCCCGCTCGATCACGTATTGGGGCATGACAACCTCACCGAACCGTCATGGTAGCAGATTCTTCGCCTGAAAGTGCATCCCCAGTCTTATCCAATACAAGAT
>PLHP01000104.1:7316-8897 GCA_003138955.1 Acidobacteriaceae bacterium | reverse complement strand
GGCGGCGTCTACTACGATAAAGACCGCGAACAACTGCCCATGCAGGTTTCCCCACATGCGCGAGAACGCTACCAGGTTCAGGTTCACCGCGTTCAAGATCAGTTCGATCGACATCAGCACAATCACCACGTTGCGGCGCGTAAGCACACCGATCACACCCAGCACGAACAGTGCCGCCGCAACAACGAGATAGTGGAGCGTAGTTATCTCGGCCATAGTTCGCAGTTCTCAGTCGGTGGAGCGCCTGGCGTCCCCGCCCGGCGGACGGGCGAGACGCCCGTCCCTCCACCTTTCAGATCTTTTTCTTCGTCATAATTACCGCCCCCAAAATCGCCACCAGCAACAGCAGCGAGGCGATCTCGAAGGCGAACGTATATTGACCCATCTTGCCTGCTTCTCCATAGAGCATGGCGGCGATCTGCTGCGTGTTCGACCCTTCGGCCAGCTTGCCGATGGGATCCGGCCACAGCGCCTTGCCCGTCACGGGATCGGTCAGCACTGTCTTCCCTTTCACGAGCGCGGACCCGAACAACGCCAGCAACGCGCACGCCGCCGCCAATCCCACCGGCCAGATGCGATTGAACCGCCGGTCTTTGGACGCGCGTTCGACGTTCACCAGCATGATCACGAACAGAAACAGCACCATGATTCCGCCCGCGTAGACGATGATCTGCACGCCGGCAACGAACGGGGCATACAACATCAAGTAGAGTCCCGCCACCGAAAGCAGGGTCACAATCAGCGCGAGCGCGGAATGCACGGCGTTCCGCCGCGTGATGACCGCCACGCCACTGGCGACAGCCAGTCCCGCCAGCACATAAAAGAACCACGGCGTCGCGACCGGGGCCATGCCTGCATTGACAGCGGTGTTCAGCGCAGGGTTCATGAAACGATCACCCCCACGATGGCGGTCAACATCAGCACGCCGAGCGAGATCGGCAGCATCACTTTCCATCCGATCCTCATCAACTGATCGAAGCGGTAGCGCGGCCACGTCGCGCGATACCAGATAAACAGATATATAAAGACGGCGACTTTGAGCAAAAACCAATATACGTAATCGATGCCTTCGCGGAATCTCGCCGCCAGGCTCGTGTCCCCGGAACGGCCCCCGACCGCGATCACCAGCAGCAGCAGCGCGACGAAGGCAATCAGCGCCGCAAATACCGCGAGGCCGATGCGCTGGATCCTGAAAAAGGAATGCGACGGCATACGCGCCGCGCCAATAAAGGCAATCGCCGCCAGACCAAGGAAGGTGAGGCCGGGAAAGAGCGAGAAGATAAACTCCCACGCCGGGCTGCTCAACAAGTTCGGGAACGGATGCATCCAACCGCCGAGCCACAGCGCAACCGCAATCGAAGAGACAGCAATCATGGCCGCATATTCGGCGAGCATGAACAGAGACCACCGCAGCCCGCTGTATTCAGTGTGATATCCGGCGGTCAGTTCCGATTCAGCTTCGGCCAGGTCAAAGGGCGTGCGGTTGGTCTCGGCGACCATGGCGATGGCGAAAATCGCAAACGCGATGAAGCCGAGCGGGAAGAACTTAAAGATGAACCAGATGCCCTGCTGCTGCTGTGC
>PLHP01000104.1:6819-7290 GCA_003138955.1 Acidobacteriaceae bacterium | reverse complement strand
ATCAGCGGATAGTGCGAGTTCGAAGCCCATCCCGCGACCACAATGCCGAGCACGCCGAGCGACGAGACGCCGAGCATAAACAGGATGCCGATGTTCATGTCGCTCACCGCCTGCGAAGGGCCGAACGGAATCACGGTATAAACCGTGAACGACGCAAGCAGGCCGATCATGGGCGCGACCCAGAAGACGAACTGGTCCGCTTGGGCGGGGATGATGTCTTCTTTGAGAATCAGCTTGAGCGCGTCGGCGAACGGCTGCAGCAATCCGTGCGGGCCCGTGCGCATGGGGCCGAGGCGAATCTGGAAGTGCGCCAGCGCCTTGCGCTCGACCCAGTTCAAGAGCCACATCACGGTCAGCGCCACTCCCGCGAAGATGATGAACACATAAATCAGCGCCCAGAACTGATTCCCCGCTTCGCCGGGGGTCACCTTGCTGCCGAGATAGGAGGTGATGAAATTCGGCATCAGCGGT
>PLHP01000104.1:0-6807 GCA_003138955.1 Acidobacteriaceae bacterium | reverse complement strand
GCGGTAGGGCTGCGTCGAACCGTCGCTGACGATGAAGTATCCGAGCTCGCCCTTGGGCGCTTCGATCGAATGATAGATTTCGCCCACTGGCGGCTTGATCACCTTGGGTACTTTGCCCATGATCGGGCCTTCCGGGATGCCGTTGACCGCTTGCTCGACGATGCGCATCGACTGGCGCATTTCGGCCATGCGAACCAGGTACCGGTCGTAGGTGTCGCCGTTGGTGCCGATCGGAATTTCGAAATCGAACTTAGAATAGTTGGCGTAGGGCTGGGCCTTGCGCACGTCCCACTTCACACCGCTGGCGCGCAGTACCGGCCCGGTTACGCCGAGAGCGATGCAATCGGCGCCCGAGATTACGCCGACATTCTTGGTTCGCTCCAGCCAGATGCGGTTGGTGGTAAGCAGCGCTTCGTATTCGTCGATCTTGGGCGCGAAGAAGGTCAGGAAATTCGTTACGTCTTTTTCGAAGCCGGCGTAAGTCTCGTACTGGCAGCCGCCGATGCGAAAGGCATGCGTGGTCAGGCGCGCGCCGCAGTACCTTTCGAAAATCTTCAGGATTTCCTCCCGGTCGCGGAAGGTGTAGAACAGCGGCGTCATGGCTCCGATGTCGAGCGCGTGCGTGCCCAGCCAAAGCTGGTGGCTGGCAATACGATTCAGTTCAGTCAGGATCACGCGAATGTATTGCGCGCGCGGTGGCGCTTCCACGTTCATCAATTTCTCGACCGCTTCGCAGTAGCCCAGCCCATTCGACACGGCGGCACAATAGTCCATCCTGTCGACGTAGGGATTGAACATCGCGTAGGTGCGGTTCTCGGCGATTTTTTCCACGCCGCGGTGCAGGTATCCGATGACGCACTCTGTGCCGAGAACTTTTTCGCCGTCGAGCTTCAGGATGACGCGCAGCACGCCGTGCGTCGCCGGATGCTGCGGTCCCATGTTGATGATGAGTTCGTTCGAATCGAGGTACGGCTTCTCGGGAGTTTCGAGGTCGAGGTTGGAAAGCGAGTGGGTCGAGACGTCGTTCGTGCTGTCGTTCTTGCGATCGCTCATTGTCCGCTCTCGATTCCCAGGTTGATCTGCACCCATTCCTGGTCTTGCTGCAGAATGCCGTAATCTTTGCGCAGGGGGTGGCCTTTCCAGCCGTCGGGCAGAAGAATGCGCTTCAGATCGGGATGTCCGTCGAACTTAATTCCGAACATGTCATAGACTTCGCGCTCCAGCCAGTTGGCGGTCGCCCAAATGGGGACGCTGGACGGGATCGAAGCGCCGTCGGCGATTTGTGTTTTCACGCGCACCCGCTCGTTGCGCGGGAAAGAATAGAGGATCCATACAACGTCGAATGGTTTTTCGCGCTTCGGATAATGCACGGCGGTGATATCGACGCAGTAGTCGAACTGCTCTTCGTCGCGCAGCAGGCGCAGGATGTCGGGGATCAGCGAGCGGTNNTGGCTGCGGTATTTTTCAACCATCGGCGAGGTCCACGGCATCGGGACGGGACCAGCGGGCTTGGCTGGACCAGCGGGCTTGGCTGGAGCGGCAGGCGTTGCCGCTGGGGGCTTTTCCGCCGTCGGTTTCTTCTCACCTTCCGGCGGCGGTGGTGGAGCTGGCGTTTTGACGTCCTCGGCCATTCTAGGGTCTATCGTTTACGAAAGCCGCTCTATTAGGAAACTTTCACTTCTAACATCTGGTTGCGTCACCGTCAATGACCGGCGTCACAATCCCCGGCGTCACTTTGACCGCTGCACTCCGATTTCCCGTAGAGACGCGGCTTGCCGCGTCTCCGGAGACGGGGCAAGGCCCCGTCTCTACAGGCGCAGGTGCTGCTAACGCCGGGGCGCCTGTAGGCCTTCGACCAAATCGCGGATGCGCAACGCGTCGGCTTTGCGATGGCCGTGACTGGCGATCGGATCCGTGCCTCCCGTCGACTCAATCAGAATGTCCGACCAAAAGATTCCCGTCGAGATCTTCACCGAAGCGACCTGGGATATCGAAATGCTCTCCTCGTTGCTGCCGAACAAACGCCTCTTCAACCGGCTCACGCGCAGCGGGTTGACCACGATGCGCGTCGGAAACCACCGGTTTCCCTTAGTCCACCGGCTCGCCGTGAAGGTCTCGGAATTAGCCGAATTGGGGCTGGCTGAACTTGGAGCCGAGGCAGTCATACCCATTCGAGCGCGCCCTTCTTCCANNTTCACCGCCCAGGGAAACAGGAAGATCGTTTCCACGTCAAAGACCACAAACAGGATGGCGATGATGTAAAAGCGAATGGTGTACCGTCCCCGTGCGCTGTCAAACGGATCAATGCCACATTCATAAGGCATCAACTTGATGCGGTTGGGACTTTGCGTGCGGACGATCCAGGCTACTATCAGCGTGGCGGGCATCAGGATGCCGACGACGGCGAGGAACAGAAAGATGGGAACGTAGTTTTGTGGCATGAGCCCTCGAAGCAGTCGCGATAAAAGCAAAACCGAATACTAACGCCGAAGTGGCCCGGCTTCAAGGACAAGTGAACACTGGCGTGTGACGTCGCGCACGCCGAACGCGCAAGGCGAGGTCCGGACTGACTCCTAAAACTTCGGAATCAGGAAACCTGTGTGCTGGCAGTGCTCTTTGAAAGTTTCCCCGAATTGCCCGGACAGCATGGATTCTTCTTTCCTTGCCTTGATCCAATAGCCCAGGACGATCAAGCCAACTCCGGCGACGCATCGCCAGCGGTCAATCGCCAGCGCTCCGCCGATTGCGGCCAGATCGATTCCGGAATAGATGGGATGCCGGAAATACGCGTAGGGCCCGGTGCGGATGAGCTTGTGGTCCTCTTTGAGAGTAACCCTGGCGCTCCAATACTGTCCCAGGTGCGAGCGGGCCCACAAAGCGATCGCGATGCCGATCCAGGTGAGGGCGACACCCGCAACGGCGAGAGCGTAGGTCTGAGGGAAAATGTGACGACCAAGAACGCCGATCCCGACCGCGTCGCTGAAGAGCAGGACAAAGCCAGCAATTTCCAGAAAGAGGATGCCGTAACGCGAGACGATGGATTCCTGGCTGACGGTGCGGCGCGTTTTCAGGGCGCTCACGGCCCAGTAGGCCACAAAGACGATCCACGGACCTTCGATGAGAGAACGCCAAATCATGCTTCGACCAACGTCGGATTAGTGGGCACGTGCAAGTTGCAGTGCCGAAAATGTCACGGCGAACTCGGCAGAAATTATACCCGGCAAATACTTCGAGCCTGTGAACATACAGACACGCTGCTCCTCACGAGCTCCGCACGGCTGGAGGACCGGGGCGCCGTTCCTACGTGGGCCTGGCTACGCCGGTTTTGCGATAACGCCACGCGATTAACGCTAGCCCGGAGCCTAGCAGCACCATGGTCGAAGGCTCGGGAGTCACTGGCTTCTTGTGGGGTTTGTGGCAGCGTGCTTCAGTGTATACGTCGCCGGCAGAGCAAACCCCAGATGGAATTGGCACACTGACCGGCACGTAAGGGAAGAAGAATCCAGCGGCGAGCTTGGGGGCAAGTGGTCCGCCGGCGGGCAAGTCGGACGCGGCGAGCATGGGCCGAATGGGAAACGACGGTGCGGATTCGATCGCCGCTACGGGCTGGTCCGTAACATCTTCGGCAGGCTCTTCGTCGGAAACTTCGGGCTTGGCCGTATCGGAAATCTGGTTGCCGCAACGCGCCCGCGCCGTGATTTTGCCGTCGGTCAGAAGCAGTTCACCAAGGTGCAGGCGAACTCTTCTGCGCGTCCAGAAAACTGTGTCACGAATGCGATAGGAAAGATAAACTTCGCGGGCTTCAGTGGCGCGCAGCAGACGGGCGTGGCTGAAATCGAAGTGGGCGTAATGCCGGCGAACTACATAGTCGCGCAACGCCGCATAGCGGAGATCGTCGGGGCCCTTCACGCCTCCGGGCACCACCGAGTAAGGGTAGACACTCGGGATCCGCGCCAGAGGCTTGGCGGCCTTGGCGGAGCGCGCCGCCATCAAAGCGAGAACGTTGTGGACGTTCCCCCGCATCCAAAAGGAGGCGGGCAAAGCCTGGGAAGCATGCCAGTAGGGTAGCGAGAAATAGCGCGCCGCATTCTGCCAGCACGCGCCAGCGAGCAGCGTCCCTACCACCACAGCGACCAGGGTGCGACGCATGCGCAGGCGACGCCGATACCAACTCCGCCTTCGTCGCACGCTTTTTCCAATCGCTGCGTCGTTCAAAACAGCACTCCTACCCCCCACTGGGCCAATGGGCAGAGGGAGACCCAACTTTATAGAGCATTTGGTCATCCAAAACCGCACGACGGAACCGGCTCGGATGAAGGATCTTAGCCATCAAGACAGCTCATCTTAGCAGAGTTGTGCAAAGACTTTCATTCAAAGTGAAACTCGGAGCGACGGCACATCCCAATTTGGAAAATACCCTGGGCAGTTTATGGGCGCCAGGCCACTTCCCGCTCTCCGGCAGCGGCTCTTGGCCACTCCTCGCGGCCGGGTGGAATCCAAGTACGGAAATTAGTACGGAAATAATTAAAAAACGGACTTGCCGCGCGCATCCTTCTCCTTTTCTCCTCAGCGACATTCACGGCAATCTGAAAGCGCCTCACAGGCGGGGCAGGATCGCCGCCGCGTTGGCGGCAATCCTGCCGTTGGGCCCGCTCTCTGTTATTTTCACCCTTGTCCGACGATGATCTTTCCGACTCCTGCGGCCCCGTTCCGGGAGAACGGGTAATCGGCGGCCGGGACATTCGGTTCCACAGTGCTGGTATGTGTCAGCCCCGCGGTAATGGTAAAAGAATTTACATTGAGGGGGAACACCCCGTTTACAGCTGATACCGCAATGGCGATGTTGCCGCCGCCGCTGGGGGCGTTCCAGTCAATGGTATCGCTTGACCCCGCCGGACCGATGCTGGTGACCGTCGCTGCGTTGACGCTAAAGGTGGACACTTCTGTTTCTGGCCTGGGTAACGGATTCGCTGCCATGTTGAGTCTCCTCTGATCTGAAGATATTTGAAGCCCGTGACCTTGGACCAATGGGTTCGGCCCTGCCCACAGGTAGGGCAGGATCGCCGCCGTGTTGGCTGCAATCCTGCCCTTGGGCTCGTTGTCTGTTATTTTCAGCTCCCGACGATGATCTTTCCTCCTGCCTTCCCGTTCCGGGCGAACGGGTAATCGCCGGGCGGGACATTCGCCACAATGCTCGTATATGTCCCCCCCGGAGGAATGGTAAAACTATTTACCGTGAATGGGTAATGCCCGTTTACAGCTGATACCTCAATGCTGACGATGCTGGTGGTGGGGTTCTGCCACTCAATGGTATCGCCCGGTTTTACCGGACCGATGCTGGTGACCGTCGCTGCGTTCACTCTAAAGGTGGCCATTGCTTTTCCTGGCCTGGGTAACGGATTCGCTGCCATGTTGAGTCTCCTCTGATCTGAAGTTGGATGAAGCCCGTAACCTGGATCACCCGTAATTTGGATCAATGGGTTCGGCCCTGCCCAGGCAGGGCAGGATCGCCGCCATGTTGGCGGCAATCCTGCCGTTGGTCTGGTTGTCTGCTATTTCGCACGCGTCGGCTTTGGCATGCTTGTCCCGACCACGATATGTCCGATTCCCGCGGTCCCGTTCCGGCCGAACGGGTAAGGGGTGGCCGGAGTACCCGGTTCCACAGTGCTCGTATGTGAGAGCCCCGCAGGAATTTTAAAAGTATTTACAGCAAAGGGGTACTTCGCGTTTACAGCTTCTACCACAATGGTGACTTCGCTGCCGCTTTCGTTGTCCCAGTCGATGGTATTGCCCGCAACCGCCGTACCGATGTCGCCGGTGACCGTCGCTGCGTCGACTGTAAAGGTGGCCGTTTCTGTTCTTGGCCTGGGTGATGGATTCGCTGCCATGTTGAGTCTCCTCTGAATCTGAAGTTAGATGAAGCCCGTAACCTGGATCACCCGTAATTTGGATCAATGGGTTCGGCCCTGTACTAAAGCTAGGAAGCGTGGATCGTCCTTGAGTGAGTCAAAGAGGGGCGTCTCGAGCACAGTTGGCACGGAAACTCCTGCGTCGAGCGACTTTTTCAGCCACTCCAGCGCCATGTCGCTATCCCCTAAGTCCTGGTAAACCGTCGCCGCATTGAATAGGAGATCTTTGTCGCCTTGGCCCCAACGCAGCGATTGGTCCAGGAATGCCAAGGCGTGTTTCCGGTCCCCGAGCATGGCGTAGAAATCGGCGACGTCTCCGTTCACTTCGGCATCTTTCGGGTTCACTTCGAGTTGCTTGTTGGCAAGACCGATCGCCTTCTCATAGGCCGATTTTGCCGCCGCCTGATCGCCGCTGTAGTGGTAAGCGTCTGCCAAACTGCCCCACACCACGTATTGACTCTCGTTCAGCCTCACCGCCGCCTGATAAGCACCGATCGCATCCGGGAAGCGCCGCAAGCGGAGATATGCGGTGCCCAGATTGTTGTACGCGTCAGAAGTCGGGCGAATCGCGATCGATTGCCGCAGCGGTTGGATGGCCTCGGCGTATTTGGCCTCGTAAAGATACGCCGCCCCGAGGTTGCTGTAACCCCGGTAGCTGTCGGGCGCGACGGCGATTGCGCGGGAAAACATATCGATCGCCTTTTCCGCTTGTTGCTGCTGCAAATAGAAAGCACCCAGATTTAGGTAGCCCCCGGCATGTTGCGGCCGGAGTTGGATGACTTGCTGGAAGGTCTTTTCCGCTTCGTCCAGCCGGTTCAAATGCTCTTCGGCGATGGCCAGCCCAGTGTACGCCCGATCGTTCGTGGGGTCCAGTTGCAGTCTTATCCAATACAAGATG
>PLHP01000221.1 GCA_003138955.1 Acidobacteriaceae bacterium | reverse complement strand
ATGGCGGCTCCGGGGACGGATATTGCGTTCAGCGAGAGCCGCACGGCGGGCTATCGGAATTTTGCCAACAAGATATGGAATGCGGCGCGGTTCCTGTTCATGAATGTGGATCGGATTGACGCCGGCCTGCGGCCAGGGAACCCTTCGGCTTCGCTCAGGGCAGGCTCGCCGGACGCCCGTCTCTCCACCCGCGGCGCGGGCGTTGCCGGGTTCGCGGTTGCCTTGCTTGAGGATCGGTGGATTCTTTCTCGCTTCAATCGGGCTACTCGGGACGTGAATGACGCGATCGAGACTTACCGGTTTCATGAAGCGGCGAACCGGATCTACGATTTTTTTTGGGGCGAGTTTTGCGATTGGTACATTGAGCTGATCAAGCCTCGGATGGCAGAGGGTGCCGACGCCGAGACGGCGCGGGCGGCGTGCGCGAACCTGATGAATCTGTTCGAGGCTTCGCTGCGACTGCTTCATCCGGTGATGCCGTTTATCACCGAAGAAATCTGGCATGCGATCTACGACGGCAAGCCTCCGCTGAAGTCTATTGCGCTGGCGGCTTATCCGGCGGCTGATGAGAAGCAGATTGATCTGGGCGCGGAGACGGAGATGGCCATACTGCAAGACCTGATTGTCAGTGTGCGCAATCTGCGTGCGGAATTGAAAGTGGAGCCTAAGGTCAAAGTGCCGATTGAGGTGTTTGCCCACGAAGCGGAGATTCGCGCGATGCTGGAAAAGAATCTGGGCGCGGTTCTGCTCGATCGTCCGGCGAATGTGGAGAAGATCACGTTTGTGGAAAGCTCGCTGGCGAATTTGCCGGGCGCGCGCAGCACGTCGCGCTTCGATGTGCATGCGATATACGAAAAAAAGATTGACGTTGCAGCCGAGCGCGAGCGTCTGACGAAAGAACTGGAGAAGATCGAGAAAGAGCAGATCAACGGGCAGCGGCAGCTTTCCAACGAGCAGTTCCTGGCGAAGGCTCCGGCGAAGGTGGTGGAGGGGCTTAAGACGCGAGCGGAAGAATTGAGGGTGCTGCGGGAGAAGACGCTGGGGAAGTTGAAGGAGCTTGCGTAGGGACGGCGAGATAGTTTGGATTGCCGGCGGGACGCCGGCGCTACCGATGGACTGGAATTCACGACGCATCACCGCGATTATCGAGAACGCGCTCAACGAGGATCGGGCGACGCGCGACGCTACCAGCTATGCCTGCATCGATCCCAACCAGCGCGCTTCGGCGACTATTATCGCGAAGCAGGAGTGCATTCTCGCCGGGCTTGGATGTGTGCCGCGGATTCTTGACGTCTATGCGGCGCTGGACGGGGCGGTCACTTCGCATTACGAGGTGACTAGCCATCCTTCGATTTTTGATGGGATCCGCGTGAACCCGGGACAGCAGATCGCGGTGATCCGGCATAACGCGCGAGTGATTCTGTCGTGTGAGCGGGTGATCCTGAATTTTCTGCAACGGATGGCCGGAATCGCGACCACGACGCGCAAGTTTGTCGATGCGGTGGAGGGTACCCGGGTTCAGATTCTCGATACCCGCAAGACGGCGCCGGGATTGCGCGTGGTTGACAAGTACGCGGTGCGCTGCGGTGGCGGACAGAATCACCGGCTCGATCTCTCCGACGGCGTGTTAATCAAAAGCAATCACATTGCGCTGGCCGGGGGCGCGGTTCCGGCGCTGGAACACGCGATCCGCAACCGGCGCGGGCGGCAACCGATCGAGATTGAAGTGCGGTCGCTCGAAGAACTGCAACTGGCGCTGGAGCACGGGGCGGAGGCGATCCTGCTCGACCATGTGAGCGTTGCGGATGTGCGCCAGGCGGTCGAGATTTGTTTGCGCCATTCGCGGCGCATACCGCTCGAGTGCGCCGGGGGTATCACGCTGGAGAACGTGCGGTCGTACGCGGAGACGGGCGTGGATTTCATCTCGGTCGGGGCGCTGACAACTTCATCGACAGCGGTGGATATGAGTTTGCGGGTTACGCCGGCTTAACAGGTTGCGGAAAAAGTCGATTCCCGATGCCCAGCCCCTAAAGGGGCGTCTGATTTCGAAGGACTTACGGTATCGCTAAAGCGATACCCTGATACGAAACCGGACTTTTTCCGCGTCCTGTGAAGGCGTGCCCTGATACAAATCTTACTTGCACCACGGGCTGCCAGCGAATCGGCAAGGCCAGCGAATCTTTTAACGATGCTGATGGCGAGACTGTTGTAAAATCCACCCGAACCTGGAGTGGACATTTGGGGCGCTACGCTAAGTTCTCGTCGACGGAATTGGTCAGAACGTGCGCGGGCTCGAAAGACGAAAGGGCATGGGCCGAATTCATCCGGCGATTTCATGTGGTGATCGCCGCCGCCGTGCTGAGGACCGCCCGCCATTGGGGCGAACCGCCACGTCCGCAATTGGACGACCTGATCCAGGATACCTACCTGAAGCTCTGTGAGAACGATAGCCGTTTGCTGCGGCAGTTCCAGCCGCGGCAAGAAGATTCGATTTATGGATTCTTGAAGGTGGTTGCGGCTAATGTCGTCCACGATCATTTCAAGTCTGCGCTGGCCGCAAAGCGGGGCGCAGGCCAAACGGAAGCGATCATGGAACCAATCCAAATGGAGCCAAGAATGGCCGGCGGCAATGGCTTTGACGCGGTGAGCCAGCGTCTTCAACTGGAGCAGGTCGACAAGATCCTGAGACAGGTTTCGGCGGGGAAGGATCAGGACAGGAAGCGCACGTTTTTTTGGCTTCGCCACCAGCAA
>PLHP01000083.1 GCA_003138955.1 Acidobacteriaceae bacterium | reverse complement strand
TATTCGGCGAATCTGAACGACAGCGACCGGAAGCTGGTGCTGGCGATGGTGAAGAAGATGGCCTCGAACACGTCAAAATAGCTTTCAGCCATCAGCCATCAGTTTTCAGCACGAGCGGCGGAGGACGCACCCAGACCCGGTCTGCCGGTCGATTCCGAGAACTAATCGCTGACGGCTGAGAGCTGCCAGCTGCCCTTACGGTACTTTCGTACCATCTCTTTCGTGTCCCGCCGGAACCTCGCCATGCGACGCTTCGACCGCTAAGCTATTGGTTGGGGGATCTTTGTGACCACTGACGAAGAACTGAATCTGCTCGATCAGCAACTTCGCCGGCTGAAGATCGAGTACGAGATTTTCTTCAGCAATCCCGCCAAACGGCCTCCTACCGACGTCGAATGGAAGGTGCTTTCGTTAATTCGCAAGTTCAGCGACAGTGCGCGGCTGAATTTTTCGCAGCGCTATAGATACAACGAGATGACGCAGCGCTACGCGATCTACAGCGACCTGTGGCGCAAAAAGATGCGGATTCGCGAAGAGGGCTACCGCCGGCCCCAGGATGCGCTGCTATCCGTGCAGGGCGTGCGCGTGAATGAAGAGCGCGAAACCAAGCATCATCCCGCATACGGTGTTGTCCGCAAGGCCCCAACCGCGGGGGATGGTCAGGCAGGCGATCAACCTTTCTCGGTACAGTGCTCGGGCGCGGCGGCGGAACGCGATCAGGTCGAATCTCTCTATAAGGCACTGACTGAAGCCAAGCTGAAGTCGGGACAGAAAGTTTCCGGCAACCTCGATTCTTTCGCGGCGTTCGTCCAGAAAAAGACCAGCGAGATTCGCAAGCAGAACCATTGCGATGCGGTGGTGTACTCGGTCGAGATGCAGGGTGGACAGGTCAAGCTTAAGGCGAAGGCTAAGAGCTAGTACCCAGTTGCCAGTTCCCAGAACGCGGGAGTGCATCGCGAGACGATTACGACGCATTCTGGTCACGGTGGTGGTCACGCTCGCCGGGCGCAAGTGACCGCCGTCGGCAACTCTAACGAATCCAGAGTTGTTGTGGCCGCCGGCAGCTAAGTTCAGCCTTCGGCATGTACTACCTTCAACCCTAATCGCTCCTCGAACGGGTCGAAATCGTGGTCGCGATGCAGAAGTTCGTGTCCGGATATCAGGCAGAACGTGGCAATCCAACAATCGATTGTTTTGCGGACTGTGTAACCCTCCGCTCGCAGCACGCGGTAGTTCCGGGCGGCTTCGGTTGCCAGTTCGACGCCTCCAGTTGGGAACACGTGGAAGCGCAATAGCTCGTCGTGAACTTGGCGGAACGTGCCCGGATCGCGCACCCCCTGCAACACTTCGCACAAGATCAGGTCGGTCAATCCCAGGCGGCGCCGTTTCATCTCCCGGTCGAGCCACGCCGTTTCATGGTTGGAGGCGCCTCTCAAGTAGTCGATCCACACGGTCGTATCGACGATGACCATATGCGATTACTCGGTGCGGTTACCCGGCAGTTCGTCCCCGGCGGGACGCGTTGAGATCGCCTTCCCACTGGACCTTGCCTTTGAGCCGCCGGATTGATTGTTGAGCGTACGTTTCGACCAGCAAGCGCAGACCGGCTTCCACCGCCGCCTTCTTGGTGCGGACGCCGCTGTGCCGTATGGCTTGGCGCATCAAGCCGTCGTCGATATCGATGTTCGTCCGCATTCTTTCAGATCTCCGATGTGTAATAATCTCATAGTTATGTGTATAGTGCAAGCGTGGCCCCTGCGACGCTCCCCAACTTTCATTACGGGCTGTTAGGGCTGAACATTGGCAACTGCCCGCGCCTGCTAGAATCTCTCTTCCCTAATTCTCATCCGCAGCAGAGGGCCTCATGTCTAAGATCCAGCGCGCCATTCTTAGCGTTACTGACAAATCCGGATTGGTTGATTTTGCCCGCAAACTTGCTGAGTTCGGCGTCGAGCTGGTTTCTACCGGCGGCACGGCTAGGCTGCTGCGCGAATCCGGCGTTGCCGTTAAAGATATTTCCGAGCTTACCGGGTTCCCGGAAATGCTGGACGGGCGCGTCAAGACTCTGCATCCGAAGGTTCACGGCGGCATCCTGCATCGGCGTGAAAACAGCTCCCATCGCGCGGCGGTTGCCGAGCATGGTATCCCGGCCATCGACATGGTGGTGGTCAACCTGTACGCCTTTGAAAAGACCGCCGCCAAGCCAGGTGTGCGCTTCGAGGAGCTGATTGAGAACATCGATATCGGCGGCCCTTCGATGATCCGTTCGGCAGCTAAGAATTTTCAGGATGTCGCGGTCGTTACCTCGCCCGCCGATTACGGCGCGATTGCCGAGGAGATGGCGCGGTCGGGCGGGGCGCTGTCGCTCTCCATGGAAACGAAGTGGCGGCTGGCGCAGAAGGCGTTTGCGACGACTGCGGCCTATGATTCTGCCATCGCTTCGACGCTGGAGCAGGTGGGCAACGACTTCGAGTTAAGGCCAGCGTCAGGTATTCCGGGACATCTTTTTCCGCAAAATCTGCGGCTGTCTTTTCGGAAGGTGATGGACCTGCGCTATGGAGAGAATCCTCACCAGAAAGCCGCGATGTACGCGGACGGGTCGGGCGCGGGGGTGGCGAATGCGCGTCAGTCGCAGGGCAAAGAGCTTTCCTACAACAACATTGTCGACCTGCAAGCCGCCTGGGATCTGGCACAGGAGTTTGAGGAGCCGGTTTGCGCCATTATCAAACATACGAATCCTTGCGGAACCGCTACCGGCAAGACGCTCGCCGAGGCTTACGTGCGGGCGCTGGAATGCGATCCGGTTTCGGCGTTTGGCGGAGTGATTGGAGTGAACCGCGTGGTGGATGCGGCGGCGGCTCGCGAAATGGCCAAGCTCTTTCTGGAAGTCATCGCCGCTCCCGCATTTGATGACGGCGCTAAGGCGGCCTTTGCTTCGAAGAAGAATCTGCGGCTGGTCGAGGTTCCAGCCGGACAGCAAAACTGGGTTTTGAAAAACATTTCTGGAGGCATACTTGTCCAGGATGCGGATCTTCACACGCTGGCCGAAGGCGATCTGAAAGTCGTTAGCAAGCGCGCGCCTACGCCGGAAGAAAAACGGGCGCTGCTGTTCGCGTGGAAAGTGTGCAAGCACGTGAAGTCGAACGCCATTCTCTACGCCCGCGATGGGCAAACGGTGGGCGTCGGCGCCGGACAAATGAGCCGCGTCGATTCCTGCAAACTGGGCGCGATGCGGGCACAGTTGCCGCTGAAGGGTACGGTGGCCGCCTCCGATGCCTTTTTTCCGTTTCCGGATGGCGTCGAGGAAATCGCCAAAGCGGGGGCGACCGCCATTATCCAACCGGGAGGCTCGGTACGCGACCAGGAGGCCATCGACGCCGCGGACCGGCTTGGGTTGGCTATGGTCTTCACGGGGGTGCGGCATTTCAGGCATTAGCCATATGCACGTTTGGAGGCGGGGCATCGCCCCGCTTGGATGGGGCAGAGCCCCCGTCCCCACACCCACACGACAAAACCTTACAACTTCCAAAGACGCTGTACCTCTGGCTTTTGGCCTCGCCTGCGCTTTCTCCCCGCAGAAAGGCTCGGCGAGGGTAGAATAAGAAAATCCGGACTGCTGCGGATCAGCATCCAAAAGAGTGTGGGTTGTATTCAGGGGCTGCAGGATTGTTCATGAAAAAACAGTTTTGGATTTTCAGTGTTGTTGTTACGGGGACTTTTTTGCTGGCCCAGGGCTTACCGGCTCAGGATCAGCCCGCTCGCGCCCCGGATTCCCCGGCTGCCGCCAGCGCGCCGTCCGCCACCAAGGGTAAGACGCCCGACCGCGCCGCCGCCTACTATCACTTCGCCCTCGCGCACATGTACGAGGAACAAGTGGCCACGTACGGCCGCAGCGAATTGGCGAATAAGGCGATTGAGGAATACCGCGCCGCCATTGATGCGGACCCGACCTCCGCGTACCTGACCTCGGGTCTCGCCGAGCTTTATGCCAAGACCGGGCGCATTCGCGACGCCGTGGTCGAGGCGCAGGACATCATCAAGCGCAATCCCAACAATCTGGAGGCCCGCCGGCTGCTGGGGAGGATCTATCTGCGCTCGCTCGGCGACATGCAGGCGGGCAGCGGTTCGGAGAGCATTCTGAAGCTGGCGATCGAGCAGTATGAGCAGATCGTCCGCCTGCAACCCGACAGCATGGATGACCACCTGCTTCTCGGGCGCCTGTATCGCTTGAACAACGATCTGCAAAAAGCGGAGAGCGAATTCAAGACCGCAGTGAAGCTGCAGCCGGATTCCGAAGAGGCGGTCACTACCCTGGCCTACTTGTATAACGAACTGGGGGACACGGCTCGCGCGGCCCAGGTGCTCAGTTCGGTGCCAAACGGGGAGCGCTCGGCCAAGCTCTATTCAGCGCTGGGCTACACCTACGAGCAGCAAAAGCAATACAAGGGCGCCATCGAGTCGTATCGACACGCGATTGAACTGGACCGCGACAATCTGGACGCGATTCGCGGCCTGGCGGAGAACCTGCTGAACGACGGCCAGGCCGATGCCGCTCTCGAACAGTACAAAGTGATCGCGGACGCGAATCCGGAAGATGCGCAAACCTACGTGCGCATCGCGGAAATCTACCGCAAGCAGGGCAAGTTCGACCTCGCGCTCGACAATCTGAAAAAAGCCGAGTCCATGGTGCAGGACTCGGTCGAAGTTCCCTACAACATTGCCGCCATCTACCAGGCGCAGGGCCGTTACGACGAAGCCATTCCGATCATGCGCGACCTGCTGAAGAAATCGGAGAAGCCCGAGGGCAAGTACTCAAACGGCGAGAAGAGCAATCGGGCGGTGTTTCTGGAGAGGCTGGGCACGATCTACCGCGACCAGGGAAACAATCAGGCCGCTAACGAGATTTTCCGCCAGATCGTCGCCCTGGGGGGCGATGAAAACATCGAGCGCGGTTATCAGCAGGTCATCGATACCTGGCGCGAAGCCAAGGAATGGCAGAAGGCTACCGACGCTGCCAAAGAGGCGGTGCAGAAGCTGCCCACGAGCCGCGATCTGAAGATGGTGCTGGCGGCGCAACAGGCCGATATGGGCGCGGCCGAGCAGGCGCTCAAGGACGTCCGGGCCATGTTGAAGGGCGGCGGCAACTCCGACGACCGGCAGGTCTATATCACCCTGGCGCAGATGTGCACACGGCTGCACCGGTTCAGCGAAGCCGAGCAGTCGCTCGACAAGGCCGAGGCGCTATCGAGCAAGCCGGAAGACAAAGAGTATGTGTGGTTTCTCCGCGGCTCGACTTTTGAGCGTGAGAAGCACTACACCGAAGCGGAAGAACAGTTCAAGAAGGTGCTGGCCAGCGATCCGGAGCATGCTTCGGCGCTGAATTATCTGGGCTACATGCTGGCCGACCAGAACATGAAGCTGGAAGAAGCGCTCGGGTACATCAAGCGCGCGGTGGATCTCGATCCCGCCAACGGCGCCTATCTCGATTCCCTGGGCTGGGCTTACTTCCGCCTGGGAAAATATGAAATGGCGGAAGACGCTCTGCTGAAGGCTTCGCAGAAAAT
>PLHP01000094.1 GCA_003138955.1 Acidobacteriaceae bacterium | reverse complement strand
TTTTCTGTGGCACTTTCCGTCGAACGGTCCCGCCTATAAAAGCGCGGGTGCCCTCCCGGACGTTATCCGGCACACTGCTCTGCGGAGTTCGGACTTTCCTCCCGCCTTGCGACGAGCGACCGTCCGGTCCGGCTGCCAACAGATTAATTATAATGCAGGCAGAAGGCGCAGGCGGAGAGTGCCGGCCGGATTGCGTTTTCTCACTCTTGCGGTTTGGGTGCGAGGAAGAATCCATACAACATCAAGACAACGCCGACCAGAAACGGAATCAATCCAGCGAGATAGACCGGCTCGTCGCGCACCAGCCCATGCAGAAGCGCCATGACACCGATGCCGACGACGGCCGTGATCAAGCCGCCCAGCTTCATGCCTTCGAGGCGGCGTTTTGCAACGCTCTTCTCCTGCTCGCGCATCAGTTCTATCGCGGCCTTGGCTCCCTCGCCTGAGCTCTCCGCGATTTTTTTCAGCGTTTCACTCTTGTAGAATGTCTCTCTCTCTTTGCGGCGTGCATCGGACCATGTCGCCACGGCCAAGAATGAGAACAGGGCAATACTTCCCACGACGGGTATCGCCACGGCTACGACCCCGACCATGTTGTCGCCTGTCTGGAATGCCATTGTCATCTCCTTGATGTTTTCTTGCTTACGTCAGGTAGGACCGGCCTTCCGCAGTTTCGGTTGCATTTTCTTGTCCCGGGGCCATTCTTGAAATAATGCAACCGTGGGTGACGGCGCCGTGTCATACCATTTGAGGCAGAGTCGAGCGTGAGTGCGAGCGACGATCAGGCCGATGTGGAAAGAGTCCTGGCGGGCGACATTTCCGCCTTTGAAGGGATTGTCCGGCGCTGGCAGGGGCCACTGATCAACCTGGCCTACCGCTTCTGCCGCGATCGCAGCCGAGCCGAGGAGATGGCGCAGGAGGCCTTTCTCCGTTCCTACCGCGCCCTCGCCCAGTGGCGAAGGGATGCAGTTTTCTCCACCTGGCTGTTCGCGCTGGCGACCAACCTCTATCGTTCGGAACTGCGCCGCATCCCGGCGCGCGTGTTATCGCTCACGGTGTCGCTCGAAGACGTTCCCGAACCTCGAGACGCGCGCGCTTCCGATGGAGGCCTCGAAGATCGCGATCGCGATCTAGCGGTGCGGCGCGCGGTCGCTGCTTTGCCGGCGAAGTATCGCGAGGCCTTGATTCTTTTTTACTTTCACGAAATGGACGTCACCACCGCGGCGCGGAGTCTTGGACTGCCCGAGGGCACGGTCAAGGCGAGATTGTTTCGCGGGCGGGAAATTTTGCGCAATAAACTTCCGCAACTGTTGGCTGTGCCGCGCCTGAAGGAGGCTTAATGAGACGCTTGACTGGACACGACGAGGGCGAGATTAATCGCATTCTTTCCCGAGAGGATGAAATCCTCCCGTCGTCGGGCTTTGCGGTCTCCGTGATGGATGCGGTTCGACGCGAGGCTGCGGCTCCGCCGCCGATTCCGTTCCCCTGGAAGCGCGCTCTGCCCGGCCTGGTGGTTGGAGGATTCGTGCTGGCACTGGTTTTCGTTACGGCAGTTGTGGCCATCGCGCAGTTGATTAGAGCGTCAACGAGCGCACACTTTTCCATGTCCTCGCCGTCTGTGCTAACGCCCGTCTTTGGATTGGGATTGCAGCGGAACCTGGAGATTGCGGCTAGCTGGACCGTGCTGGCGCTGCTGCTGGCGTTTGTGTCCGTGAAACTCTCAATGCGCCTTGCTTCCCACAGGGCATGAGGTTGCAACCGAGGTCTCAGGCGCCAGGTCTCAGGTCTCAGAGAGCAGCGCCGGGCTGTTAAACTGATAGCCAACACAGTGCCCCGGGGCGAGACCTCCAGAGCCTGAGAGCTGAGACCTAACCCCTGGGACCTGACCCCCGCAACCTGGCCTATGCACATTTCCGAGGCGATCAAGATAGCATTTCTGTCGTTGTGGGCGAACAAACTGCGCTCCGCGCTTACCTTGCTCGGCGTGGTGATCGGAGTGGCCGCTGTGATTGCCGTGGTCACGTTCGTCAACGGCATCAATACCTACGTCGCCGAGCGGATCTTCAATCTGGGCGCGGACGTATTCATCATGTTCAAGGTGACGCCGGCGGTCACGAACATCGACCACTACCTGGAAGGCCAGAAACGCAAAGACCTGACCATGGACGACTACCGGGCGGTGCGGGAGGGCTGCAAGCTCTGCGCGTACGTGGGGGCTTACGCGCGCAACAACAGCGGCCATGTGAAATATGGCGAGCAGTCGCTCAGCGACACCATGGTGCAGGGGATGACCCCGTCGGTTGCGGTCACGCAGGACATCGACATCGACTCTGGCCGCATGATCGGAGAGTCGGACCTGGAAAACAACGCGCCCGTCGTCGTGGTCGGCACCGACATCGAAGATACCGTCATGCCAGGTGTCGATCCCATCGGGAAAGAAATCCGGGTGGATGGCTGGACCTATCGCATCATCGGGGTCGGGAAGAAGAAGGGCTCGGTTGTGGGACAGAGTCTGGACAACTATGCACTCATCCCCATGACGTCGTGGATGAAACAGTACGGCAGTCACAACACCAACATGCGTATCTCCGCCAAGGCGGTCGGCACCGGCGCCACCCTGGACTCCGCTATGGACGAGGCGCGCGTAATCGTGCGCGCGCGCCGGCACGATCCCGCCGGCGGCGCGGACTCGTTTGACATGGAAAACAACAGCAGCCTGCTGAGCATCTGGGCCAACCTCACCGGCACTTTTTTTGTCGCCATGATCGGTATCGCCGCGATTTCCATGGTGGTGGGTGGGATCGTAATCATGAACATCATGCTGGTCTCGGTGACCGAACGCACGCGGGAAGTGGGGATTCGCAAAGCCATGGGCGCAAGGCGCTCCGATGTGCTGCTGCAATTCCTGATCGAGGCTGTGATTCTGTCACTCTTGGGCGGCGTGATCGGCGTGCTGCTGGGGATCGCGGTGGCGAAGGGGGTCACGTTTGCCGTCGGAATGCCCTCCGTAATCAAGCTCTGGGCCGTCGTGGCGGGACTGATCGTCTCCGCGAGCGTGGGTATTTTCTTCGGCGTGTACCCGGCGCGGCGGGCAGCGATGCTCGATCCCATCGCGGCACTGCGCTTTGAAACATAAGAGCCGATTCCGTTACCCATGATGAGCAAGAGCGAATTCGGTGAAATCATCACGATGGCGCTGGCCACCATCCGCAGCAACAAACTGCGCTCGTCGCTGACCGTGCTTGGCATCGTGATCGGGGTAGCGGTCGTCATCGGAATTTCGTCGATCGTGCGCGGGCTCAATGACAACGTCAACGGCATGATCAGCAGCATGGGATCGAACATCATTTTTGCTTTTCACATGCCGATCACGTTCGGGCGGCCCACCGAAGAATTGCGCACTCGCAAGGAACTGACATTCGAAGACGCGGAAGCCATGAAGGACTTGCCGCACGTCAAGGCCGTGACGGCCGGTGTCCGCTATGTCGAGCCGCAGTTTGGCAGCGGCACGTACGTGGTTAAGTATGGCGACCGCAAGAGCAAGCAGACGATTCTGGAAGGCGACAGCGCGTCCGCCAAGGACGTCTTCGACCTGCAACTGAAATCCGGACGCTGGTTCAGCGAAATTGACGATGACCGGCGCGCATCGGTGATCGTCATCGGAGCCGACACCGCGGAGGAATTGTTTGGCAACACCGATCCGGTGGGCAAGGAAATCAATATCGAAGGACAGTTATTCGAGGTGATCGGAGAAGCCGAGAAGGTCAAGAGCGCGTTCGGCGGCGGCAAGAATCCCGACGACAACAAGGTCTATTTCCCGCTGGCCACGATGCATAAAATGCACCCAGAACTCAAGCAGCATTTCATCAGCGTCAAAGCGACCTCGCACCTGGACATGCCCAAGGCGGTGGACGAAATGCGCGAACTGTTGCGGCGGCGGCGGCGGGTGCCCCCGGACAAGCCGGATAATTTCGCCGTCTTCACCCAGGATTCGCTATCGGATGTCTGGAGCCAGATCACTGGAGCAGTGTTTATCTTCATGTTTGCCGTGTCGAGCGTGGCCTTGATCGTGGGCGGCGTAGGCGTGATGAACATCATGCTGGTCTCCGTAACCGAGCGCACACGGGAAATCGGCATTCGCAAAGCCATTGGCGCCCGCAAACGCGATGTGCTGCTGCAATTCACGCTCGAGGCGATCACCCTCACGGCGATCGGAGGGATCCTGGGCGTGCTCCTGGGCGCGATCATCACGTACGCGATCCGCCTGGTGTGGGATTCCCTGCCCGCTACCATGTCGTTGTTCTGGGCCGGCTTCGGCTTTTTCGCCGCTGCGGCCGAGGGGCTGGTGTTCGGGATTTATCCCGCATGGAAAGCGGCCAATCTCGATCCCATCGAGTCTCTGCGCTACGAGTAACATGCTACTCATGCCGCCACCGCCATTAACAGCAAGAGCAGTGCTCGAGGCTGTGGCCGTGATTGGAACAGCCGGCTGTCTATTTTTCTATTTCCTGTCCGCGCTCGCGCTGGCCAGTTTCCTCAGCGATAGGCGCAAGAAAGACAAGCGCAAGAAAGACAAGCCGGCTCCGCTGCCAGAAAGCCAGCTCCCCCCCGTTTCTATCCTCAAGCCCTTGAAAGGCGTCGACCCCGAAATCTGGGAGAGCTTTTGCACTCATTGCGAACAGGAGTATCCCCAATTTCAATTGATCTTCGGGGTCAGCGATCCCGGCGATCCCGCCATCGAGGTTGTGCGTAAGCTCCAGGCAAAATATCCCAACTGTGCGATCGACCTGATCGTGTGCGATCGTGTTCTGGGAGCAAATATCAAAGTCAGCAATCTGGTGCAGATGTTGCCCGCGGCACGCCACGAACTCCTCCTGGTGAACGATAGCGACATCCGCGTCCCTTCGGATTATTTGCGGAAGGTCGTCACTCCTTTCGCCGACGCTTCTGTGGGACTGGTGACCTGCCTCTACCGCGCTGTCGCCAGCCCGACCCTCGGCTCGCGCCTCGAAGCGTTGGGCATCAGCACCGACTTTGTGCCTGGCGTTCTGAGCGCGCGGTTCCTCGAGAAAGGATTGCACTTCGGATTGGGCTCAACGCTGGCCTTTCGCCGCGGTGACCTCGAATCTATCGGCGGATTCGAAGCGCTGCTCGACTATCTGGCCGACGACTATGAACTCGGCCGGCGCATCGCCGCATCCGGAAAGCGAGTTGAACTCAGCACCGCGATCGTCGATACATTTCTGCCTGCCTACACGCTGCGGCAGTTTCTTCGCCATCAACTGCGCTGGTCGCGAACCATTCGCGATGCCCGCCGCTGGGGATACACTGGACTGCTTTTCACCTTCGGACTGCCATGGGCATTGCTGACGCTGCTGGCGGCCCACGGGGCGCGGTGGGCGTGGCTGCTGTTTGCGCTGACGTTCGCCGCGCGGCTGGGCGTTGGATTTGCCGCTGCGCGGGTCGTGCTCCACGATCGCCAGATTTTCCGCAGCGAATTGCTCCGCAATATTTTCTTGCTGCCGTTGCGAGACCTGATTGCGCCACTCGTCTGGGTCGCAAGTTTTGGGGGCAACCGCATCCACTGGCGAGGAGATTCGTTTGTTCTGAAGGATGGGAAGCTGATCCGGACAATCGCTCCGAGCTGAGTCTCATAGGGGCCATGATCCGGGGTCATGATCCGGGGCCATGATCTGCCCCAGGGTTTTACTGTGAGAGCAATTCGAATCGCCCGTCGGCGCGAAGACGATATCTGCGGCCCCGCCAAACCACCGTTTTGCCGAAGAATCCGGAGATCCAGAAAATGAAGCCCAGTAGATCCTCTATCGGCACGAGCAGCCAATTGATCCTGGTTCGCAACACGCGCGCGGAAACAACATAAGCAGCTATCGCGCGTACCGCGACCGTCAGCAGCGAAACCGGCCAAAGGCGGGGAGCGACCGCGCACGCGATTAGTGCCAGAGGAACCGGCATGGTGAGAAGCTGTCCCGCATAGCCCGCGGGCCGGGATCGGCGGGTGCTGCGCGCCCAACGCAGCCGGTGCGCGATGTTCTCGGCCAAATTTGAGTCCCCGATGTGATGCTCGATCACATAAGACGACAGGATGACCCCGTGCCCGGCTTCCGCCGCAAACTTGCCGAGCACAAAATCTTCCGCCAGATAGTCTTTCAGGCGCTCGAAGCCGCCGATGGATTGCAACACCGAGCGCCGCGCGACGATGGTGGGCCCGACTGCAAACTTCATGCCTTCGAGCATCCGAGCCACCAGAATCCCGGCGATGAAGTCCGTGTTCATGCCGGTGGCCTCGAGGCGTGACCACAGACTTGGACCGGGCACGGCGCGATACGGGCAAGTCGACACCCCCAGGTTCTTGTCCACAAATTCCGCCGAGACGGTACGCAACAAGGTCGGAGTTACGCGTGTGTCGCTGTCGCTCATGACCACCAGATCGTTCGCGGCTGCCTGCGACATGCGATCCAGGCTGAAGGCTTTGGCATTGGGATAGGGCGGCTCGCCGGTCACCAGCAGTTGCGCCGGGATGTGGGCATACTCGCGACGCAGCTTCTCCACCACGCTGACTGCGGGGTCGCCGGGCTCGCGCACTGCAAATAACAACTCAAACGCAGGGTAATCCTGCTCGAAGAATGTGCGTAGGTTGGATTCGAGGTCGAGGTCCGCACCGGCCAACGGCTTCAGGATGCTGATGGGCTCGGAACTTGTGGCTGCCGGGCGTGTGACCGCGAGATACCGGTACGCAGCAACCACCGCGAGCAGAGAATAGACTACGGTCCCCGCAAGCAGGGCCAGCAGGATAACGGTGATCAGGCTAGTCATGAGGCGGCCGGTTGCTGTAGATGGATTTCCCCCCGCTGCGCGCCAATAAGAAGGACGTCAATCCACTCAGTTCTTTCGGATACTCCTGGTCCGTCCACAGGAACACCTCCGCCGGACCCCTCCACAACGCCGTCAGCGATTCTGGCGTCTCGAAGATATGCGGCGCATCCGGGAATTTCGCGCCGTACCACAGGTTCCCGCTGGGTGCGTGCAGAACGTGTACCTGGACCCCTGTGTAAAAATTCAGAGTGGAAGCCTGATGGTACTGCCCATCGATCACGATCACATCGCCCGGCCGAAACTGCTTTTGAATCGCCACCGCGAGTTTGTAAGAAGAAAGAATCGGCGAGAAAGTGCTGAAGGAGGAATGCACACATGCGAGCAACNNTCCGGTGCCGAGAAACAGTCCGAGGGATGCCCCCAGGAGCGGCCCGCGAAATGCGCCCAGCGCCCGCGGCGTCAGATCAAGCACGTGCCCCAGCGAGAAATCATAATCTTGAGGATTCTTCTTGAGCAGGTCCGCCAGATCGGCTCCGGGAGCGGGCGGATGGGAAACGGACAAAAGGTAGATCCCGGCCACGAACCCGAGTACTCCGAAAGCAAACAGAACGGCCGAGGAAATTCTTCCTGCCCGGCGATCCGATTCGCTCGCCGCCGGTCCAGACTCGCGACCCAGCCAACCGCCCACCAGAAGCGCCACTCCCGGTAGCGCGGAAATCGTGTAGTACTCCTGTCGCGTCGAGAAACTGAAGAAGCCGACGATCACGAGCGCCCACAGGAAGAAGAGCAGACTTGCGCGCTGAGGCCGGTCTAGTTTAGTCGCTGGCCTAGTCGCTGACTTAGTCTCTGGCTTGCTCTGAAGTTTCCGCCACCGCAGCGGAACATCGAGAAGTGCCTGCGGCAGGAACACGCTCCAGGGCAGGAGCCACGCCAGCAGGAGGCCCCAGAAGATCAGGAGCGGCACGGTGTCATACCCTGGCGGCACGCGCTTGTTCAGGAAGCGCATCACGTGTTCATTGATGAAGTAGAACCACAGAAATCCGCGCACCTCGCCCTGCGCCGGATTTCGCAATGCCGCCAGAATGTGCCAAGGCGCGGCGAGCGCGAAAAACACCAGCGTGCTCGAAACCAGACGCAGCTTCAGCAAGTGCCGCAAATTCCCCGTAAGCAGCAGATAAAGCCCGATCGCTCCCGCAGGAAAAACCAGGCCGATCAGGCCTTTCGTGAGCACATTCAGGGCGCACGTCGCGGCAAATCCCCAGCAGGTCAGACGCGAGGGCTGTTCTTCTTCAAGCGACCGTAAAAAGAAGGAGTACCCGATCGTTAGCCAGAGCCCGACGAGTACATCGGGAATCAGAAAGCGTGTGAAAATGTACAGGCCGACCGATGTGGCCAGCACCACCCCGGAATACAGGCCGCCCGATTCACCGAAGGCATACCGGCCTAACTGATAGGTCGCGAAAAGCAGTCCCAGCACGCCGAGCATCAGGGGCAGGCGCGTGCTCCAGTTGCCGACGCCAAAGATGCGGTAGCTGGCCGCCAAACTCCAATACGGCAGCGGAGCCTTTTCCAGGTAGCGGATGCCGTTGGTGTACATCGTCACCCAGTCGTGCCGCTGCAGCATTTCGCGCGCCGCCTCGGCATGCACCGTGTCGGCATCGTCCAGCAAAGCGGGCTGGGAGAGCCCGGCCATGTAGATGACCGCCCACAAACCGATCAACACGAGCACGGAAATCCGCCAATCGGCGAGCAACCGGTTCGGATGGGTCGTTGTTGGAGGGGGATGGATCGTGGTCTCAATTGCCGGCGGTTCGAGATTGCGCGCAGCGCCAGAATTCATCGCGGGAATTTTCATTATACGGGAGTGAGAACGCCCTCAGTCCGCGGCGACACCGCGGGAAACACGGTCGCCCGCCACGTCCCGGTAAATCTCAAGGATTCTCGACACCGAAGTGATCCAGGAGAATCGCTGCGCCTGCTCATAGCCGCGCTGCTTCATCCGCTCGCGGAGCGCCGAGTCCAGCAGCACGCGCTGCAAAGCTCGCCGGATCTCGAACACGTTTTCCGGGTTCACCAGCAAAGCCGCGTTTCCCGCCACTTCCGGCAGGCTCGAAGTGTTCGAAGTGACCACTGGAGTTCCGTGCGCCATCGCTTCCAGTGGCGGCAATCCAAATCCTTCGTAGAGCGATGGAAACACAAAAATCTTGGCTACATCGTAAAAAATGCGCAGCACTTCGATGGGCACGAATCCCAGGAAACGCACGTCGTTCTGCACGCCGCTGCGCACCACCGTGCGCCGCAGCCGCGGATGGCTCGAAAGATCGTCTCCGATGATGATGAGCTTCAGATCCGGGAACTGCTGCTCCTTCTGCAGTTCGCTCTTGAGCGCCGAAAACGCTTCGATGATGCGCACCACATTCTTGTGGGGCCGAATCGCGCCCGCATACAGAATGAACGGATAGTTCACCAGATAGCGCTGGGCAATCAGTTCACGATCCGCTTCGGTGGCATGGCCGTGCAGAAAGCGCTNNCGCCGCGTCAGATAAAAGTGCAGGCTGCGCCGCAAACTGGAAGCGTTGCGCGATCCATACATGTGCTCCAACAGGTCGTGCACGGTCAGAACATAAGGACAGCTCAGCCCGCGCGGAATCCAGAACAGGTGCGGAATGTGAACCACGTCGCACTCCAGGCGCCGCACGATCGCCCGGAAATCAAGATTCCCCTTCAGCGTGTCATCGCCGCCGGCCAGCGCAACCGCGTGGAAGTTCGGCGGCAGTGGTCCACATTCCGCTACCTTCGCCGGCGATCCGATGAGGAAATACTTGTTGTCGCGGTCCAAGTGCGCCAGCGTGCGGACCACGTTCCGGATGTACGTGCCAACCCCGAATTCCGTCATGCGACGGATGTCGATGGCTACTTTCACGAATGGAATTTAACCACAGAGGGCACAGAGAACACAGGGAAATCGCCGGATTGTTTGCTATCCGGAACCAGGCGAAGGGCCACGCATTCCAGCGCCACGAGCAGATGCATACGTCCTTCGCTTCGGTCAGGATGACAGTTCAGGAAATGTCAGGCCCTGACTTCGGCCTGCGCCCGCGCCCGCCGTTCGGCATACAGCGGAAACTCCTCGGCCATCCCCAGCACCTGCTTGCGGATCTTCGCGAGCACCACGGCGTCCGTCCGATGATCGAGCGCCTCCGCGATCCAGTGCGAGATCTGCCGCATCTCCGCCTCTTTCATGCCGCGCGTAGTAACGGCCGGCGAACCAATGCGAATGCCGCTCGGCTTCATCGGCGGATTCGTATCAAACGGAATCGCGTTCTTGTTGACCGTAATGCCGGCCACCCCGAGCGCCTTCTCAGCCTCACTTCCCAGCATGCCTTTCGCAAACACGTCCACCAGCATGAGGTGCGTGTCCGTTCCACCGGAGACGATGCGATAGCCATCGGCCGCCAGCGTCTCGGCCATCACCTTCGCATTGGCCACAACTTGCCGGGCGTAGTCGCGGAAACTCGGTTGCGACGCTTCGAGGAAGCACACCGCCTTGGCGGCAATGATGTGCACGAGTGGGCCTCCCTGTGTACCGGGGAAGACCGTCTTATCGATCGGCGCCGCAAATTCCTGCTTGCTCAGGATCATGCCCGCGCGCGGCCCGCGCAGCGTCTTGTGCGTGGTCGAAGTCACAATCTGCGCGTGCGGTACGGGCGAAGGATGCGCTCCACCCGCCACCAGTCCCGCGAAATGCGCCATATCGACTAGATAGAGCGCGCCAACTTTGTCCGCAATCTGACGCATGCGGGCGAAATCAATGATCCGCGGATAAGCGCTGCCGCCGCCGATAATCAGTTTCGGATGCTGCTCGGTGGCGATCCTCTCCAAGTCGTCGTAATCGATCGTTTCCGTTTCTTTGGTCACGCCGTACGGAATTATCTTGTATGTTTTGCCCGAAAAATTCAGAGGATGCCCATGCGTGAGGTGCCCGCCATGAGCCAGATTCAAACCAAGAATCGTGTCGCCGGGCTGCAGCACCGCCGCGTAAGCCGCCTGATTGGCCTGCGATCCCGAGTGCGGCTGCACGTTGGCATGCTCCGCGCCAAAAAGTTTCCTGGCACGCTCGCGCGCCAGTTCTTCCACAACGTCGGTGAACTCGCATCCGCCGTAATAGCGCTTGCCGGGATACCCTTCCGCGTATTTGTTGGTGAACACGGAACCGGCGGCCTCAAGCACAGCCTCGCTCACGAAGTTTTCCGAAGCGATCAGCTCCAGTCCTTCGTGCTGACGGCGGACCTCGTTGTCGATAGCGTTCGCGATCTGCGGATCAACTTCATACAGCGGGCGGGACATATCAGAATTTTTCATAGGGGACTCCCGGTTATTTTACCCCGACCGGGGGCAAGTTTGAGGCGAGCGGCGTGGCGGGCCGCGGGAAAGCTCGGATTTCGTATCGGGCTTTGGCTAAGCGCGGCCCCCGGGGCACGACGTCGAATTTCAAGGACGCGGATGGGAACCAGTTTGTGCTCGCCAGCAAGTAAACACAAGCCACCTCTTTTCATGGATTGAAAGGTGTCGAGCTGGAGCTACGACCTGCGTCGATAGTAGATGTTGAATTCAAATCCCGGATTCGGAGGAAAGATCTCGGCGATCTTGCGCAGCCGCTCAGCCATCGGAGCCGGCGCCAGCAGGGGATAGTCGCGCTCGCGCAGATCGTAGTAATCGACGTCGAGGTAGAGCGAGAGCAGGTAGATCGAAATCGCATCCGCGAAGCTGGCCGCAAGATAATCGTTCTTGAATTTCTCCGCGTCCGGTCCGTGGGCGGTGGCGAACTTGCGCGCCTCCCATGCGTCGAGCGAAGTTTCGCCACGCACACCGGACCCCACTTGTTGCCAGGCCAGGTCGGCGAAATTCTGGGATACGCCGGCGCGTTCGACCAGCGCGTGCCCGACGTTGATGTAGAACTCGAACGCCACCGAAAATTTGTCGTCCATCAAGCGGGTCGAGATGAAGACGCACTGCGCATCGCCGAGGTTCAGGTTGCGATGGCAAACTGCGTTGTCACTGAGGGCCACGTCGTAGCGGTCGGCAATCACCGTCTCATCGCCCTGGGTTACGGTGAGGGGCACAAAGTAGTACGCCTTGCGGCTGAGCGCGGCGGCCACCGGCACTGGCACCGCCGCAATCATGCGATCGAGATCGTTGTCGGTAATAGTGATTTCGCCCGAGCGGGCATAACAGATGCCGTTAGGCGCCTGTGAAACTGGGCTGTTTTGCACGATCTCCGCGGGCCGGCGGGTGATCGCGGAGGCGGTTTGCGACATGACGGTATTGTAGCGTATGGGCGTGCGGTGGCGACGGACGACCGCCGTCTTGCCAGTCGCGATGGTCTGGCCGATGATGTTCTGGACCGATGGTGTAGCTTAGAAGCATGGCGCAAACGGGCTCGGGCGGCCTGCGCTGGATTGGAATTCCGGCGCGCGTATTCGCGATGACGTTTCTTTTCACCCTGCTGTCGTTCGCAGTTGCGCTGCTGCTGAGCATAATGGGGACCGTGGTGTACGCGCAGGTGAAGCACGTCGCGCCCAATCTGACGTTTGCTTACCGGCACATCGCGCTTCCGTGCGCGATCACTGCGGGTGCGATCGTGCTGCTGCTGACGCTGGCGATGGAAATTCGCAGCTACCGGCAGCGGAAAACGCTGGAAGGAATCGAGCGGGTGAGCTGAAGATGTCTGAATCGAAAAGAAATGCGCCGCGTATTGCCATTCCCGTGCCGCATTCCGGGGATCGCGAGGACGATCGCGAATACGCCGCGCGCGCGCTGCCGCCGTATGAAGAAGCCGTGCGCGGAGCGGGTGGAGAACCGGTGCGCATCGAACTGGATCAGACGCCGGCACAGGTGATGAAACAGATCGAGCGCTGCGACGCCGTTCTGCTGCCCGGCAGCCGCGCGGATGTCGATCCGCAAAAGTACGGCGCGAATCGCCACGAGAAGACGGCGCCCCCTGACGCCAAACGAGACACGGTCGACGAGTTGCTGTTGCAGGATGCCTTCAAAATGCGCAAGCCCGTGCTGGGCATCTGCTACGGATTGCAGTCGTTGAATGTGTACCGGGCGGGGACGCTTTTGCAGGACATCAACTCGACGAACGTCGATTCGAAGATCAATCACGGCGCCGGGCGGACGGTGGCGAAGGCGCACACGGTTAAGATCGAGCCGGAATCGAAGCTGGCGGAGATTGTGGGCACGAGCAAAACGCTGGCCGTGAATTCTTCGCATCACCAATCCGCGGACGCAGTGGGCGATGGTTTGCGAGTGGTGGCGCACTGCGCGGAAGACGGAATCATTGAAGCTCTGGAAGGCACCGCTCCCGGACATTTTGTGCTGGCGGTGCAGTGGCATCCGGAGCGGAGCGTGAACGATGGGCCAGAGGTGGCGGAGTCGGCGCACGCGATTTTCCGCGCGTTCATTGAGGCGGCGGGAGCGAAGCACGCTGAGCTGGCGGAAGAGCTCAAGTCTGCCAGCAGCTAACGGCGCTTCAGTAAGACCGCCACAATCGCGATCGCGGCGTTTTCCGTGCCCATGCCTTCCGGCGTTTTCGCTTTGATCCCGACACAGTCCGCCGGAATTCCGCACAACTCGGCGACGTGTTTGCGAATCGCGTCCGCATGCGGGCCGATTTTTGGAGCGGACAGGACCAGCGTGGAATCCAGGTTCATGAGTTCGTAGCCCGCGGTCTTGACGCGCTGCAAAGCCTCGCGCAGAAACACGGCGGAGTCGGCGTTTTTCCACTGCGGGTCGGAAGGCGGGAATAGCGCTCCAATGTCGGGGCCGGCGATAGCGCCGAGCAGCGCGTCCGTGATGGCGTGCAGCAGGACGTCGCCGTCGGAATGGCCGCCGAGGCCCTTGGCGTGCGGCAGAGTCACGCCACCGATTTTGAGCGGAATGCCGGACTTGAATTCGTGCGAGTCCCAACCGTAGCCGATGCGCATTTCAGGTTTCAAGACTTGATCCCGGTCAACCCCTAAAAGGGGCGTCTGATTTTTGAACTTACGGCATCGCTCAAGCGATGCCCTGATACGAAATAGAAGCGATGCTCTGATACGAAAACAAAAAGGCCCGCTACTGGGTTTCAGTTTTCAGATAGAACTCTGCCAATTCCATATCGGCTGGCGTCGTGATTTTTATATTGCGCGGCGAGCCCATTACGACTGCGACCGGCAGGCCGGCGCGCTCGATCAGTGAGGCCTCGTCGGTGCCGAGGAAGCCGTCGGCGAGGGCGTCGTCAAACGCCTTTTTCAGGATGCTATAGCGAAAGCCCTGCGGAGTTTGCGCCATCACAATGCTTGCCCGCGGGATGGTGGCTTTGATGAGTGCGCCGTCCGCCGTTCGTTCCACCTGTTTTACGGTGTCGACGGCGGGCCAGCCCGCGATGGCGGCTCCATGTTTGTGCGCGGCCTCGATCACGTTGCCAATGATATCGGGCGTAACGAACGGGCGAACGGCATCATGCACCAAAACGATGTCTTCCGGATCGGCCGCGGTGCGGGCCATAGCGCTGGCCACCGAGTCCTGGCGATGCTCGCCGCCTTCGACCATTTGCAGGCGCTTGCTCAGGATTTCCGGGTACTGCTTTTCGACCTGGGTGCGAAAGCCGGCAATTTCATCCTTGCGCAGCGCGACGATGATTTCGTAGACGGAAGGGGTAGCGGCGAACTTACGCAGGGTGTGGACAAGAATGGGCACCCCGCCCAGTTCTTTGAACTGTTTGGTCGGCGCTTTTTTTCTGGCCCTTCCTGCCGACGGGGCGCCCGAGGGTGGGGCCATGCGCGTGCCCAGTCCGGCCGCCGGAACAATGACAAACACCTTCATAGGGGCGATCAGTATAGTACAGGGAAGCGAAGTTTTCCCGGATTTAGATTCCAAGTAGTTTGTCGAGGGCAGAACATCAAGGACAGGAGGGAACGAATCCCCCACCGAAGGAGGTCCCGCTTAAAGCCCGGAGACTAGTCGGCTGCGCGGTCGACCACGGCTGGGGTTGGCTTTTTTGCCGGGTCGGAGGGCGGTGCGCTGGTTGCTGACGCAGGAGGCACGGCGATCGCAGGCGGCGCCACTGCTTTGGCCTCGTGGCGGACGGGTCCGCGCTCATCCCACTTGCCAAAGATCATCTTGCCCGCCGTGGTTTGCAGGACCGAGGTCACCGAGATGTCGATGGTCTTGCCGATCATCTTGCGCGCGTTATCGATGACCACCATGGTGCCGTCATCGAGATAGGCGACTCCCTGGTTGTACTCTTTTCCTTCCTTGAGGATGAATACCCGCATCACTTCGCCGGGCAGAACGATGGGCTTGAGCGAGTTGGCCAGTTCGTTGATGTTGAGCACGGCTACGCCCTGCAACTGGGCGACTTTGTTGAGGTTGAAATCGTTGGTGAGGATTTTTCCTTCATACAGCTTGGCCAGTTCGATGAGCTTCATATCGACTTCGCGGACGCTGGGGAAGTCGTCTTCCACGATCTGTATCTGCACCGAGGCAGTTTTCTGGAGACGCTGCAGGATGTCGAGGCCGCGGCGGCCGCGATTGCGTTTGAGCGAATCGGCGGAATCGGCCACCAG
>PLHP01000110.1 GCA_003138955.1 Acidobacteriaceae bacterium | reverse complement strand
AGCAGGCAATAAATGCGAGTACTAGGCGGCGAACCGGCCTGCCAGGCTGATATATTCAACCTACGCTTCTATCCGCATCGCTGTGGGGGCGAATCGAAAAATCCGGAGGGGGAATGGGCTCACGTTGTGGGGTGAGGGACTTTTTTTGTCTCGCAATTGTTCTGTTGTCATCGTTCTCAGTTTTTGGGGCAAATGGTCCGACAGTCGCGCTCTCGGTGGACGCGTCGGAAGCGCCGCGCAAGATCTTCCACACGCAACTGCGAATTCCGGCAAAGCCGGGGACACTCACGCTCTACTATCCGAAATGGATTCCCGGCGAGCACGGGCCGACCGGCCCGATCACCGATTTGACCGGCCTGAAGTTTACGGCTAGCGGAAAGACGCTGAAATGGCGGCGCGATCTGCTCGACGGTTTCACTTTTCACGTAGAAGTTCCAGCGGGCGAGAACGAAGTCACTGCGAATCTCGACTACGCTTCTCCCGCGTCGTATGAGCCCGGATACAGCGCTGGGATGTCCGCGACCGAAAAGCTGTACATCGTCAACTGGAACACGCTGTTGCTCTATCCCGCGGGGTATAGTTCCGATCAACTTACGTATAGCGCAAGCCTGCGGCTACCCGCGGGATGGAAGTTTGGGACGTCGCTACATGTTTCCAATCAGGTGGGTAGCGACATCCATTTTGCGCCCGTTTCGCTGACCATGCTGGTGGATGGTCCGGTGATCACGGGCGAATATTTGAAAGTCGTGCCGCTGACGCCGCCCGCCGAAGATCCTCCCGCGGAACTCGATCTTGCGGCCGACAGCCCCGCCGCGCTCGAGGCTCCGGAAGAACTCTGGCAACATTACCGCAACTTGGTGAAGCAAGCGGGAATTCTGTTTGGCGCGCGGCACTACAACGATTACCACTTCCTGCTGACCCTGAGCGATCACGTCGCGCACTTCGGATTGGAGCATCACGAATCGAATGACAGCCGCGTCGATGAGCGCTCGCTGGTGGAAGAAGACGGACGAAAACTGACTGCGGGACTTCTGCCGCACGAGTATGTGCATTCGTGGAATGGGAAGTACCGGCGTCCGGCGGACCTGGCGACGACCGATTACGAACAACCGATGCAGACCGACTTGCTGTGGGTGTATGAGGGCCTGACGTCCTATCTGGGAGATATGCTCGCAGCGCGCAGCGGCGAGCGCACTGCCGCGCTGGCCCGTGATGCGCTGGCGCAGATCGCGGCGGATCTGGATCATCGTTCGGGCCGGGTCTGGCGCAATTTGCAGGATACCGCCGACGGCGTTCCCAGCATGCAGAATGCTCCCCGCGCCTGGGAAGACTATCGCCGCCCGCTCGATTATTACGACGAAGACGTGCTCAACTGGCTGTGGGCGGATGTGATCATCCGGCAGCAAACGAAGGGCGCGAAATCCTTGGACGATTTCTGCAAACTGTTCTATGGCGCGCCCAGCGGTCCGCCCATGGTGAAGACCTACACCTTCGACGATGTGGTGAACGCACTGAACCAGGTCGCTCCCCAGACCCCTCCCAATGACTGGCGCGGATTCTGGACGGAGCGCCTGTCCAACCATGGGCCGGGTGCCCCACTCGGCGGACTCGAAGCAAGCGGATGGAAGCTGGTGTACGACGAGTCCCCTTCGGAACTGGATCGCGCCCAGGATCGCGACGGAAAGGCGATCCATGCGCATTACTCGGTGGGACTGTTGGACGGGGGCGATGGCGTGATTCGCGATACGGTCGAGGGGATGCTTGCCGCCAAGGCCGGGCTCGGCCCGGGGATGAAGATTGTCGCCGTGAACGGCCGCAGGTTTTCACCGGATGCCTGGCACGACGCCATTCGGGCAGCAAAGACCAGTCCGTCGCCGATTGAGCTCATAGTGGAAAACACGGATTACTTCCGGGTCGTGAAACTGGATTATCACGGTGGCGAGAAATATCCGCACCTGGTCCGCGACGAGTCGAAGCCGGATCTGCTGACGGAAATTTATCGGGCGAAATAAGCGCGGAACCGTAGGGACAGCCGCCCTCGGCTGTCCGGCGGAGCGCCGCTCCGCCACGCCCTTAGGTGAAATATGGACAGATGAAAAACCAGGCGAGCCTCGCTCACCTGGACAGCCGAGAGCGGCTGTCCCTACGTTCTAGGTCTCCGCAATCGCTTCGACGGGCTCTTCGTCACCCGGAACAACTTCTGGAGCGGGCTCGTCCAGCATAAATCCCAAGACTTCCTGCGGAATCGGCGCACTCCACACCGGCGAAAACGACTGCCGATGGAGCGGCGAGGGGCCGTGCTCGCGCAGGGCCGCGAGGTGGTGCGGCGTGCAGTATCCCTTGTTCGAGGCCAGGCCGTACATGGGAAAGACCGGGTCCCAGGCGGAGATCATGCGGTCCCGTTCGACCTTCGCGAGGATGGAAGCGGCCGCGATCGAGACAGAGAGCGCGTCGCCGTGAATGATCGGTTGCTGGGGAAGCTCGCAATCGAGTCGCACCGCATCGACCAGAAGATACCCCGCCGCCGGCGCCAGCTGCTGCACGGCATGAAGCATCGCGAGGCGCGAAGCCTGGTAGATATTGATTTGATCGATGCGGGCGGAATCCACGGCGGCAACGGCCCAGGCGATGGAATGCCGGCGAATCAGCAGCGCGAGGTCCTCGCGGCGTTCGGCCGGGAGCAGTTTGGAATCGCGCAGGCCGCGAATGCGGTGTGCAGGGTCGTCGTTCCGATACAGAATCACGGCGGCGGCTACGACCGGGCCGAACAGCGATCCGCGGCCGACTTCATCGACTCCGGCAACGCATTCCGCGCCTGCGGCCCAAGCCCGCTTTTCAAAATTAAGAGTGCAACGCAGTTTTTTCAGCAGGCGCAACTTGGCGGTGGAGGCAGAAATTCCATCTGCGTTTGAAGCCTTCGATCTGGGCGCGGACTTTGAGCCGGACTTGGACACGGAAGCTGATCAGCATCTTCGCTGAAGAAGAGGTGGGAAGCAAGAGCAGAAGTTCAGCGTGGCAGTACCCAGTACTCAGTAACCAGTACCCAGCGTGAAAAATTGAACTGGGTACTGGCAATTGGGTACAGCACTACTGCTGTTCGACTTCCTTCAGTCGCGCGGCCTTGCCCTTGAGTTCGCGCAGATAATAAAGCTTGGCGCGGCGGACCTTGGCGGAACGCACCACGTCAATCTTGTCGATCACCTTGGAGTCTATGGGAAAGATACGCTCCACGCCCTGGCCAAAACTGATCTTGCGGACCGTAAAGCTCGGTTGTGCGCCTCGCTTCCGGGAAATGACGACGCCTTCGAACGCCTGCAGGCGCTCTTTTTCGCCTTCTCTGATCTTGACCTGCACCTTGATGGTATCGCCGGGACCAAACTTCGGAATGTCGGTGCGGCGTGATTTCGCCAACAGTTTTTCGATAATCTGATTACGCATAAACGTTTCCTTCCTAACTCTTGCCGTGATCTTTTGCAGATAGATCTTTTGTAGAGACGGGGCTTGCCCCGTCTCCGTCAGTTGTGCCCTGGACCAGCTTAATCTGGTCCAGCTTGATCTGGGCCAGCAATTCCTTGTCTACCGCCGTCAGTGCAACCCGTTCCAATAAGTCGGGACGGTTGCGCAACGTTTTTGCCAAAGCCGTTTTGCGGCGCCAGCTGCGAATCTGGTCGTGGTTGCCGTTCACCAGCACTTCCGGCACCGCCATGCCGCGAAAATCCGCGGGACGCGTGTAATGCGGATAATCGAGCAATCCGCCGGAAACGCAGGTGGAACTCGGCCCGTCGCCAGCCAGTTGCGCCCCTACCGTAAACGACTCGGTGCGCGCGTCTTCGCTGCGCACATCAGTGAACGATTCCTGCCGCGTCGAAGCCTGGTTGCCCACCGCGCCCGGGATCAGCCGCGTGACCGTCTCGACAATTACCGCTGCGCCCAGTTCGCCGCCGCTCAGCACATAGTCGCCAATCGAAAGTTCGCGATCCGCCAGGTGTTCGCTGATGCGTTCGTCGACGCCTTCGTAGCGCCCGCAGATCAGGACGATCCGATCGAGCGCCGAAAGTTCCGCCGCCAGCGTCTGATCGAGCCTGCGACCCTGTGCGGAAAGCAGAATCACCGACTGCTTCGCGCCCGCGCTCAATCGCACTTCACGCGACGCCACGTCGCCGAACGACTCCAAACATTCAAAGATCGGTTCCGGCTTCAGGACCATGCCCTCGCCGCCGCCAAACGGGCGGTCATCCACGCTGCGGTGCTTATCTCTCGTAAAAGCCCGCAGATCGTGAATGTTGATTTCCACCAGGCCCGTTTCCCGCGCCCGGCGCACAATTCCGTAATCCAAAGGCCCGCGAAAGAAGTCGGGAAAGATCGTGAGAATGTCGATCTTCATTGGCGGAAACCAGTCGTTGGTCGTTAGCAGAAACCATCCATCGCAAACGAGTTGCGAACGACCATCGACTAACGACTTCTTTTCTCTTCCTTTGCCAGTGGCGCGTTCACTTCCAGCAACCCTTCCGGCAACTTCATCCGCACTTGCCTGTGCTCCACATCCAGCTTCTCCAGATACGCCTCGGCGAAGGGAATCTCGTACGCCAACTTCGATCCCGACATTTGTTCTTTACCCCGAACCACCAGCAGCGGCGCTTCTCCCGCGCCGAATTGCACGTCTTCAATCTCGCCGATCTCGCGCTGGCCATCGAACACTGCGCAACCGATCAGGTCGCTCAGGTACGTCCAGCCCGGCTCCAACCGGGCGCGTTCACTGCGCGGAAGCTGAAGTTCGGCGCCCACCAGCGGCTCGGCATCGGAAATCGTCTCGATGCCCTGAAACTTCAGCACCAGAAAACTCTTATGCGGCCAAAGATCTTCGACCGTCACTTCGCGCCGCTGGCCGTCTTTCGCAAGCGCCCACAGCCGCATGTTTTGCCGGAAGCGGTCCGAAACATCGGTGTGCAATTCGACCGCTACTTCTCCGCGGCGTCCCTGCGTCTTGATGACGACCGCCAGGGTGATCCATTCGCCGCTTGCGTCGGGTGCCGCGATTCGACGATCTCCTGTACGCTGCTCTTCTAACCAACGATCTTTCTATTCGCTGATCTTCTATTCAATGATCTCGAGCGCGTAGCGCTTGTTCAGTTTCGAGCCCGCCGCCGTCAGCACGTTGCGCAATGCGCGCGCCACGCGGCCGGAGCGTCCAATGATTTTGCCCAGGTCGGCCTCGGCCACTTCGAGTTCGATGACGGTTTCGTCTCCGTCTTCGTACTCTTCAATAAAAACCTCGCCCTTGGCATCGACGATCGCCTTGGCGATGTACTCAATCATGACGCGTGGGCTGACGCTGGGCTCGATCATTGACATTACTCCTGATTTGGCGAGTGCCGTGTGGCGCGGGCGCCCTCGCCCGCGTGCCGGCAGGCTGCGGAAAACCTCGCGTTTCGTGTCAGGGTATCGCTTTAGCGATACCGTAAGTTCTCCGAAATCAACGCCCCTTTAGGGGCTGCGCACCCGCGCCGGCAACCTTGCTAGGCGACCGAAGCGGCGGCAGCCGGCGCGGGGAGAGCAAGCAGTTTTCTGACCCGATCCGAAAGCTGCGCGCCCTTTCCAACCCAGTACTCAATGCGCTCCCGTTTCAGGTCGAAAGTGGCCGGATTGGTCCGCGGATTGTACGTACCCACCACTTCTACCGGACGGCCATTGCGAGCGTGCTCTTTCTCAATTACCACCACTCGGTAATACGGTTGTTTGCGCGCCCCAAAGCGCGCCAGTCGGATCATTAACACAGACGTCGGTATCCTTTG
>PLHP01000253.1 GCA_003138955.1 Acidobacteriaceae bacterium | reverse complement strand
GGCAAAAAAGCCTTGCAGCGTGGCCGGCGCGCCCATGCGCTTTTCCATCTGCGTGATGCTCGTTGTAGCATCGCTCAAAGACACGTTCGATGCGAGGTTAAAGGACACAGTGACCGAGGGGAATAAGCCGGTATGGTTGATGGCCAGGGGTGTGGTGTTGGCTTGGCCCTTGGCCACCGCGAGCAGCGGAATGTTGCCGCCGGCAGACTGCAGGTAGATGTCTTTCAATCCCTCCGGGGTTTGCCAATACTGGGGAGCGACTTCCAGCACCACGTAATACTGATTTAACTGGGTGTAGATGATGGACACTTGCGATTGGCCGAAGGCGCCGTATAAAGCCGAGTCCAGCGACTGCGCGGTAAGGCCGAGCTTGGCCGCGGTGACGCGATCATAGTTCATCAGCTCTTCAAGGCCGCCATTCTGTTGGTCTGAGCTCACGTCCTGCAGGCCGGGCAGGTGCTGCATCTGACCCAGAATCGCCGGTCCCCACTGCAGAAGCTCCTGCACACTATCGGCTTGGATCGTGTACTGGTACATCGCATTGCTGGACCGGCCACCGATGCGCAGATCTTGCGCGGCCTGAAGGAACGCGGAGGCCACCGGCAGACGATTCAATTGCGGGCGCAAGCGATCGATGATCTGAGAGGCGCTAACGTTGCGTTCCGCCAGCGGCTTGAGCGCAAGGTAGAGGAAGCCGGTATTGGTGGCCCCGCCGCCGCCGCTGAAGGCAATCACATTCTCGACCGCGGGATCATTCTTGATTACGGCGCCGATCTGTCGAATGGAGTTGTCCATCGCCGGAAAGGATGAATCCTGCGGCCCGCGTACGCTGCCGGTGATCGCTCCCGTATCCTCCACCGGGAAAAACCCCTTGGGTATCTTGACGATCAGCACCACATTGAGCGCTATGGTGACGAAGAGAACGACGAGGGTGAGGGTCGGATGATCGAGCACCCAGTGCAGGCTGCTGCGATACACGGACAGCACCCCGTCAAAAAACCTTTCGGTGGCCATGTAGATGCGCCCATGTTTTAGCGCGCGCTCGTTCTTCAACAGGTAGGCGCACATCATCGGCGTCGTGGTCAGCGAGATGACCATGGACACGAAAACGGCGGTCGAGAGCGTGACCGCAAACTCGCGGAAGAGACGGCCCACGATTCCGCCCATCAGGAGCAGGGGGATAAAGACGGCAATCAGAGAAATGCTGATGGTAAAGACGGTGAAACCGATTTCTTCCGCGCCCTTCAGCGCGGCGGCAAAGGGCTCCATGCCGTTTTCCAGATGGCGCGCGATGTTTTCCATCACCACGATGGCATCGTCCACCACAAATCCGGTGGCAATGGTCATGGCCATCAACGAGAGGTTATCCAGGCTATATCCGAACAGATACATCACGGCGAACGTACCGACCAGCGAGACCGGCACCGCGACCGCGGGAATGAGCGTAGCTCGGCCGTTGCGCAGAAAGACAAACACCACGAGAATGACGAGCCCTATGGAAATGATCAGCGTCCTCTCGACGTCACTGACCGAGGCGCGGATGGTGGTGGTGCGATCCAGAACGATGGTGGTCTCGATGCCGAGCGGAATCGATGCCTTGATAACCGGAAGTTGCGCGCGGATGAGGTCGACCGTGTCAATGATGTTAGCGCCGGGCTGGCGGAAGATGATGACCGTAACCGCGCGCTTGCCGTTCAAATAGCCCGCTGCGCGGACGTTAGCCACAGAGTCCGTCACCTCCGCGACATCGGACAGGCGGACGGCCGCGCCTTTGCTATAACCGACGACCAGCGGCTGGTAGTCCACCGCGTGCGAGATCTGATCGTTGGCCAGGATGTCCGCGGTCACCGTGCCATCGGAGATTTGGCCCTTGGCCAGGTCGGCGTTCTGCAGGCTCAGCACGGACTGCAACTTCGCCATGGTAAGTCCATAGGCGGCCAATTGCGTGGGATTTGCGTCCACACGCACGGACGGCAACGCGCCACCTCCGACAGAGACTTGCCCCACGCCCTGTATCTGCGACAACTTTTGCGCGAGGACGGTGGAGGCTTGGTCATACATTTTGTCGGGACCGTATTTGTCGGATGTAAGGCCGAGGATCATGATCGGCGAGTCGGCGGGATTGACCTTGCGATAAGTCGGATTGCCCGGCAGATTGGCGGGCAGATAGGTTCGTGCCGCATTGATGGCAGCCTCCACATCGCGCGCCGCGCCGTCTATGTCGCGGCTCAGGTCGAACTGAATGGTGATCGATGTGCTGCCAAGCGAACTGGCGGAGGTCATCTCGGTCACCCCGGCAATATGACCGAACTGCCGCTCCAGGGGAGTCGCAACGGACGACGCCATAATGTCGGCGCTGGCTCCGGGCAAGCCTGCACCGACTGAAATGGTCGGAAAGTCGACCTCCGGCAGCGGCGCGACCGGCAGCACCTCAAACGCAATCGCCCCGGCCAGGGCAACCGCCACCGTGAGCAGCGTCGTCGCCACCGGCCGTTGAATGAAGGGGGCGGAGATGTTCATGCCGGCCCTGCCTGTTCTCCGCCTCCGGTGTTCGGTTGGTTCGAGGGTTGGTTCGAAGGCTGGTTCGATTTGTGCGCAAAGCGCTGCGCCAGATTGTCAAAAAAGATGTAGATGACGGGCGTGGTGTAAAG
>PLHP01000152.1:3480-8934 GCA_003138955.1 Acidobacteriaceae bacterium | reverse complement strand
ATTGAGACTCCGGCGCTGACGGTGAATCGGCTGTGTGGATCGGGAATGCAGGCGATTGTCAGCGCGGCGCAGATGATCCAGACGGAGGAAGCGAAGATGGTGCTGGCGGGCGGGATGGAATCCATGTCGCAGGCTCCGTTTGTGATTCGGGGGCGCGATGGGTTCACGCTGGCGCCGGGCGGAAAACTGGAAGATTCGCTCATGGTGGCGCTGCTCGATACTTATTGCGGACTTTATATGGCGAATACCGCAGAACTGTATGCCGAGCAGCAGGGCATCACTCGGCAGGCGCAGGATGAGTTCGCGCTGCGCTCACAGCAGGCGGCCGATGCGGCTTATAAGGCGGGGCGCTTGCAGGAAGAGCTGACGCCGGTGCCGCTGCGGAATTCGAAAGGCGAGGCGACGGGAGAGATGCTGACTGAGGACGATCACCGGCGTCCGCAGACGACGATGGAGGGCCTGGCCAAGCTGCGGGCTGCGTTTGGGAAAAATGGGACGGTGACGGCGGGGAATGCGAGCGGGATCGTGGACGGTGGGGCGGCGGTGGTGGTGATGTCGCTGGAGCAGGCGCAGAAGAGGAATCTGAGCCCGCTGGGACGGATTGTGAATTGGGGGATCGCGGGCGTCGAGCCGAAGCTGATGGGGCGTGGTCCGGTTCCGGCTACGAAGATTGCGCTACAGCGCGCGGGGCTGACTTTGGATTACATCGATTTGATCGAAGTGAACGAGGCGTTCGCAGCGCAGTATCTGGCGGTGGAAAAAGAATTGGGACTCGATCGCGAAAAAGTGAACGTGAACGGTGGAGCGATTGCGCTGGGGCATCCGCTGGGAGCGACCGGGACGCGGCTGGTGATCACGCTGCTGTACGAATTGCGGCGGCGGAAGAAGAAGTACGGGCTGGCGACGGCGTGCATTGGCGGCGGCCAGGGGATTGCTATGGTGGTGGAGAGCTTTCACTAGGCGCTTGAATTAGTAGCGCGGGCATCCTGCCGGCTGTCGCGGGGCCATCTTGGGCTCGCAGTGCGGGCGAGACGCCTGCACGACAGCCGCCGGGACGGCGGCGCTACATTCTGTAGGATTACTAATCTGAGGATTACTAAATGGATATCAAGAAAGTTGGCGTTCTCGGTTGTGGGTTGATGGGGTCCGGCATCGCGCAAGTCTGCGCGACGGCGGGCTTCGAGGTCACCGTGCTCGAAGTCGAGCAGAAGTATCTTGACAAGGGGTTTGCGGGGATTGAGAAGTCGCTGGCTAAGTTTGCCGAGCGGCCGGTGGATAAGGGCGGGATCACTCCGCAGCAGAAGGACCAGATTCGGGCGCGGCTCAATGGCACGACGAAGCGCGAGGACCTGGCCGATTGCGACATCGTCATCGAGGCCATCATCGAGAACGTCGAAGAAAAGAAGAAGATGTATGCGTCGCTCGATGGCATCGTGAAAAAAGACGCGATCTTTGCCTCGAATACTTCTTCGATCTCGGTGACCGAGCTTTTGACGGCGGTTAAGCGCCCGGAAAGACTTATCGGGATGCATTTTTTTAATCCCGTGCCGCTGATGAAGCTGGTGGAGGTGGTGAAGACGATTGTCACCGCTCCCGACGTGTACGACGCAGCCTACGAGTTTGCGCAGAAGCTGGGCAAGGTTCCGGTGCGCACTTCGGACAAGACGGGATTCATCGTGAACCGTCTGCTGGTGCCGTATATGCTGGATGCGATCAGGGCTTATGAAGAGGGCGTGGGGTCGATTGAGGATATCGATAATGCTATGAAGCTGGGCTGCGGGTATCCGATGGGGCCGTTTACGCTGCTGGATTTCGTCGGGCTCGATACTACTTATTACATCACGCAGGTGATGTATGACGAGTTCAAGGAGCGGCGGTTCGCATCGCCTCCGCTGCTGAAGCGGCTGGTGATGGCGGGGTGGTATGGGCGGAAGACGGGGCGGGGGTTTTATGATTACTCGGACCCGAGTAAGCCGGTGGCGAACAAGCTCTGAGTCCTTTTTGCCGGAGAATTGCGCGGATCAAGGCTGATTCTATTTGAGTTGTGGTAACGCACGATTTGGCGAATTTCAAAGAATTGAATTTTATGACCTACGAAAACATACTCCTCGAAAAGAAAAACTCCATCGCTTACGTCACCGTCAACAGGCCGAAGGTGCTTAACGCGCTCAACATGGCCACTATGGAAGAGTTGCGGGCGGCGTTCACCGACATTAAATCCGACGCCTCGATCCGGGTGGCGATCTTAACCGGAGCGGGCGAGAAGGCTTTCGTGGCTGGCGCCGACGTTGGCGAACTGGCAAAACTGAATACGGTCTCCGCCAAGGAGTATGCGCACAGGGGGCAGGCGGTGCTCGACTTGATCGAGAACCTGGGGAAGCCGGTGATTGCTTGCGTTAATGGATTTGCGCTGGGCGGCGGAAGCGAACTGGCTCTGGCTTGCACCATGCGTCTGGCGAGCGAGAACGCGAAGCTGGGGCAGCCGGAGGTGCACCTGGGGATGGTTCCGGGATATGGCGGGACGCAGCGGCTGCCGCGGCTGGTGGGCAAGGGTCTGGCGATGCAGATGGTGCTGGGCGGGGAGATGATCACGGCGCAGGAAGCGCATCGGATTGGCTTGGTGAATGAAGTGACGGCGGCGGCGCAACTGATTCCTCGCGCGGAGGCGATTGCGGCGAAGATCATCGCGAACGCTCCGCTGGCTGTGCAGTACGCCATCGAAGCGGTCAACAAGGGCATGGAGATGACTTTGGCCGAGGGACTGTATCTGGAGGCGACGCTCTTCGGTGTCTGCTGTGCCACCGAGGACAGAAAAGAAGGCACGACCGCGTTTCTGGAAAAACGTCCGGCGCAGTTCAAGGGAAGGTGAGGGCTGAAATGTTGAAATCTCTTCATATCGGGCGGTATGTCGGCGACCCGAACGACCTGCGGGTACTCGCGGAGTTCCTGCATGCGATTGGATTCGACGCGGTTGACGGCGAAGATGGGCGGTCGGTGATCCTGTCGGCGCCGCTCGCGCTGCTCAGCCTGAACTCGCTGGCGAAGGAATACCCCGCCGAGGCGCGCGAGCGCTTGAAAGATGTGAACCGGATGCTGGTGATCGAGGTCACGAATCCGGACGAGGTGTTTGAGATCGCGGAGAAGCGGAAGTTCAGGCTGCTGGCCGACGCGAGCACCTCTACGGCGCTTAAGACCCCTGAACGCACCTTTTCGCTGGAGTTGCCGGGGGAAATCGTCCTCACGATTCATGGCAGGCCCGAGGAGGTCGGGGCCTCGATCGAAGGGCACCTGAGCGCGGCGGGAAAGCGCTTTGCCATCGTGGTCTCGCGCTTTAACTCTTTCATCACCGAACGGCTGCTCCAAGGAGCGCTCGATGGCCTGCGGCGCGCCGGCGCGGAGAACGACGACATCGCGCTGGTCCGCGTTCCCGGGTCGTTTGAAATTCCTTCCGCCGCGCGGACGCTCGCGGAAACCAAGAAGTACGATGCGATCATCTGCATTGGTTGCCTGCTGCGCGGCGACACGCCGCATTACGACGTGCTTGTGAACGAGGTGACTCGGGGGATCGGGCAGTCGGCGCAGGAGACTGGAGTGCCACATGCGTTTGGAGTGCTGACATGCGAGACGCTGGAGCAGGCGATTGATCGCGCCGGGTTGAAGATGGGGAACAAGGGATTGGAGGCGGCGCTGGCGGCGGTGGAGATGGCGAATCTGAAGACAGCCATCAGCCATCAGCCGTCAGCCTTCAGGAAAACCGGTTCCAGATCGAAGGTCACGGGTGACAGCAAAGGCAAGGCAATTCCTGGTTCCAAGAAACGAAAACGCCGTTCCTGATCTCCAATCTTCCGCTACGCCACTGTCCTGTAAACTGGTTTCAGCCTCAACCGTTTCATGGTTTTCCCGATGACTGACGGCTGACGGCTGATGGCTAAAATGGGCACTCGACGCAAATCCCGCGAACTGGTTCTGCAGATGCTGTTTCAGGCGGATATGGGGAAGCAGACTCCGGAGTTGGTGCGGAAGACGTTCTGGGCCGAGCGCACAAACGTGGAGGACGAGGTGCGCGGGTTTGCCGACGATCTGTTTCGCGTGGCCAGCGACCGGCTGCTGGAGATCGACGGGCTGATTGGGAAGCACACGCAGCACTGGCGCATGGACCGGATGGCGACGGTGGACCGGAATGTGCTGCGGGGAGCGGTAGCCGAGTTTCTGGGATATCCGGCGACGCCGCACGCGGTGGTGATCAATGAGGCGCTCGAAATTGCGCGCAAGTTTTCGACGCCGGAGTCGGTGCAGTTTATCAATGGCGTGTTGGATAGTGTGGGGAAAGATGTGGGGCCGTAGAAAAGCGCGGTCAGCTCTCGGCTCGGTCAGCTGTCAGCTCTCAGCTGTCAGTTCAAGCAAAAGCTGTTTAGTTTTCGGTGTGCGCTACTTCCTGGCGCATACAGCCAGCCAAAATCCAAAGGCGAAAATTTAGGGGTGCGCGTGTTGCGCGCGGCGCTGGTTGTGGATGGCGGCGGCGTTCAAGGCGCGCGGCCGAGCTGCGTTCGGCCGGACAGCCAGGGCGCCTGTCCCTATGCAAACTTGGACGGGGCGGAGCCCCGTCCCCACACGAGCCCGGTCCCACACGAACTCGGTCCCACGCGAGCCCGGTCCCACGCGAGCTCGGTCTGATCACTGCGGCTTGATGGCGATTAGATTGGGGAGGCAGAGCGGGGCATTACTGCCCTGGCTGTTGCACATGTTGGGGTTGTTGTTTTCGTTGATGTTGGCATAGGGGACCTGCAGGAAGTCGCCCTGACCTTTGCTGCAGGCGCTGGTGCAAACGATGTGCACGGAGCCGGCGGCGCAGGTGGTTCCGTCATACTGATCGCAGGCGGCGACGTAAACCTGGCTTCCGTCGGTGGAAGCGGAGGCGGAGAGCGGGGTGCTGCCGCCGACGAGCGGGATGGAAGTCGTGGTTCCACTACCCACGTTGAAAACAAGTACAGCGGGAATGTTGTTGGCGACGAGAATGACCGCGGTGCCGTCGGCTACGAGCTGCGCGTAGATAGAAGTGAAATTGCCCTGGCCCAGGTTGTGGGACTGCACTGCGCCGAAAGTGACGGACGGATCGGTACACGTGAACTGACCATCCGGCAGAGGAATCTGCGTGTCGGAGGCCGTGAAAATGTCAATGTTCGGCGGATCGATCGCGATAACGTGCTGGGCGTCAGGCGACGGGAAAATCTGAGTCGGGATGCCGGGGGTGGTCACAAAACCCAGGTTGCCCTGGGGAAGTTGGGGGTTGCAGGTAGCGAAGCCGGAGATTGAAGTTCCTGGCGCGGGTGTTCCCGCGATGTAGGCGAAGCTGCCATCCGCCGAGAATTTTACGTCGCTGGCTGAGGTCGCGATCGGAACCGAAGTTAGCGCGTCCACCGTGGAGTAGACGTACATATTGCCGGCGTTGGTAAG
>PLHP01000152.1:0-3318 GCA_003138955.1 Acidobacteriaceae bacterium | reverse complement strand
CAGATGGTTAAACATCATGGAATTGGGAGTGCGGGGCACGCTTACGATGGAGGTGATGGAGGTGGACGGAGTGGTTCCAGGGGCCACCGAGAACAACGCGCTGGTGCAACCGAGGGCGTTCCCGCAGTCGGTGGTCGCCGCCCAGGCGGTGTAGGTGGGCACTTTGGAGGCGGAAGCAACGTTAACGGAGATGGTGCGATAAGCGTTCGTCACGTTCGGCGGCTGGCATTTGGGAGGGTCGGCGACGTTATAGTCGCTGGCGTAGATGGGGAGACCCGGCAGAACTCCGATATTGCAGGACGGAGGCGTGCAGGAAGCAAAGAGGGTAGTGCCGCCGAGATTGTTGCGCGCGGTGGCATGGTTGGTCACCGCGCTGCTGGCGGTGGTGCCGAAGGCCGCAACTTCAGGATTGGTCGTGCTCCAGGTGAGGGGCGCGGCAGTCAGGGGGGTATTATTGGCGATGCCGCACAACGTATCGACCGCGATGGCCGTGATGGGTATGCTGGCGCCGTTGTTTACGGTGATCGAGTTTCCTGCCTGGTTCTGGCCTCCGATCTGGAGGTGGATGGCTTGGATCAGGCAGGTGGTGAAGGGATAAGGGTTGCTGCTGACCCCGGAGGCGCTGGCAACAAGATTGGTGATGCCGGGGGATTTGGCAGTGACCGCAACCTGGTTGAGCACGTTGGGCTGGCCTGTGGACGCGATGGGAGTTGTGGTGACCACACCGGTATAGCTCGACGACCAGGTCATGGGGCCGACGGTGCTGGTGATGTCCCCAGAGATAGTGTTGTAGGCGGTGGCCGCGTAGACCCAGGTTTGACCCTGCGAGAAGCAGTCATACTGAGGCGGTTGGGTGTTGCCGTTCTTAATCTCAATGCTATTGATGGGCTGGTGGACGTAGACGGTAGTGGTCGGGCTGTAGACGCCGTTGATGACGGCGTTTACCGTAGCGATTCCGGGATTGCCGCCACTGCACTGGCTGCCAGTCTGGTCCCAGGTGCCGGCGCAAGCGTTCCCATTGACGTTGATGGAGAGTGGCGCGGGGGTGATAGTACCGGGCGGAACTCCCACAACATATTGAATGTTGAGGCTGAGAACGGGCTTGCCGGAGGCGTCCTTGCCGCTGGCGCTAAAGACTTGAGTGCCACCCACAACAAGGGAGAAGGTGTTGGCGGGGCTCAGCGTAACGCTTTGCACGCCTCCGCTACCGAGGTTGGTGCTGCCTTTGCCGAGGCAGCCGGTGAGGGCGACGACGAAGGTGATGGCCAACGTAAGTAGAAAACCGGAACCGCAACGATGCATGAACCCTCCTCGCGTCCCGTTTGCCAGGCGCGAGCATAATAATGTGGTGGGGCGAAGAACTGTCAGTTTAGAAGGTATAGTGCGTAACGTGCAAGGTTTCAAGGTTTCAGAGTTTCAAGGACAAAGGCGCTCGTGCGTCTGAGATCCTGATCCACCAGCGACCCCGAGACTTTCAAACCTTGAAACTTTGAAGCCGGCTCTCTTCTTCGATGCTTCGAAGAGTGGTTGACGATGTGCAAGGTAGTTGTTATTATCATACGGTTCCGCGAGTTAAGTCTGGCTTGCCTGTGTACGGCTGTCCGGTCGGATGCGCAACCTGCGCTGGCGACCGGCTCCGGGAAAATCTTGGCTGAGCTTTGAAGAAATACGTACCCGGTTGGAATTGGGATCGGGGACGCCCTCGCTGAAACGCCCTGCGAAAACCTTCGCGCCCGAGGAATGGGTCACGCGAGGCTATGCAGGGGGGAAAGCAGACGAAACGGAACGCCTCCGAACCTGGTCGGGTGAGGCGTGGCGTCACCGTCGTCGGCGATTTAGCCTGAGCGGGAACTGAACGAATTCTCCCCGGCAATAGTAATGCTGCCTGGGGAGAGTATGGCTGGGCGCGACGCCTGTGCCAGACCTGGAGACGAAGGGCAGTTTGCGTCTCTTGTGCGTCTCCAGGGTGAGAGAAGTATGCGGAGACGGGGCAAGCCCCGTCTCTACGGGATTTGGGTTGCGGAAAATGTTCGGGAGAGACGCGGCGTGCCGCGTCCTGGAGTGGCAAGAGTGCCTACTTTTAATCAGCTGGTGAAGTTTGGCCGCGAGCGGACCCGGTATAAGACGGCGAGTCCGGCTTTGCAATCGTGTCCGCAGAAGCGCGGCGTGTGCACGCGCGTGTATACCCAGACGCCGAAAAAGCCGAACTCGGCGCTGCGCAAAGTGGCGCGCGTTCGCCTGACCAATGGAATCGAAGTGACGACGTATATTCCTGGCGTCGGCCATAACCTGCAGGAGCACTCGATTGTGCTGATCCGCGGGGGCCGTGTGAAGGATCTGCCGGGAGTGCGTTATCACGTGGTGCGCGGAACCCTGGACGCAACCGGCGTCGCGGGCCGTAACCAGGGGCGCTCGAAGTACGGCACGAAGCGCGCGAAGAAAGCGTAAGTCGGTTGCCAGTGGCCAGTGGCCAGTGACCGCAGCAAAATAAAAAACTGAAAGCTGAGAGCTAACGAAACATGCCACGCAAAGGACACACCCCAAAGCGGAAGACCGAGGCCGATCCGGTGTATGGATCGGACCTGGTGACGAAGTTCATCAACTCGATGATGTGGCAGGGAAAGAAGTCGACGGCTGAGGGCATTTTTTATAAGTCGCTCGAGAAGTTGCAGGAAAAGGGCGGCGACGAAGCCCTGAAGCTGTTCACGAAGGCGGTCGAGAACGCCAAGCCCTTGCTGGAAGTGAAGACGCGGCGCGTAGGCGGCGCGAACTACCAGGTGCCGATCGAAGTCGCTCCCGACCGCAGGACGTCGCTGGCCATTCGCTGGATCGTGAGCTATGCGCGCGGCCGCGGCGAAAAAGGCATGATCGAGAAGCTGACGAACGAATTGCTCGATGCCTCGAACGGCAAAGGCGCCGCCATCAAAAAGAAAGAAGATGTGCATCGCATGGCGGAAGCGAACAAGGCGTTCGCGCATTACCGGTGGTAAAGACGCCGCTAGCTTCTAGCTACTAGCTAGGAGCCAGCAGCTAGAAGCCAGAAGCTGAATTTCGGAGCCCCAGAAAGAGTTAAGAGTCGTGCCTAGAACAGTCCCATTAGAACGTTGCAGGAACATCGGCATCATGGCCCACATCGATGCCGGGAAGACCACGACGACGGAGCGCATCCTGTTTTATACGGGAAAGACGCACCGTATCGGCGAGGTGCATGAAGGCAAGGCCATCATGGACTGGATGGAGCAGGAGCAGGAGCGCGCCAACACGAATACGTCGGCGGCGACGCCCTGAACCTGGCGCGACATCCGCATCAACATTATC
>PLHP01000137.1 GCA_003138955.1 Acidobacteriaceae bacterium | reverse complement strand
CAGGATCCGGACGTGATTCTGGTCGGCGAAATGCGCGATCTGGAGACGATCGGCACGGCGCTGCACGCGGCCGAAACCGGTCACATGGTTTTCTCCACGCTGCACACGCTGGACGCGGTGGAGAGCATCAACCGCATCATCGCCATTTTTCCGCCGCCGGAACAGAAACAGATCCGCCTGCAGTTGGCGGCGGTGTTGCGCGCCATTGTCAGCCAGCGTCTGGTGCGCCGGTCGGACGCCGAGGGCCGCGTGCCCGCGGTCGAAGTGATGGTGACGACGTCTTACATCCGGGAATGCATTCTGGTGCCCGAGAAGACGCGCGCCATCCGCGAAGCGATTTCCGCCGGCACCTCGCAGTACGGCATGCAGACCTTCGACCAGTCGCTCTGGGATTTGTTCCAGGCGGGGCTGGTGAATTACGAGACCGCCCTGGAGAGCGCCTCGAACGCGGATGAGTTCAAGCTGCGGATGCAGGGTATTGCGTCGACGTCGGACATCTCGCGGCAGGCGATGCAGTCGGCGGGCTTTGGGCGCTGAGATTGGCGCGGAGATTGAGTTTGTCCTGCTGAACGTTGTTGCTTGTGAAGTTGTTTCCTCCTGTGACTTGGGCGCGCTTCGGCGCGCCCGTTTTTTTGCGGTTGATAGGCTGCTGAAAAACGCGCAGGCGGCGCGAGCCGCACTCCGGGATTCGGCGTCACGGCGAGGCCGGGCTGCGCTCGGCTTGGACGGGGCAAAGCGCCCGTCCCCACACGGGCTTAGTTGGGCTTGCGGTACTTACTGTCGGCTATATAGCGGAGCATGATGGAGTCCGTGGCGTTCTGAAACTGCTGCTCCATTTCGGGGACTCGCGGGAGAGCATCCTGGCGCAGGGTCTGGCGGAATTTCTCGCCCATTTCGGAGTCGCTGGCCACGACCTGCGTGTAGAACCAAAGGAAGTGACGCATCTGGTCAAGAGCGGATTTGAGGACCTGGATGGATTCCATCTCGGGCGGATCGGCGAGGGCTTCCATCAGTTCGGGGTCGGTGGGGGCCTGCATGGCGGCGCAGTTGAGTTCGCGCTGAATCATGCGCAGGTCTTCAGTAACGCGCAAAATGCGGAGATGAATCTCTTCCATGCTTTCGCGGTTCTCGCGGTCCATAAGGTCCTTTCCGTACTGACCAAGCTTCCCTGAGCAATGCGTCCTACTCAAGATCGCATCCCGGAGCAGTAGCGAAAAGATTCCCCGTGTGCATGAGCTTCGGTAATTGAAGTTACTTTCGGTCGGAAGCCGCTCCGGACAAGCCGTTTCAGGCGGTGACTTTCAGGCGGTCGTCCCGGCGATCTTGCGGGTCACTGCGCGGGATCCAGCCCGTGACGAAGATTAATCCAAGGAAGGGGCTGGGTGTGATACAAACGTTCGCGATGACATCACCGCGAACTGGCCTGGTGCGGGCCATTGGCCGTTGGAGCCTGGCCGCACTGGCGGTGAATTCGATTATCGGGAGTGGCATTTTTGGGTTGCCGGCCACGGTGGCTGGGCTGCTCGGCAAACGCAGCGTAATCGCCGTGTTGATTGCGGGGGCTGCGATGGGCGTGATTATGGCCTGCTTTGCCGAGGTGGCCTCGCAGTTTTCCGAGGCGGGCGGACCTTACCTGTATGCGCGCACTGCGTTCGGGCGTCTGACGGGAATTCTGGTCGGCTGGATGCTCTACCTGGCGCAGACGGCGGCTCCCGCGGCAAATGCTAATTTGTTTGTCATTTATCTGGCGGAATTCTGGCCGGCGGCAAAAGAACCGTGGCCGCGTTTTGTGACCCTGACGTTACTGGTGGGAGTGCTGGCACTGGTAAACGTTCGCGGTGCCCGGCAGGGCACGGCGGTGAGCAACGTGTTCACAGTGGCGAAAATTCTACCTTTGCTCATGGTGGTGGCGGCGGGAGCCGCGGTTACCATCATCCACCCCGCGCCATGGGGTTCGTCCGCTCCGATGCCGGCAAGCACGTGGATGAAGGCAATGGTTCTGCTGTTCTTCGCTTACGGTGGCTTCGAATCGGCGCTGGCGCCGATGAGCGAAGCTAAGAATCCAGCGCGGGACGCCGGTTTCGCGCTGTTTGTGGCGCTGATCGCCTGCACCGTGATCTATGTCCTGGTGCAATGGGTGGTGGTTGGAGTGTTGGGGCCCGGGGCGACCACGGATCGTCCTCTGGCCGAAGTGGCGCGCATCACCATGGGCAATCGCGGAGCGGCGCTGGTTGCGATCGGCGCGCTGGTTTCGGTGTACGGTTATTTGAGCGCCAAGCTGCTGGGAATGCCGCGCCTCACCTTCGCGCTCGCCGAAGGTGGCGATCTGCCACAGGTGTTTGCCGCAGTCAGCCCCAGATTTCACACGCCCTGGTTTTCGATTCTGTTCTATGCGGTCGCAGTCTGGGGGTTGGCGCTCGGCGGGAGTTTTGCCTGGAATGTGACCCTGTCGGTGGTCGCACGGCTGTTTTACTACGCCGTGGTTTGCGCCGCAGTGATCGCTTTGCGGCGAAAGCAGCCGCTGGCCGCAGGTTTCCGGTTGCCTGGGGGGCAGGTGCTGGCCGTGCTGGGGGTCGCGATTGCCGTGGCGCTGGCGACGCAGACGGATTTGAGCAAGTCGCTGATCCTGGCGGCCACGGTCGCAGCGGCTGTGCTGAATTGGCTGTGGGCGCGAAAGAAGCGGGTGGTGGAATAACGGATTGCCGCGTCTTTGAAAACACAATCAGGAAGCCGGGACCAGGAAGGCGCGGCCAAAGTGCCGAACGCGTAGCGAATTCGCCAATGCCGCCCATCGTACAATCGTCGATAGTTTTCCAGAGCGGCGGCAAGCCGATCCGCCTCGACGCCTACTTGCCGACGGCAGCTGACGGCCCCGTTCCTGCCGTCATCGCGCTCTACGGCGCCGGGGGCGGCGTGTCCGGCATGGAGCGCTACGCCGGCATGCTCGCGGCCCAGGGGTTCGCGGTTTACCTGCTTCATTATTTTGACCGCACCGGCACTGCATCTGCCGACAAGCCGGCCATCATGCGCAACTTTCCGCTGTGGATGAAAACACTCTGGGACGCAACCAGTTTTGTCGAAACCCAGCCGCCAGTCGATGGCAAGCGCATCGCTCT
>PLHP01000016.1 GCA_003138955.1 Acidobacteriaceae bacterium | reverse complement strand
GACTTCCATGGTTGGACAGGGAGCGCGCTGTGGGAGGACATCAAGTTCGACGCGAAACACTTCAATGACATCGAACGGTTGGCGATCACTGGCGAAAATAAGTGGGAAAAAGGTGGCGGCATTCTGCCAGCCATTCACGAGGGCGAAAGTCCGCTACTTCGATCACATCTGTGCCGCTAAGGCGCGGGACTGGCTTGCCCAAAAGTAAAGCAACGGAGATTCGTGCCTGAAAAGAGTAATCGCGTTACACCTTTGCTTCCAGCGGGTCGGCGACACCTCCCGGCGGCAAGACATCCGGTACGTCAAGGCGTGCCACGCCAATCCGGTAGTCGGCCATCCCATAGTAAATGTCCAAGCGTTCCGGCGAGCCGAGATCGTCGCGCCGGTCAATTCCGGTCGGGAACACAACATTCGCGACGGTCCCGCGGCGTTCCTGCGGCAGCCTGGGGTCAACACCGGCTCCGAAGAACGATAACGGATCACTTGCGGATGCTCCTTCGAAAGCACCATCACTCCGGCCGAGTAGCACAGGGGATGCACCTCTTTGCTGGGTCCTTCCATTTCACTGACGCCGTGATAGACGATCAGCCAACCGTGCCGCGTCAGGACGGGCGGAGTGCCGCAGCCGATTTTGAGCCGCTCCCAGGGAGACACTGGAGTCGCCAGCCGGTGACGAGAAAACTGGCTGAGGTTACTTGGTCCACGGGGCTCCAAAGAAAGCGGGCGGTAGGAAATCCAGATACTTTCGCGATCGAGGTCCACCTCACGGGATGCGGCGTCGTCGCAGGCGGTTTCCTCAGGACGAGTTCCTGGAAACAGCGGCCGGTGGAGGAGCGCGAGCTCCGGTTCCCCGGATGGGTTCGGAATGGCAACAGGGAATACGCAGGCGTCTTTGTCATCGATCTCGCTGGAATCGATGCCATGATACGGAGGAAAGGTCGACAGCCCCAGGCGCTCCCAGTGGAATAGATCCCGTGATACTGCGCGGGCGATCCGTGGGCCTCGGGGCGAAAATGCTGTGTAAGTCATGACGTAGCGCTGTAATGGTTCCACGAACGTGATACGAGGATCTTCGCAGCCACCGCTTCCGTCGGGACGCCGCTCGTAATCGGTCTCAGGTTCTAACGCGATACCGAGCCGCTCAACGCCTACGGGATCGCCGGCTTCNNGGGAAGAGGTAGAGTTCACCGTCGGGGCCACGAGCGGCAGCCGGATTCAGGACGCCTTCGACCTCCTGGGGATTGCCCGGCTCCGGCTCCATCAACATTCCCAGGCGCTGTAACTGAAATCCACTCATCAATCCCCTCAAAGAGTCAAGCCGCCCGATCGCGATCTGCCAAGCAAGCGATGATCGCTTGTATAACCCGCTTCGTCTCATCGGGACCCTTAACGGGGATAGAATCCACACCTGCTTTTTCGGCGGGATAGTCATTCCCTCCGGGAAACAGGGCATCGCCGATGTAAATCATCTCCTTCAATGAAATGTGCAGGAGATCTCGCAGCTTTCCGATTCCGTATGCCTTGTCAATGCCAGGTTTCGTGATATCAATCGACGTGGAGCCGCCCATTCGAACAGAAAACTGGGGAATAATATTGTCAAGAATCGCTTTGATCTTCTTCCGCTTGGTGTAATCGGGGTCCCATTGATTCTTTTCTTCTAACGGCGCCTGCTGACCTAACGCGGAAAATGTTATCTGGCTGGCCCGGTCTTCGATGACTTCTCCCCAGACCTTTGCGACTTTGTAACCAGCTTCTCCCAGCGCTTTGTTGAGAGCACCGAGTATCGTCTCTCGTTCATGCTTGGTGAACTCTTCTTCATAAAGTTTTTTCCATTCCCCTGAGTACTGGTAGAACTTTGTTCCACAGGTAGGAAGCAGGGATAAGTCGCTCAGGCGTTCGTCATGAGGAAGTTTAGAGATAACTTGCTCTTCAAACTGCGGCCAACCGCCTCCGGGAATCACGGCTACTTTTACAATTCCCAGAAGGTCGTGTAGCAGTCCCGACATTTCGGGATCAAGAGCTGATTTACTTTCGGCAAGGGTTCCGTCGAGATCAAACACGATTAACTTCTTCACTATGTTCCCCCTTTCCGCCTCTGAATTCTCGGTATTTCAATCCGGCAGCGCAATTTCCAACAAGTTCACTGCGCTGCGAGGTCGAAAAGTGCACGCACCGATTATCGCCGGCAACAGAAATACATCGTCTTTTGCGACAGCGTAAGTAGCACCTCCGTGCTCGACCTGTCCACCGCCGCCGATGCAGACTAGCAAGTGCGGCACACCTGCTGCGCCGACGGAAAACGGCGACTGTCCGTGCAGGCGCCACAACCAGAAATGTTCACCGTGGAACAGTTCCTCGCGTTTCACCGGCGTGGTTGCCTCCACCACCGGCGCAACCCGGCCGACGGGTCCCTCCGCAAAATCAATGCAGGCAATCGCCTGATCGACTTGAAGTGACCGCAGCTTGCCCGTCTTCGGGTCAAGATGGTCCCAGTCATACAGGCGGAAGGTCACGTCGCTGTTCTGCTGAATTTCGAACACCACGATGTCGCCGCCCAGAGCATGAACCGTCCCAGCCCGTAGGAAGACTCCGTCGCCGGGCTTCGGAGTGAACTCTGCGAGCTGCTCCACCACCGTCCCGTTCTTCAGCGCCAGTCGCAGACCGGCTGCAGTTGTCCCGGTCTTCAGGCCTGCATAGATGCGGCTTTCCGGCCCCACCTCAGGTCTTCGCGGTCTCACCTGCTGGCAACAGGTTCTTGTTCGCTTTCGTTGGATGCACTTGAACTGAGAGCATTTCATGCACATCGAGGAACTTCAGCAGCAGTGGAAATCGCTGAAACTTGTGGGCCAAGGTTCCCAGCATTTGTTCTGGAAACTGCTTCAGCAATTGACCGATAGTCTGCCCTTTGAGCGGCCCACTGGAAACTTGGCTCTGATGGTCATCGCGGTCGCTGAGTATCCACGCTTCGCCGACCGGTCCACTAGGTAGAGGGGCGGCAAGCAGGTCCGCCAAACGCCGTCCGCCCCACAACCGGTACTGATAGATCGGTTCGAATCGCAATGGATACAGAAGGGCTTGGTTCAATGCTCCTTCTCTGTCGTCGACAGCCAGGCTTACGGTGGTGTCGATCATGACTGGTCTGAGAATGTCGGCTCCTGACGAAGTGAGTCAGTCCTGTGAGTCCGTTGATCGTGCAATTTGCCGAGGGTATGCTCGATCAACCTAGCTAATTTATCTGCGGCGCCGTCGACGGCTAGGTCCAGAGTCGCAGCTTCGTCGGTGACCGCGATCGGCTGGCGGCCTTCGAGGCGCGCCTCCATCATGCAACGTTTGTCGTTCTCGCCGCTCTTAGAGCCGCTTTCGTCGGTCAGGTGGACCTCCACCCGTGTGATGTGATCGCTCATCCGGCTCAGGGCATTTTCCACTACGCCCCTGATTTGATCGGCCAGCGCCTCGTGACCTTCGATTGTATGGTCCGTATTGACTTGGATCTGCATGCTGATCTCCTGCCTGATTGTTTGATCAAGGATGTTTCTTACGCTCATACATTGCCGCTAAGCCGTTATGCACCATGAGCGCTTGAGCGTCTAAGGCGCAGTTGCCAAGCTCAAACCTCTCGTTTACGAAGTTCATGGAACTCGGCTACCAGCCGGCATCTGCTTCTGGCGGCCAGAAGGTACCATCGACAAGTCATTGGTTCCGACGTAGAAACCGATGGCCACCAATATGTCGATAAGGCCGAACCAGAAGCGCCAATCATGATGCGCACGCCTCCAGTAAGGAGTTTGGCCATGGCTATGATGACTCTCGCCCATCGGATGCAGGTGTTCGGTGTTGTTCATGCTGGTCTCCACACTGAACGTTCAAAGTTGCGATGGGACGCTGCGCGAAAGGTGAAAATCATGGGCAGCCGTTATGCCGGATGCCCATGCCCTACTTAAGCGCCGCTTAGGGAAAAAACAGGCTTGTGTTCGTCTTCGTGCACCCAATAAGGGGGCCGTCCATAATGACGGTAGAGCCGGTCTTCATATTCACGAGTGAGCGGCACGGAATCGACGAAGAGGGGTGCCGTCTGGATCGCATCCCGGTAGAGGCCGACATAAACCTTGGAATCCACCCAACTTACCTTTTGAATCCACGCGGGTGAAACCAGTACCTTCTTGCCCGGCCACCAATTGCGCGTTGCCACCTCAATGTAGCGAATAGCCCAGGTTTCATCGTCCATGAAAAATCCTGCCACATGGCCGATTTCGCCATCCATAGCCTCGATGTGATAGCCAGTCACGGCTGCAGTACTGCGCAGATGTGAATCCGCCGACTCTTTCTGGATTCTTTCCAACGCTTGGGTCTCTTTCGAAGCAGCGACTTCAGTAGCCAATCCCGACGGGTAATAGCCCGGTCCCCACAAAAAGGTTCCGCCCCAGTAATTGGGATATCCGTAATACCCGAGGTACGCTGCCTCGTGCTGCCGCGAGACGGGTTTGTGCGTATCGATATCGGGGCTATTCTCCACTTGCTTTTTCGTTAGCGCTACATCCAATCGCTTGGCTTGCCAGTCGGTGTGGACGACGGAAATTGGCGAGATCAGCACTCGCCGGCCGCCAAGCCAGCCGCCGGTTTCTATCATCAGGTAGCGAATGGCCCATGTCTCGTCGTCGAAATATAATTGATCTACAGTCCCAATCTCGCCGTCCGTGGCCCGGATCACAAGACCCTTCAAATGGTTCGCATTCTTTAACATTGTCTTTGCCCCCCGAATTCTCTGCGATTCGACCTTAGCAGCGGCGCAAGCACTGTTCTGAGCAAGAGTGCTCACTCTAGCGTCAGCCAAGCGCATCTAGTCTGCGAAGGGAGGTCATACGGATCGCGATACGTCAATCCGGAAACCAGAACGTTTGATGGAGAGAGGCCGACTACCTACACGAAACAGCAACCCGTTTGAAAAACTTCCGGTAACGGGTCCGAACACGCCGTTGGGCAAGGGTGCATCCGAGATCACTTGCCTCTCCTGCCAGCCGCATCATTCCCAATACGCAAACCTGATGCGGCCGGACGTGCCCAACCAGATGGCGGTGTGCGAGACATGCCACAAGTTCTACTGAGATTACATTTTGAGGCCGAGGTCGACGGAGTACGCTCGCGGTATTGCTCGATAGAGAGGCCCCGACACGGGCGCGGCGGCGAGCAATGCCCGTCTGACATTATTGGGGTGTTCAATTTTGACCAGACAGACGTTCTTTGCTTGCTTAAAGTTGTGATGGTCGAAGTGTATTTCCACTCGCTTAGGTCATCTGGGTTTGTTGTCTCTCGCGTCTTATTCCTGCCGGTAACGTCGAGCCAAATTCAGATATCCAGAGGAGATGTGGCCATGGACTCCCCCATTGTGTTGTGCATCGACGACCGTCCACAAGCGCTCGAGTTTCGCAAAGCGACTTTAGAATCTCGTGGTTATTGCCTCAAAACCGCGTCGAGCGGCTACACCGCGATGAAAATGTTAGAGGAGACGTCCGCCTCCGCGGTTCTACTAGAGTACACTGCTGTCCAAATTAGCCGG
>PLHP01000082.1 GCA_003138955.1 Acidobacteriaceae bacterium | reverse complement strand
CGCATGGCGCTTACCTCGGTAACTTGGTTCGCCTCGCGAACGAACGTACTCTGTAGTCAATGCCTCGGGGAGTACAGCGTTACAAGCGCACTAAGATGGTGCTGCCGTTGCGAGTCTGGCCCGACGACGAGAATGGTCAGAACGCCGAGCCTCAACTTGCCCACACGGTCGACATTAGCCCCATCGGGGGACGGTTGGGGGGATTACGCAATCCGCTGCACGCCGGTCAGACCATCGTGCTACAGCGGGGCCAAAATAGATCTCAGTTTCGGGTGGTCTGGACCAAGCAGCTCGGCCCAGGCGAGAGTCAGGCGGGCATTGAGTCGGTGGCATTCGAAGAAAAAGTCTGGGGACTCGAACTTCCCGACGAACCTGCGTCCCCTGCCAGCTCCCTCACGCAACCCAGTTTTGCAATCCCGACTCCACTTTCCTTGGCGGAGACGTATCAAGAGCCTCTCCAGCCCCGGTCGCTCCGTCCTCACGTGGCACAGCCCACGAATCCGCGGATGCGCTGGATTACCATCGCCGCCAGTCTACTGCTGGCAGTTTCGTCGCTAGTATTCGTCGGGCACTGGATTGTAAAGAACTCTGAGCGAGCTGAGACCATCCCTCTACCAGCATCGGCTCCCGCGATGGTTGTGCCTGTGGTTTCAAGTAGCCCAAGACCTTACGGCAATGTCAAAGTAATTTTCTTCCGGGAAGAAGCCGGTTCGGAATCGAATCGCTTGCAAGTGGCAGAAGCGCCCCAGGGCCATGTGATCTATCCTGACGCGCCCGACGCCAATCTTGTCGGCACAGTCGGCATGAAGGCTGTGATCGCGACCGATGGCCGGGTGAAGGAAATTCACATATTGAGGGGCAATCGGATTTTGGCTGAGGCCGCGATTCAGGCCGTCAGGTTCTGGCGCTACACTCATCATGAATTGAACGGCGAAGCCGTCGAAGCCGAAACCAGCGTGAACATCAGCTTCCATGGGCAGGACGCTGTTTCCATCAGTTTTCCGTCCGATGTCAGCAACCACGGGCTCGCGCTGAAGTCAAAGGTAGCTAGCTAGTTCACTATTCCCGCCTGGACGATGAGGAATATCCCGGAAACGCCTAGTGGATTGTCACGCCCCCAACAGGCAACGCCGCCCTATGTCTGGGCGGCCTTTCCTCCTGCATCACGCGGAAGGTGGGAGCGCGGTAATTGTCGCAAGCAGCGCTTTCGGTAATGACGGGTCGTTGGTGAAATCGCGATTTATCAACAGTTGACGTGCCAACATCAGGTGTTCTGCGGAAAACACTTCGCGCATTCAGAGACATGTCGCCACCTTGGCCCGGAACTACTCCGCCTGCTTCGTGATATTCAGCAGCACCCCAACGCACATCAAAGTCACAAACAGCGACGACCCGCCGTAGGAAACAAACGGCAGCGGGATGCCTTTCGTCGGCATCATGCCGAGCACGACGCTGATGTTGATGAAGGCCTGGAGCACGATCATGCTGGTGATTCCCACCGCCAGGTAGCGGCCGAAGTTATCCTGCGTGCGCAGCGCCGCGCGCGTCCCGCGCCAGAGGAAGATCGCAAACAGGATGATGACCGTGAGCGCTCCCACCAAGCCCAACTCCTCGGCGGTGACCGCGAAAATAAAATCCGTGTGCGGTTCGGGGAGATAAAACAATTTTTGCTTCCCTTCCATCAGCCCCATTCCAGTCACGCCGCCGGTCGAGACCGCAATCAGCGACTGGATAATATGAAAGCCAAATCCCTTCGGGTCGGCATAGGGATTCAGAAAGGCCAGGATGCGATCTTTCCGGTACGACACGTGAAAGATCAGGAAATAGAGCGGCACGAGCGCGGCCGCGAAGGCATATCCGAAGTAGCGCAGGCGCATGTCGGCGACGAACAGGACGCAAGCAGTAATGCCCGCGCAGGCGATGGCGGTGCCCAGGTCGGGCTGAAAAACAATCAGCCCCAGAAAAACCACGGTGGGCGCCACGGCCGGAATCAGCGTATTCCGCCAGTCGTCCATGGCCTTGGTTTTGTTTTCGAGAAACCACGCGAGAAACAGAATGAGCGCGGGCTTGGCCAGTTCCGAAGGCTGCAAGGAAACCGGGCCCACATGAAACCAGCGGTGTGTGCCGTGCGCCCGGTCAAGAAAAAAAACCGAGATGAGCAGAAGCGTGGTAAAGCCCAGAAACGAAAAAACCAGCGCCGGATGTTGCAGCCGTTTGTAATCCACCTTCATGGCCACGATCATCGCGGCGAATCCCGCAACCGCCCATACCAGTTGCTTCACCAGGAATTCGTAAGCCGACCCAAACCGCTCCTTAGCCATCACGGCCGAGGCGCTGAAGATCATGACCAGCCCGATAAAAACCAGGATCGCAGTCACAGTGAACATCCAGCGATCGACGCTGACCCGCTTAGCCATAAGTAATCTATTTCACCACGGAGACAAGCAGACAAGGAGGAGTTTCAGCCCACGATCTGGGAACGGTGATAACTGAGTTGGTACCCGGCTCGTGTGGTGACGGGCTCTGCCCCGTCCAAGCCGAGCGAAGCTCGGCATCTGGCCGTCGTCATACCAACTTTGAAAGGCACTCCTACCAAGACAGACTAAGGCTTTTTAGCCCGTCGTGTCACAAGGAAGGGGGAGACGCCCGCCCGTCCAAGGCGCTAAATAGATCGAGACATCGCCAGGGAATGCACAATCTCTTTGAACGCTCGTCCCCGGTGTTCGTAACTCTGAAACTGATCAAAGCTGGCGCAAGCCGGAGCAAGAAGAATAACATCGCCGGCCACCGCGGATTCGCTGGCGCGTCTGACCGCATTTTCCAGAGTCTCAGCATGTTCGATTTCGGCAGCGCCCTGAATCTGCGATTCGATCTTGGCGGCAGCGGCTCCTATGGTGTAGACGCGCTTCACGCGCTGTCGCAACAAATCAGCGAGCGCAGTGTAGTCGCTGCCCTTATCCTTGCCCCCGAGAATCAGGTGCAGGTGCGGAGGAATGTCCGCCGGGAACGCTTCCAGTGCCTTGATCGTGGCGTCAACGTTCGTGGCCTTGGAGTCGTTGTAGTAATCCACCCCCGCGACCTTGGCCACGAATTCCAACCGGTGCTCGACGGCTTTGAAATTCCGGACAGCCTGGCGGATCTGTTCAGGCTGGCAGCCGACAAGCATGCCGATGGAAACTCCCGCCAGCACATTTTCCAGGTTGTGCGCGCCTTTCAGCGGTACATCCGCCAGCGGCATGATCTCGCGTTCGCTATGGCCATCCCGGAAATAGATATGCGTGCCACGGGCAAAGGCTCCCTTTTCAATCTCCTTGCTTCGGCTGAACCAGAACAACTGCGCGCGAGTACGGTCCGACAAGCCAGCGGTGGTGGGTTCATCGGCGTTGAGCACGGAGAAATCATCCGCAAGTTGGTTCTCAAAGACGCGCGCTTTGGCGCCGACGTAATTGACAAAAGTCTTGTGACGATCGAGATGATCGGGCGTGATGTTCAGAATCACCGCGATCCGGGGACGAAATTCAACGATCGTTTCCAGCTGAAAGCTGGATACTTCCAGCACCGTCCAGGTCGCCGGCCCAGCCTGATCCACAAGACTGATAGCCGGCGTGCCGATATTACCGCCAACCAGTGTGGAGAACTTTCCGGCGGCAATAATCTCGCCGGCCAATGAAGTGGTTGTGGTTTTGCCGTTGGCTCCGGTAATGGCGGCGATCGGACCGGCCAGAAATCGCGCCGCGAGTTCGATTTCGCCGATCACCGGCTCTCCCAGGTTGCGCGCCTGCACCAGTTGCGGCGTATCGACCGGCACACCCGGGCTGAGGACGATCAAGTCTTGCCCACGAAAAGTGCGGTCGCCGTGGCCCCCGGTTTCGACCGTGATCCCATGCTCCAGCAGGAGCAGGATTTCCGTGCGAAGCTCGGATTCGGGCTTGGAATCCGAAACCGTAACGCGAGCGCCGCGCGACTTCAAAAAAAGCGCAGAGGCCACGCCGGACTTGCCAAGACCAACCACCAGCACGCGTTTGTTGTTGAGTTCCATCAAGTTCAATTGGTAATTGGTAATTTGTAATTTAAAACCGTTCCAGTACCAATTGGTCTTGAGTCTTCAAATTACCAATTACAAATTACCAATTACAAATTTTCTCATCTCAACTTCAGCGTCGTCAGCGCAAACAGAGCGAATACCAGCGATGCGATCCAGAAGCGCACAATCACCTTCGATTCCGACCAGCCCAGCAGTTCGAAGTGATGGTGGATCGGCGCCATCTTGAAAATACGTTTCTTGCGCAGCTTGTAGGAACCAACCTGCAGGATCACCGAAAGCGCCTCGATGACGAAAATACCTCCAATGAACGGCAGCAGCAGTTCCTGTTTGATCATAACGGCTATGGTGCCAATCGCGCCGCCCAGAGCCAGCGAGCCGACATCGCCCATAAACACTTCCGCCGGATGCGCGTTATACCAGAGAAATCCGATGGAAGAACCGACCATGGCTCCGCAAAAAATAGTGAGCTCACCGATCTGCGGCATGCGCTGCAATTCGAGGTAGGTGGCAAACGTGGCGTGGCCGCTGAGGTAGGTGAGAACCGCGAGCGCTCCGGCTGCGATCACCGTACAGCCGATGGCGAGCCCGTCCAGGCCGTCGGTAAGATTCACCGCGTTGCTCGATCCGACAATCACAAGCACAACGAAGCCCACGAACGGCAGGAAGGCCAGCGGCCAGAGTTGGGGATGAACCGCCAATCGTTGAATCACCAGGTCCGGATGGAACTGCTTGAAGAACGGAACCACCAGCCTGGTGGAGTACAATCCGCGGTACTGCAAAGCAATCAGTGCGATCGCAATCGCGATGCTGGCCGCAGCCTGAAAGCCCAGTTTAACGCGCGCGGTAAGACCGAGATTGCGGTGATGAACGACTTTCAGGTAGTCGTCGGCAAAACCAATCGCAGCAAAGGCCAGCGTGGCAAACACCGCGATCCAGACGAACGGATTGCTCAGGTCCGCCCAGAGCAATGTAGGCACCAGGATGGCGATGGCGATCAGCAACCCGCCCATAGTCGGCGTACCCGCTTTTTTCTGATGAGCCTGCGGCCCCTCTTCGCGGATGTACTGCCCGATCTGGAAATCTTGCAGACGCCGAATCACCATGGGCCCAACGATCAGGCCCGTAAACAGGGCGGTAAGACTGGCAAAGGCCGTGCGAAAAGTCAGATAACGAAAAATGCGGAATGGCGGAAAATAATGGAAGAGCTTCAGGTAGAGCAGCCAGTAGAGCAATCCGCCTCCGACACCAGCTGTCAGCTCTCAGCTGTCAGCTCTCAGTTTAGCCCCCTGCGCCTAAGGAAACTCTGATTAGGTACCCGGTGGTCCTCTGTGGACCCCTGTGTCCTCTGTGGTTCAAGCTTTTCTTCGGACACTTAATCAGAGTTTCCCTGGGCGTTGGGAAGAGCGTTGGGAATGCCGCTTCTCTGTCTCCACGTCTCCAGCGCTTTTTCCAGTTTCACGCCGCGCGACGCTTTCAGCAATACCACATCGCCTTCCCGAGTCTCGCGCGCAAGCCATTCGCCGGCGTCTTCCGGCGTCCCAACGAACTCCGCTTTCATACCCGAGTCGCTAGCCGCTTCCACCATCGGCTTCGCCAAGCCCCGCACGCCGAGCAGAAAGTCAAGTTTACTTCCCGCCATATAACGCCCGCACTCGCGATGCAGTTCCTCGCCGGTCGGCCCGAGTTCCAGCATTTCGCCGGCGACAACAATCCGGCGCCGGCCGGGCATGGCAGCCAGAGTATCCACGGCAGCCATAAGCGCCTTCGGACTTGAATTGTAGCAATCGTACAGCACGCTAATGTTACCCACTTGAACGACCTGTCCACGCTTGTCGGCGGGCTGGAGGGACGGCAGAGCGGCGGCGATCTCGGACGGCGTGATGCCGTGCTCAAGCGCAACGGCGGCCGCGGCGAGCACGTTGTACACGTTGTGTTTGCCGAGCAACGGACTCTGCACCAACTGGCGGGCTTCGATGCTGACGAGGCGGCTGACGAGATCGAAGCGCGTGCCTTCGGGTCCAAGCACCTCGATGTTTTCCGCCCTCACGTCCGCAGGAACAATCGGTTTCAATCCGAACAGGACGACCTTGCCCTTGAAGTCGCGGCCGAACTGGCACACATATTCATCGTCGGCATTCAGCACCGCTGTGCCGCCATGGGGAAGAGCCTCGATCAGTTCGTATTTCGCGCGAGCGATTCCGGCAATGGAGTCAAAGTTCTCCAGGTGCACGGGCGCAACATTGGTGACCACGGCCTGGTTCGGCAGGGCGATGCGGGCCAAAGCGGAGATTTCGCCGGGATGAGACATCCCCATCTCGACCACGGCGAGATCGTATTCCGGTTCAAGCGTCAGCAGCCCAAGCGGCAGACCAAAGTGATTATTAAAATTTCCCCTGGTGCGATGCACGCGGTACTTGATCGCGAGCAAATGGGCCATCGCTTCTTTGGTAGTGGTCTTGCCCATCGAGCCGGTAACGCCGATGGCAGTCTTGCCCCAAATTTTGCGAACCGCCGTCGCCAAAGTCTGGAGCGCAATCAGAGTGTCATCGACGGCAAGCAGGCCGGCGGAGCCGGAAAGATTGGAATAGCGCGCCAACTGATCTTTCCGAACCACCGCGGCAATCGCGCCCCGGCTCATTGCCTGCTCAACAAAGTCGTGACCGTCGAGCCGTTCGCCTTTGACGGCAAAAAAGAGTTCGCCGGCCTGCACCGTGCGGGAGTCGATGGAATATCCCTGGGCCGTCTCGCGCCCGTCGTATTGGCCGGTCGCAGACAAAAACTCGCCGATGCGGGAGAGAAGAAGTTTCATGCCGTCTTCCCCGCCGTGCCTGCCGTCGCAGCACTCTTGCAGTCGTAGCCCAGAGCCTTCAGGTTTTCGCGAGCAACGTCCACATCGTCGAACGGAATCGTTCCCTCCCGTGTGATCTGCACTTGTTCGTGCCCCTTCCCCGCAAGCAGCACGATGTCGCCGGGCGCTGCCTGCCGGAAAGCAAAAGCGATAGCCTTGCGGCGATCGGGCTCCATGGAATATTTTGCGCCCGACTTCTGCAATCCGACCAGCGCATCGTTCATGATGGCCAGCGGATCTTCCGACCGCGGGTTGTCGGAGGTAAGCACGACAAAGTCGCTTCCCCTGCCCGCCGCCTCGCCCATCAGCGGACGCTTAGCGCGATCGCGATCTCCGCCGCAGCCAAAAAGCGTAATCACTTTGCCTTTGAGCCCGGCGCGAGCGGTAAAATCGCGAGCCAGCGCGGTAAGGTTGCGGAGCGCGTCATCGGTGTGCGCATAATCCACCACCACCGTGAAGGGCTGCCCGCAATCCACGCGTTCGAAGCGCCCGGGAACGCTGGTAAGGTCGAAGACTCCCTTGGCGATCGCCTCGGTAGAACAATCGCGCGCATGACCGGCAGCAGAAGCTGCGAGCACGTTATAAACATTCACATTGCCAATCAGCGGAGACCACATGGCGACCTTACCCGAGGGCGTCACCATCTGAAACCGGGTTCCCCGAGGCGTGATTTCGACGGACTCGGCACGAAAATCGCAGTCGCCGGAGCCGGAAGTCAGACCGTAGGAGAGCAGCAGTGCGCTCTTCTTCTTGCAAAACTTCCAGAGCTGCCGGCCGTATTCATCGTCAATATTAAGAACGGCGGCGCGCGGAGGGTCGGTCCCGCAACCTTCGAAAAGCATCTGTTTGGCGCGGAAGTAATTTTCCATCGTGCCGTGGTAGTCGAGATGGTCGCGAGTGAGATTCGTGAATACAGCCACATCAAAAGGAATTCCAAAAACGCGCTGTTGCTCCAGCGCATGCGATGACACCTCCATCACCGCCTCGGTGACTCCCAAGCCCAAACCCTCCGACAAAAGCCGGTTCAACTCCAGCGCTTCCGGCGTGGTATGCGGAGCCGGCAAAATCTTCCCGGCTACATGATATTCAATCGTCCCGACCAGCGCGGTCTTGCGCCCGGCCGCTTGCAATATGGATTCGATCAGGAAGGCGGTCGTGCTTTTTCCGTTTGTGCCGGTGATTCCAGTATTCGCAATGCGCTCGGCAGGACGCTTGTAAAAATTCGCGCTCAGGCGGGCAAGCGCACGGCGCCCATGCACGACCTGCGCCCAGCCAACCGCGGGGCGCGGCGCTTCGGCCGCGGAGTCGGTGACGATGGCAACTGCTCCGGCAGCGATGGCCTGATCGATGAACCGATTGCCGTCGCTGGTCTCACCCTTCATAGCGACAAAAACAGTTCCAGGGCGCACCCGTCGCGAATCGTATTCCACCCCGGCAACGGCTGGGTTTCCGCTCTGCGAGAGAACCTCGGCGCCCTGCAGGAGCTGTTGGAATGTCATTGGAGTGATTATAACGAGTAGCGCCGGCGTCTCGCCGGCTCATCGTCCGAGTAGATGGCATCGGCCGTGCCCGAAGGCCACTTCACCTTCCAAACTTCACCACCACCCGCGACCCCGCCGCCACGTGCGCACCGGGCAGAGGCGTTTGCTCGCGGGCAACGCCGCTGCCGATGGCGTCGAGGTCGAGCCCGGCATCCTGCGCCGCCTCAATCGCAACCCGCAGATTCTTGCCAAGGAAGGAAGGAACCGCGATCCCTCCCTCTTCCACGTCGAGCACCACCGTTCCACTGGTCGGCGATTTCTGCGCGGGTGAATTCTCAGATCGTGTGACAGATGAAAGTGCACCGGCCGAACTCGCGGCCGCTGTCGTCAAGCTGCCCACCGCCTGGTGATCCGCATCTCTAGCGGTCATCGCGGCAGGAACCACCTGGGCTCCAATCGCGCCGGGCTTGACCGCGGCTGGCATAACGGGCCCCTCATTGGCCTCGGCCATATCCAGGCTGGCCCCGAGGTGATCGGGCGAGCTTTCTTCCAGACTAGCGTCGGGAACATCGCGGCGAGCCAGCAACACCTGGCGGCTGGGCGGAAGCTGAACGTCATGCGGAACGTGCAGATACTCCAGCACCTGCTGCGTGATCCGCTGAAAGACCGGAGCCGAAACCTGGCCTCCCTGGTGCAAGCCGACCGCAGAGTCCAGGATCACCACCACTGCGATTTGCGGATCGTTGATGGGAGCAAATCCGGCAAAAGACGCGACATACTTCGTCTTCGAGTAAGCGCCGGTGGCGGGGTCCACCTTCTGAGCCGTCCCGGTTTTGCCCGCCGAACTGTAGCCCTCGAGAATAGCTTTGCGTCCGGTGCCGTGGAGCACCACCCCCTGCAACATCTGTCGCATCTCGGCTGCGGTCAGAGCTGAAATCACCCGCGTCCCCGCGGCAGGCTGAAACACGATCGTTTGTGGAGTATTCTGGGGCGCAATCGTCCCAGCCGCGATCGTCCCGGCCGCGATCGTCCCGGCAACGATGCGCGCCGGGACGCGCACCCCGCCGTTCGCAATCGTCGAAATCAACGAAGCCAGCTGCAACGGCGAGATGCCAATCTCCTGCCCCATCGAGATCGCGCCAATGGAAACCTTCGACCACCGTTCCACCGGCTTCGTCAGCCCGGCCGTTTCGCTCGGCAGCTCGATCCCCGTCCGCTGACCGAATCCGAAGGCCCGAATGTATTTGTAGAGCCGCTCGTCGCCGAGCCGCAGCGCGACTTTGATGGCGCCGACGTCGCTCGATTCCGCAATAATGTCCGCGACCGAGAGCAGACCGTGCGGCCTGCTGTCGCGGATGCGCATGCCATTGATCACAATCGATCCCATCTGGCAGTCGAACATTTCGTCGGGCCGCGTAATCTTCTCTTCCAGACCGGCCGAGATAGTCACCATCTTGAAAGTCGAGCCGGGCTCGTAGATGTCGCTGACGGCGCGGTCTTTCAGCGCGTCGTTCTTAATTTCCTTACGAATATTCGGATTGAACGTGGGCCGGTTGGTGAGAGCCAGAATCTCGCCAGTGCGAGGATTTTCCACGATCGCCGTGCCCGCAATGGCGTGCGTCTCTTCCATCCCGCGCTCCAGTTCCCGTTCGGCAATGTACTGGATGTTCTGATCGATGGTGAGGACGACGCTGTTGCCCGCTTCGGGCTCCTTTTCTACACTGGCAAACCAGCGCTTGCGCGCGTCGACGGAAATCATCAGCTTGCCCGGCTTGCCCTGCAGTTGCTGGTTGAATTGTCTCTCCAGTCCGCTCAGTCCCTGATCGTCGGTGCCCACGTAGCCCAGAATTTGCGCCGCCAGTTCCCGCTTCGGATAAAAGCGCTTGGGTTCTTTCTGGTAGTGGATGCCTTGCAAATTCAGCGCGCGGATGCGCTCAATCGCTTCGGCGTCGGCCTTGCGTGCCACCCAGCAAAAAGTCTTGTGCGCGCCGCAGTCAGCCAGCAGGACGCGAGGATCGTCCTGCGTAATGCGCGCAATCAGGCTAATAGCATTAGCAAGGTCGGGAGTTTCCGATGGCACCACGAAAGCCGAGTCCACCTGAATGGACATAGCCAGTTCCCGCCCAGCGCGATCGTAGATGACGCCGCGTTTAGGCGAGAGATCGAAACTGCGTTGTTGTTGATGCTGCGCGCGCCGCTCGAAATCGCCGTAGCAGAAGATTTGCAGATAAACCAGGCGCAGGCAGATGGCCAGCAGCCAGAAGCAAAGCAATCCAGACAAGGCGTAGAGCCTGAATTTTGCGCCGTTCGAAGAGGTGGATGCCGCCATTTCAGTTCCCAGTTCTCAGTTCTCAATTCTCAGTGAAAAACTCACGGCTCCTGACTGAGAACTGAGAACTGGGAACTGAGAACTGATTTACCGCGCCGATACCACGGCGACCGGAGCCACGCTGGCCATCACCGGCGTAGCCGCATCGCTGGCCGCGTCCATGCGGAGCACTTGCCCGGGCTGCGGCGATTGCAGGCCGAGCTTGCGCGCCATCACATCAATTCGCTCCGGATCGCGCAGCGACGCCTCTTCCAGCCGCAGGGCACGGTTCATTTCCGTGAGACCCTCGCGCTCCGACCGCAGCGCCTCGATCTTGTACCCGTACTCAATTGCGCGGAAATGTTGCAGCGCGAATCCCATCACCAGCAGGAACAGGCAACCGAGCGCAAGTCCGAAATATTTCATCTCCCGCGCGCGCCGCGGATCTTCGACCTTGACCAGCCGCGAATTATCGATGGTCTTGCGGAAATAAATTTCCGGGGTCCCCAGCCAACAGGACTTCCGCCGGCTGAGAGGAGCTGCGCTTTGCATGGCCAAGGCGCTCATGATTTATGCCACTCCAAGAAATTTGGAATCGTAGTCTGCGTTTTCGACGACCATGGGTTCCAGGGCCGATGCGTCGACCGCCAAGGCTCTGTCCGCTCGCGCCCTCTTTTCCACGCGCTCGACCGTTGCCATCAGATCTTCAATAAGAGTGCCGGTAAATGTCATTTCGAATAATCCAGTTTTCTTCTCCGGACCCGGCCTTGTTTCATTTCTTCTTGGCCGCTCCGGGAAAATTCCATCGCAGAGTTGCGGCCTCTTCATACGGAACGGCCGCCATTCCCAAACTCTTTACCCGGCGCGCCTTACCATCACCGCACCGGGGGCCCGGCAGTTTCTCCGGGCTAACTCAAACTTTTTCGGCCGCCCGCATCTTGGCGCTGCGCGACCGCGGATTGCGATCTATCTCTTCCCCGCCCGCCGTCACCGGCTTCTTGGTCAGCAGCCGGTAGCAGCCCTGCTTCGCACCCTCGCGAAGCGCATCCTTGACGATTCTGTCTTCGAGCGAATGAAAGCTGATCACCACCAGCCTTCCGCCCGGCTTCAGCACGCTAGGCGCCGCCTCCAACAGTGCTTTCAGATCGTCCAGTTCACGGTTTACGAATATTCGGAGAGCTTGAAAGGTTCGCGTCGCCGGATGAATTCGCTCATGTTTCCAGTTCATTGACCGGGCCGCGGCCGCTACCACCTCGACAAGTTGCATCGTCGTGCGTATCGGCCGCGACCGGACAATGGCTCTGGCGATTCTCCGCGACCTCCTTTCCTCACCGAATTCGTAAATCACATCGGCCAGCTCGCGCTCGTCGATGTGGTTTACCACTTGTTCGGCGGTTTCGCCGGACATCGCGTTCATCCGCATGTCCAGCGGTCCTTCCGCCTGAAAACTAAATCCCCGCGCCGGATCCGAGAGCTGCAAACTGCTAACCCCCAGATCCGCCAGCAAACCGTCCAAAGAAGCCGGAGCAACGCGCTCACCAACTTCAGCAAACGACCCATGAATCAGCGTGATCTGCGGCCAATCCAACTGCAGTCGTTGGTCGTCAGTCGTTGGTCGTTCGGAAATTGGCTCGCTAGCGACCAACGACGAACGACTATCGACCGCCTTTAGCCTTTCCCTCGCCCTCTCCAGCGCCGCCGCATCCTTATCGAAGCCAATCAAATGTCCCAGTGCGCCGAGGCGTCTTGCGATTTCGTAACTGTGCCCGCCCAAGCCCACCGTGGCATCCAGATAAGTTCCGCCACGCTTTACGGCCAGAAAATCGATCGCTTCTTTTAAAAGAACCGGGACATGGCCAACCGCTCCATGCCCACCCCACTCGGGGATGTCTGTTGAATCCGAATCCGTGCGCACCGTTTGCCCGATTACTAGATGCCCAATTTGTCGAGCGTACTCGTGTCGTCATCCGTAAAAGCCTGCTCGCCGATCTCCTTTTCCAGCGCTTCCAGGTTCCGAACTTCCAGGTAAGTCAACTGGCCGAGCACTGCCACTTCACCGCGAAGGTGCGCCGCCTCCCGCAGAATCTGCGGGATCAGCAGCCGCCCCTGCCCGTCCATTTCCACGACCTGCCCGTAATAATTCGTGCGAGTTAAGAACTTTTTCTTCGTCGGATTGAAAGTGGACAGCGCCGCCAGCTTCTGCTCGATCCGCTCCCATTCCTCGAAGGGATACACTTGAGCAACAATTCCATCCAGACTTGTGATGTAAAATCTCTGCGCATATTTCTCGTCGATCACGCGCTTGAATTCCGCGGGGACCTTTAACCGTCCCTTTTCGTCGACGCGGGTTGGATGATTTCCGCGAAACATGTGCCCCGTTCACCGCTCTTGATGGAAATGACGGGCTCCGTTTATTTATGGCTGCTACCACAGCCACTACTATGGGGGAGGTACAAGCGGTCAAGAAAGCAGTGGATTCGGGTTGGTTGGGCCGGTTTTTTGCGGTGTCAGTCTCGGAAACCACTGGCGCCTCGAAAGCTAGTGTTCGTACCCACAACCTCTAATAGTTACTCCACTTTGAACCACTTTTTTCCACAATACGCCGAAATCCTTGCTTGTCAACCACAAAGTTTCAGGTTGAGATTTGCTCAAGGGGCTCAAGGTGCAAAACGCGAAATGTTGCGGTTAACCAGAAAGGTGACCACTACGGATTGGGTTTATGCTTTAGATGCCTTCGCTATTTATTCGCTTGCATTCCGCGCCCGTCAAGCACTTCCCTGCGCAAACCAACGTGGGGACAGCCGCCCCCGGCTGTCCATTGGGGCTAGCCCCGCCCGCTCATGAGGCGTCCAGCACGCTTTCAAGTGCCTCGATGGCAGCGGCGCGGGAGAACTTTTCTTCGTATCTATTTCGTGACGCCCTGGCAATTGCCAGCGAGACGGACGCGTAGCTTATTATGCCGTGCAGCCCCACATCCTATCACCGGTAAATGGCAGCTGCCGTCGTGCTGCGGGTTGGCAAGGAAGGACGAAGGCGGTGGCCGCATCCAGCGCGGGACTCCACGCTATTGACCCTCTGGAGTACACTTGTGCCGAATTCAAGCCAGACGAAAACAGGGGGCGCAATGAAGCTGAATACGACTCGGGTGTGGCTGGGAGGCATTGCCGGAGGAGTGGTGTGGAATGCCTGGAGCTTCTTTGTTCAGACGCGGCTGGGCCCGTTCTACGAGTCCGTACAGAAGCAAGGCTTACTCCTAAAGGAACCGCGCTATCCATTTTTCGTAGGGCAGTGGATTCTTCTCGTGTTCGTAATGTCGATTCTCCTGGCCTATCTCTACGCGTGGAGCCGAGCCACCGCCGGCCCCGGACCGAAGACGGCCCTAAAAATCGGGATGATCGTAGGATTCTTCGCGGGCATGCCAAGCAACTTTGCGCAAGCCACCTGGTCCCCGGTTCCGCGCATGTTGCCGCTCGGATGGATGCTCGAACTGTGGATAGGCGCCATCCTGGCAACGCTGGTCGCAGGTTTCCTGTACAAAGAGTAACGTGGACGTGATCGGTTCAGGCCGGGGCGTGTGGTGAAGTGCTCGTGTGGTGGCGTGCTCGTGTGGTGACGGGGCTACGCCCCGTCCAAGCCGAGCGAAGCTCGGCAGTTGCCCGCAGCCACAGCAACTCTGGGACGCGCGTCTAACCCTTCGGCGCCGCTTCCACAAAAACGGCCGTGCCATAGGCCAGAACTTCCGTGACCCCCTGCATCACTTCGGTGGCGTCGTAGCGGGCGCCGACGACGGCGTTGCCTCCGATATCCGCGGCATGTTGCAACATCAGGTCGAAAGCTTCGGCGCGCGTCCTCTCGCAGAGATTGGTCAGCAGAGTGATGTTGCCTCCAATCAGCGTCTGCAGCCCAGCGCCAATGGTCCCAAAGATCGACCGGGAGCGCACCGTGATTCCGCGCACCACGCCCAGCGTGCGCACAACGCGAAAGCCATCGAGTTCAAACTGCGTGGTCACCATGTTATGCGGGACCATCCGCCCCGCGGTCACGGCATAATTACCCATAGCTCCTCCGGAAAAAGACTCGGCGTTAGCCCCGCCGCTATAGTAACGCGTCATTCTAATTCAGCGTCGATCGCAAATTCTCCAGCGCCAGCGTCCCAACTGACGCGCAGCACATTCGGCTTGCAGCAGACCTGGCAGTCCTCGACGTAGCGCTGGCGACTGCCGGCGGACTCATCCACTGTGGTCGAGTTCCATTCTCCGCAATCGCCGCAAACAAAGCCACTCAACACAAAGCCATTCTAGTCCGCGGCAGCCCGACGAAACTCCAGCCGGAGATGACGTTCAGCGATGAACCGGGCATCTACATTCTCGGAGAATTCGGCATCCGTCTGGAAGACGACATGCACATCACGGAAAGGGCGCAGAATTGTTCACCCCGCAAAGCCCGTCGCTGGAGGACCCGTTCGGAAAGGCGCAGAGGCCTCCACTCATCTCCTGTCACGCAGGACCGTGACGGACAGTGGCTCACCGCGTATCTCTATGGGTTTGAAATCCAACTCAGTAAGTGGCGTTACGCGGTCAAATTTCGCAGCATTACCGCCTTGCGCTGTGGCCTTCGCCACTGTTGGCTGCCGGTCGACCTTACGACGTGCCCGTTTCCGCTTCTTCATCTCACCACCTCTAAACAGTCTCCAGTCTCCTAATCGGAGCATTCTTCAATTTCCTAAAGTCCGCACAACGGAAATTACCAAATTACCCGATTGCCAAATTGCAAAATCCTTACTCCACCACCCACTCCCGCAGCCGCCGCAGCAGCGAAGCAGGCGCGTCCGCTTCCAGCACCACCAGCCCGTCCTGATACTGGCGCGAATAGATTCGGGCACGGGCCTCCAACAGGGCCAGCATCTTGCCCTCTTTTTGCGGGATGCGCAGGCGAACGCGGCGCGGCCGGTCTTCGTCGAGCAGGGCATCGACGCGATCGAGCAGCGTGCTTAATCCGATCCCTTTCGCCGCCGAAACGTGGATGATCTGCTCATGGTTCAGCAGATCATGGTCACGCAGATCGCTGTCCCGCAGCGACTCGCGCTGCTTCGGAAGCAGCAGATCGATCTTGTTCATCACGCGCAGCCGCGGCTTTTTGTCGGCTTCGAGTTCCTTGAGGACGCTTTCGACTTGCGCGTCCTGCTCGGCAGAGACCGGGCTGCTGGCATCCGAGACCTGCATGATCAGCGTGGCGCGTTGTACTTCTTCGAGCGTGGCGCGGAACGCCGAAACCAGCGTATGCGGAAGATGCCGGATGAAACCCACCGTATCGGAAAACAGAACCTTGCGCTTTGAGGGCAGTTCAGCGCCTCGAATGGTCGGATCGAGCGTGGCAAACATGCGCGACGACGACGCCACATTCGACTTGGTAAGGGCATTGAACAACGTCGATTTTCCCGCGTTCGTATACCCCACCAGCGCCACCGTAGCCACCGGAACCGATTCGCGCCGTTGCCGCTGCTGCGCCCGTATGCGGCGCACATTTTCGATCTGCTGCTTGACGTGCCGCACGCGGCGGAAAATCTTCCGCCGGTCGGTCTCCAGTTGAGTTTCGCCCGGTCCGCGAGTGCCGATCCCGCCGCGGATTTGCGACATTTCCACGCCGCGCCCCGCCAGCCGCGGCAGCATGTATTCGAGCTGGGCCAGTTCCACCTGCAACTGACCTTCACGAGTGCGTGCGTGGCGCGCAAAAATATCGAGAATCAGTTGCGTGCGATCGATGACGCGCGTGTCGACCACGCGCTCAATATTGCGCTGTTGCGAAGGCGAAAGGTCGTGATCGAACAGAATCACATCCGCGGAAACCGAGGCCGACGCGCCCGCAATTTCCTCCAGCTTGCCCTTGCCGATCAGCGTGGCAGGCTCCGGCCGGTCGCGCCGCTGCGTGAATTCGCCGGCGATCTCGGCGCCCGCGCTCGTCGCCAGCGCCCGCAATTCGTCGAGCGAGTCTTCGGACGTGAAATCGGAGCTGAAATCCGGCGAATCCGCCGCCAAGAATGAGGACGACGATGACGAGGCGGCCACGCTCGTGGCATGATCGCGAGCCGCCTGCGCCCCCGGAGTAATGGTTGCGGAATTTGTCTTTCGTGCGCCACCCGCGCGCCCCTTGGTGCGAAACTCCACCCCCACCAGGAACGCCCGTTCCCGCCGTTCCGAAGGATTCAGCACCGCCTTGGGCTCATTCCGCGAACTATTTCGCGAATATTTCGCGGCCTATCGCGGCTGCTCAGTCTGGAGTCGTCTCGGCGCAAGCAAACTCACTTCATCCTTCGGTGTTGCCGGAAGCGGAACTCGCGATCGCCGCCTCCCCCTGGGACGCCACCGCCGCCGGCTTCGCATCCGCGTGGATGTGGGCTCCGCGCGAAATGACGACAGTCGAAATCGCATGTTTGAAGATGAGCTGCTCCTGGTTGCTGGTTTCGAGGACCACCGAGTACTTGTCGAACGAGCGGATACGACCTGTCAGTTTCACGCCGCTGACCAGATAGATCGTAATATTGTGCCGTTCCTTTCGTGCCGTATTGAGGAAGGAATCCTGAATGTTCTGCTGTGCCGGCTTGGCTTCCATTTGCCGATCTCCTTTTTGCGGATTCGATGCTGCGCCACGAACTTTGGGAAGGGCAATTGGCCGCAGCTCTGTTCCTGTAGGCTCCTACAATACGGCCTTGTCTCGCGCTTTTCAACTTCCCGCCCAACAAATATTCTCCGAAACTGTCCTGCACCTGGCATGCGCTCATTCCCGTCCGCCCCAAGTCCGGCCGCCCCAGAGAATCGACCGGGTTTCATTTCCGCCGCCAGCCATCTACAATCGTCACTCCAGAACAGACTTGCACAACAGGAGCTGCCGACCTTGACCAACATCAACCTCCCCACCGACTTCAACACTAACCTTCTGATGCTGTTTCGTTGGCTGCATTTTGTCGGCGGCGTGACCTGGCTCGGCCTGCTGTATTTCTTCAATCTGGTCAATGTTCCCTTCATGAAGGGACTCGATCCCGCCACCAAAGGCAAAGTCCTGCCCAGCCTGATGTCGCGCGCGCTGTGGTGGTTTCGCTGGTCATCGGTTCTAACCGTGCTGATGGGCCTGGCATACTGGGGCAGCGTCGTAGGCTCCGACGCCAGAAACGGCAGCGCATCTTCCGGTGTTCCAATGGCAACCTTCTTTGTCATCTGGACGGTCGCCTGGGCGCTAATGTATGCCTGCACCATCCCCGGTAGAGGCGCGCTCGACAAAGGTCCGGTGCTCGCCGTGATCTACGCCGCAATCGTGGTCGTCGCCTCGTGCCTGTTTTTGCGCTTCAACGATTATGGCTGGGAGAGTAATCGCCTGCTCGCCATCGGCATCGGCGGCGGGATGGGCTGGGTGATGATGCTGAACGTCTGGGGCGTAATCTGGCGCGCGCAGAAGAAAATCATCCAGTGGACCGCCGACAACGCAGCCCATGGCACACCGATGCCAGACAAAGCAAAGTATCTGGCCCGGCAAGCCTTCCTTACATCGCGCGCGAACTTCGTGCTCTCGTTCCCCATGCTGTTCCTGATGGGAGCCGCGAGCCACTATCCCATGTTTGGCAAATAGTGGTTTGGGAAATAATGTTTGGAAGTCAGAGAAAAGGCCGACCTCGCGGCCGGCCCTTCTTGAACGCTGTTCTGCCGACGACACTCCCTCAGTAAATGACCTTCAGCCCGAAGTAAATGCAGCGTGAGCCAGCCGGACAGGCCAGGTCAGCTGTCGACGTCACCTTGGGGTCACCAAACGTCGTGAAGGCACCCGGTACTCCGGCCTCCTCAATATACGGGACAATGCCGGGAATCGTGTTGCCGTAATTCGGATGGTTGAACACGTTATCCATGGTCATGTGCCATTGCAGCGTCGCACGCTCCCAGAACTTGATGTTCTTGAACAGCGTGAAGTTAGCTATGTTCGTATGGAAGTCGCGAATGCTGTTTCGTCCAACGTTTCCAAAAGGAGTGCCGAAGAGGCTGTCAGCTTCCGCGCCGTTCGCAATGAGGCGGACTTGGCTTTTGCTAACGGTCGCAACCACCCCATTGTTGATGCCGTTGAGGCTGAGTAATGTATTCGCACCCACACTGCAACCCTCTCCGTAAACATTGCAAGCGTCTCCCGCAAAAATACCCACCTGGGTTGCCGGAGCGCTCAAACTTCCCACGAACGGCCGTGAAGTCTCGCCATCGTACGGGCCATTGTTGGCAAGATCGAAGCCGGCATCGTTAGCTACGCCTCCGGTGGCTTCGTTAATGTATATCTGCGATGGCGTATACCCCTGCCCGGACTGGAGAATGTAGCTTCCCGATGCCGCCCAACCCCCGATGATATGTCCGAGGACGCCGTGCTGCGTACGCATGACGGGGATATCTTCGAGGAAGGAGACGGTCCAGGTCTGCGGGAAGTTAAGCCCGGAAAGTCCGTATTCCTGCCCCGTGTAGTTCAGGACGTTTTGGGAATAGGCGCTCGTATTCCCCGCGGCGCCGGTGTCGAAGATCTCGCTGACGTTATCCAGCGTCTTGCTCCACGTATAGCTGGTTCGCAGAGTCAACTGACGGAAAATGTTCGTAGTGCGGAATTCCGCCTGCAAGGCGTCGTAGTTCGAGTAACCGGTGTTCGCGGTCGCGTCGGTGATGCCCACATCGCAATTAATGCGGCCCAAGGCATTCGGCACCGTCGAAAGCGGCGTTGTGCAGGGAGTGAGGCCGCCCGGAACCTGATTCGGATAGGATGCTGCCAGCCCTGCAATATACGGATTCACGTTGATGGACTGGAACAGGTCGGTACCGTGGTTGCCGACGTATCGCACCTCCGCCGCTGAATTCTTCGTGACTTCGCGCTGAACACCGAACGACCACTCGTACACCTTATCTGGACGGAACGTGGGTGGAGTTATCGTGCGATCGAAATTTCGTGGATCGAAAACCCCGGGAGTCAGGCTGCTTGCGTATTCAGCCCGAATCGCCGGACCAAAAGGCGCTGCCGGAAGCCCATTTAACGGAGTCGTCGTCGTAGGTTCTAACGTCTGCGCCAAAACGACCGGAGCCGAAATCGCATTCAACAGAAAGGTGTTGTAATACGAGGGGTCGTAGGTCAGGCGAAAGCCTCCGCGCACAACCGTTTTGCCATTGCCTGTCAGCGGTCCATTCGGCGACCAGGCGAATCCAATGCTTGGACCGAAGAGGGTGTGGACCGACCCGACCTTCGGGCTCGTAGTGGCCGAAAGCGGCAAGGTTTTAAGCCAGAAGGGATTCGGGCCGTTTTGCTGCGCCACGGTTTCCTGGTTGAATATATTGGCAGGCTGACCCAGATAGCTCCACGTCAACCCCAGGTTTAAGGTCAAATTGCTCTTGATCTTCCAATCGTCGCCGACATAGAAGAAAGTATCCCACTCCTTGAACCCGAACTTCGGATTCCCGTCGGTGATACTTACCGCCGACGCGCCCGCGGTCGTCACGTCCGGGAACTGGCCGTTGGCTGCAAAGGAGCCCCAGTCCGGGTACACGTAAAATCCATTGTAATTCGGCAGAAAGACGTTGGGCGACCGCTGGTTGGTGATGTTGGCGCCCCACTTCAGTTGGTGCTGTCCGCGGGTGTACTCAAAGTTGTCCTGAAGCTGATAGGTGTTAACAATTCGGCCCTGTGGGAAGGAACTCGGCGGCCCGAATCCTAGCAATGACGAATTGCTGAAGACCACGTTCGTCAACGCGCTGCCGACCGCTTCCTGGCTTGGGACCGTGCCCAGCGAGTTGGTGCCAAACTGGACGCTGCTTCGCTGATAGCCAATTCGCACTTCATTCAGCATGTGGTTGTTAAAAATATGGGTCCAATCGATCAGCCCCGACTGTCCTAACGATGGAACGCTGACCGGATATCCCGCGGCTTGGTAGGGGAATGCGAAGGCGTTGACGAAATTCTCCTTCTGGTAGAGGTAACGCGTATAGAACGAGTCGGAGTCTGTGAGGTGCACATCAAGTTTTGCAATCCAATTGTAGGAATGAAAACCGTCAGCGAGAGTGCGCTGGACGCCGCTCAGTTGATATCCACACGCTGGCGCCCCAGTGACCGGATCCGTGCCGTTATTGACGGGCGCATTATCAAAGTATTGAGTTGTGATTGTCCCCGGCGCAATAATCGGCGAACCCCCTCCTACCCCGAAGGGACCATATGCCGTCAATGCTTGCAAACTTGTGCTTCCCGGGAAACACGCGTCCAATTGTCCGATCCCGGCTGGCGTAGGCGTCAAGATACCACCGCTGCTGAAAGGCGCGGTGGAGGATTCAATTTGATTGTCAAAACTACCAAAGATAAACACTTTGTTCTTCAGGAGTGGTCCGCCGATGGTTCCACCCGTAAATTCCTCGTTGAAGCGAGGGGGTTTCGTGAGGCCCTCCTCACCCGGTCCTGTACCCTCCTCAATGTTGGTCATGGCGGTCAGAACCGAGTTCGTTTCCTCTCCGGACACCGTCCCGTGCCAGCGGTTGGTGCCGCTCTTGGTCACAATGTTGATTACCGAGCCCGAGTTGCGGCCGTACTCCGGCCCGAAGTTGTTGGTGGTGGCCTGATACTCGCTAACCCAGTCGGTGTCGAACACAAAAATTTGCGGACCGGAGACCGAGTTGTCGTTATTGTTCTGTCCATCAATCTGCTGGTCATTGTTCCGGCCGCGAATGCCGTTCACGCTGAAGCCCACGCCGTTCGAATTCGAGAAATTGTTGTCGCGGCTGGCGGCCACCCCGGGCAGAGTCAGGGCAATGAAATCCATGCCCTCGCCCTCGCTGACTCCAGCAAAGGTTTCAAGCGCCGGGCCTCTGATTGAGGTCGTCACCTGAGCCTGCGCCGATTCAACCAGAGGGGGCGCTGCTGTCACCTCAATCGACGCGCTGACCTCGCCCACCTCCAACTGTAGTGTTCCAAGGGCATGCTCGACATTGGCATCCACCGCGGCGCCCGTCACCTTAAGCTTCCGAAAGCCGGCTTTGCTGACTTCCAGGTCATATTGGCCAACCAAAAGCAAGGTAAAGCGAAAGCCACCCGTGTCGGAAGTCGTCGCCTGTTGCTTCGCGTTGGTGGCTTGGCTGGTCAGCGTCACTGCCGCGCCCGGTACGACAGCACCCGAGGGGTCCACGACTGTACCGCTAAGAGAGCCGGTCACAACCTGGGCGACCATTGGAACCGCCGACAGCGCACACAGCAGCATAAGTGACGCCGCAACACGCACTAAACCGTTGTCCATTTCGAACCTCATCGCTTCCTCCTTGCCCGCCACCATCCTTATGTAAACAGACTGGTTAACTCGCCGACTCCGATTGTTCCGAAAGCTCCGACCCCAAGGCCGAGGGCCGGCCCACAGCACAGGAAAATTCCCGGAAGATTACTGACTTAAGCGCAATCGGCATTCCAAAAAAAGTAACCGAACAAATCATATTTTTCAATGACATACATTTCGCGCACAGAAATCTCTACATTTCCCTGGAGACGTGCCATCGATTAACCTATGAAAACATGTAGATTGTCAGACAGAGTAACGCAGTCCGATGGAGCTTGTTCGTTATGACCATGACGCCCGACCACGAGAACTTCAAGCGAGGCCTCGACCTCTTCAATCGCGCCCATTTTTTCGACGCTCATGAAGCTCTCGAAGACGTCTGGCGCTCCCTGCCTCGCGACCGGCCCTCGCGTCGGCATCTCCGTCTGCACGTCCAAGGTATGGTTCAGTTGGCAGTCGCTTTCCATCACCAGTCCACTGGCAACCATGTGGGTGCGCGCTCGGTTCTGGAGCGCGCCATGCGCAATCTCAACGGCGCGGACCGCTCTTTTCCCGAGATCGATTTCGACCGGTTGCGCGCTGACTTAATGCCCTGGCGCAAGTATCTGGACGATGTCGAGAGCGCGGACGAGAAAAAAGACGAGAAGAAATCGGGCGAGAGGGAAGTTCGTCGCCACACTGCCCCAGCCCTGCCGAAGATTATGCTGCGCCGCTAGCACCGTGACCGTGTGATCTCTACTACTGAGTCGGCCGATACGTTATGACTGTAGCGCCGCCGTCCCGGCGCTACAACTCACCAGCCTGCGTTAAACATCTCGCGGTCACGGTACTAGATCAGAAGGTTGCGCGCTGATTGCGCCCGCGTATGAATGACCGCGTATTGAATGACCGCGCCTGCTAGAATCTTGTTGTTGTGAAGTCCAGTCTCTCATTTCCACACAAGACGCCAGCAAACGCCGCGTCCGAGTCCGTTCCACTCGCTGTTCCTCTCGCTGTTCCACTCGCTGTTCCTCTCTTGGACTTGCGCCGCCAGTACGATGGCCTTCGCGCCGAGGTGCTGGCCGCCATCGCTCGCGTCTGCGACTCGCAAAGCTTCATCCTCGGTCCGGAGGTCGAAGCGCTGGAGCGCGAGATTGCCGCGCTGACGGGAGCAGCCTGCGCCGTGGGTTGTGCGTCGGGAACGGAGGCGCTCTGGCTGGCGCTGGTCGCCGCCGGTGTAAAGCCCGGGGACTCGGTCATCACCACCGCATTCAGCTTCTTTGCCTCGGCCAGCGCAATTGTGCGGGCGGGCGCAACGCCGGTCTTCGTGGACGTCGATCCCGGCACCTTGAATCTCGATGCGGCGCTCGTCCGTTCCCAACTGCAGGATCGCCAACTCCGCACAAAACGACCTGAAAATCTTAGCGCCATTCTTCCCGTCCACCTCTACGGCCAGTGCGCCGACATGGACGCATTCGACCGCATAGTTCATGAAGATGCTCAGGAATTCGGAGTCGCCATTGTGGAAGACGCCGCCCAGGCGATTGGCGCCGAGTGGAGCGGACGCGGCGCGGGCTCGTTCGGTGTAACCGCCGCCTTCAGTTTCTATCCCACCAAGAACCTCAGCGCCTACGGAGACGCTGGCATCGTCACCACGAACCGTCCGGAGACGGCTGAGCACATGCGGCAACTCCGCAACCATGGCAGCCCGCGGCGCTACTACCATCACGAATTTGGCTGGAACGGACGCATGGACGCCATTCAGGCAGCGGTGCTGCGCGTGAAGCTCGGACACATCGCGGACTGGAACCGGAGCCGCCAGCAGCACGCCGCGACCTACGACCGGCTGTTTGCCGAGTCCGGGCTGACTTCCGCTCAGACTTCCGGCCAAACTTCCAACCCAAGCAGCGCGCCGGTGCGCTTGCTGGCGCGAAGTCCGCAAGCCAAACATGTGTTTCATCAGTACGTGATTCGCGCCCAACGCCGCGACGAACTGCGCGAATTCCTTGCGGATCGAAAAATCGGGTCGGAAATCTACTACCCGCTGCCGCTGCACCTGCAGCCGGTGTTTTCCTATCTGGGGCTAAAGGCCGGAGACTTGCCGGTCTCCGAACAGGCAGCGCGGGAAGTGCTGGCGTTGCCGATGTTCCCGGAGTTGACCGAGGCCGAGATTCAGTCGGTGGTTGAGAGCATTGCCGAGTTCTACAGTTGATTTAACGCAGAGGACGCGGAAAAAAGAATCTCTAAAACCTCTGCGCGCTCAGCGTTCTCTGCTCAGCGTTCTCTGCGTTAAAGATTTTCTCAGCGTCCTCTGCGTTAAAGATTTGTCGCTCTTACCGTCTACGCTTGGCTTTCCGGCTCACAGCTTTCCTGCTCACCGCCCGCGCCGGCTCTTCTCCCAGCGCGTACACGCGGCGCACAATTGGCGTGTTGAGCTTGTATTTGCGCTCGGTAACGTTGCCGTTGTCGTCCTGCACGCGAAGGGTGAACGCGGGCAGCACGCCTTCCTTGTCGAAGTTCTCCTGCGAAACGGTCACCGGCAGGACGCCTTCCATGCGCTCGCGATAGGCCGTCTCATAGCGATGGCGTTTCACGTTCCAGGTGAAGACGCGAATCTGGTTGAAGTCAAACGGCAAGCCGTCCTTGGGTTCGGTGACGACGGTCAGGTACTGCGCGACTTTCTTGTCTCCATCCGGAACCTGATTCAGCACGAAGTATGCGACGATGCGCTGGCCTTCCGCGTATTGCGCGACGTCGAGCGGGATGTCGAGATCGATCATGCGTCCCAGCACCCAGCCCACACGGTCGTGGGAGTCGCGCACCAGCCACCAATCCTCAATCACCGGCACGGGCTTGTTGTCTTGCGGGTTGCCCCCCGGTGTGGCGGAGCGCGATGGCGGCACAACCGCGCCTGGCTTCTCGGCCGTGCCTCGCTTCAACAGCGATAGCTTTTCGCCGGAAGAAATCTGATACAGATGTTCGGCATCCCTTCCCGGTTCGACGTGCAGATTCGTGTCGTTGCGCGCGGCGCCTTGCGCCTGCACGGGATCGTTCCGGTTGTCCGCGGTCAGCTTCTGGATCCGATCGAAGACTTCCTGGCCGACGAGGTAGCGCTGCTCCACCCATCCCGTGACGCCCGCTGCGGTGCGCACTTTGACGAAGCGGCGGTCATGGTCGAGCACTTCCACGCGCTCGCCGTTTTTCACCACTCCGGCCTTTTCGTACACCGCCGCCACACGGTCGCGCAGGATGGCCTGAACTCCGGAAACGTAGGCAATCTCCAGCACGCGTCCGCGGCCGCGATTGCACGCGGCGAGCAACACGAGACAAAAAATTGGAATCAGCGGCAAAAAACGATGGCGGGAAAGTTTCACGGGCTCGCTACCCAATATAGCGCGAGGCTGCTTCCGCCGGCATTCATTCGGTGACTCCGACTACGGTTTGGCGTGCTGCCTGGTCGTTGGTTTGTGATGAAAAAAGTCAGGGCGTGAGATGTAGAAATGAAAACGACCGCGGCATCCCACGTCTCGAAAACCGCGAGGCGAAGGGCACCCGGCAGCACGATTCAAACTTTCAGGGTTAATCCACCGTGATGTTTGCCGTGGCCGGGGTAGTGCCGGGATACGTCACGGTAATGACATAAGGAGCCGCCGTTGTCGGGTTAGCCACCGTGCAGGTCTCCGGGGAAACAAGGCTGTTTGTGCACTGAATCGATCCTAAGGTTGGAGTCGGCGACACGGTCCAAGTCGCCACAACTGTAACGTCCACTACTGTGCCGCTGGAGGTAGCCTTTGCGTAGTATTGCTGGCTTCCGCCAACCGAGCCGCTTATGGTCCAGGTGGCGGCGGGACAGACTCCAGTGTTAAACGTACCCGTGCACACCATAAGACCGGTGACGTTGCCAAGATATGCAGTCGCGGTCGCGGTCGCGCTGATGCCCTGCGCAGCAGCGGTGATTGTGGCTGTGCCACCGGGGGCCACTCCCGTGATCTGCCCGGTATTTGGGTCGATGTCCACGCTGACGTCTTGTCCAGTGCTTGCCCATGCAACACCGCTAGTAAGCAGACCCCTGGAGTTGTCCGAATAAGTTGCCCAAGCCTCTAAGCCCGTCGATAGCCCAACTTGGACCTGCGGACTCGGAGGCTGAATCGCAATCGAACTGAGAGTGTTGGGTTGGAAAAAGCCATTGCAGGCGGCTCCAATCGCCGCTGCGACCAGCACGCCAAAAGCCAGCGTCAAGGGCAGTCTTTTCCCGGTAAACCTGCGTCCAGTGCTCATAAGTAATCGCCCTCGAATAATTCTAGCAGAACGCCCGGCGCTTGCTCGACTGCCGATAGTGCATGTCTGGGAACATACCTCCGCCCAGACTGCTCGGAGCGCTCTGTAGTAAAGGAACGGGGCGCGAGGCTGAACTTGCGCTGTTTTCTGGGAGGCTGAGGATTTTCCGCCGCTGCAAGCTAGTGCATAGGTCCTTCGCTGCGCTCAGGATGACAAACTTTTGGTAGCCCAAGCAGCGAATCATCACAATTTCGGTGTCCATCTCTCACTGAATTCCGCGTTTTCGCAACGCACAATCTAATCCTTGTCATCCTGAGCGAAGCGAAGGACCTATGCATTCCGCCGACCGCCGGTGCTATTGCGTTTACATTTTAACAAATCGCTCGAAGTCGCTCTACGTCGGCGTTACTAACAACCTTCACCGTCGCGTTTGGGAACACAGGTTTGGAAACGGATCGGAATTCTGCAAGCGCTACAAGATTGATCGACTCGTCTATTACGAGAGTTTTGACGATGTGCGCAACGCGATTGACCGCGAGAAGCGCATCAAAGGCTGGCTGCGGATTAGGAAAATTCAGTTGATCGTTTCGGTGAATCCGACGTGGAGCGATTTGAGCGAGGGATGGTACGAACGGCATCTCTACGCGCCGGAGAGTGCATAGGTCCTTCGCTTCGCTCAGGATGACAGCTTTTTTTATGGTGTCAGCAGCCGGTCCTAGCGTCCTTACTTCGGCCGCTTCTTGCCCGCGTTCGCGATCCGCTGGTCAATCGGCTTCCGTGCGGCGTAGCCCTCGTTTGTTCCGTGCCAGTTCGCGATCGTGGGCTCGCCCAGCTTCCAGCACAACAGGAGGATCTCGCCCTCTACCTTGCAGGGGAAATCGAGCAATCCGATGTCGAGGTCTTTCACCTGCACGCCGGTCGAGTCAATTTCGGCGAGAGCATCCTTGATGCGCCGAAGCGACTTTTCGCGCTCCGCCTTGCGTCGCGCCAGATGGACGACATTCAGCAGCATGCCGCCGCTGAGAAAAACCCGGTGCGCCGTTTCCTGCAACTCGGCGTCCACGTCTTCAATCAGCTTCTTGCCGGTGATCGCCTGCCGGAGCAGCGATTCCAGAATCGGCAGGAGCATCTGCGCTTCATCGAGGGTAAAAGTGCGGTCGGACATGTGTTCCTATTCTACAGCGTGGGCGAAAATCAGTTGCCAGTTGCCGGTTGTCGGTTGCCAGTTCTCAGCTATTAGTTCGCAGTTCTCAGTTCTCAGTTCTCAGCAAAACCGAGTTCTACGGTTCTACACGTTTTGTTGAAAACCGAGACCTGAGAACTCTGATCAAGTGACCAGACTCCCATCGCGAAGATGGCAAGCAATATCACGGCTTCCACCGGAAACCAGAATGGCCCGGCTACTGTTATGACATTGGGGATCAGGAAACATCCCGATGCAACCAGAATCAGCGTACGATCGGAGCGCTTCTGGCCGGCGCCGTGTGAATTGGCTGCCTGGTTTTCACCGGCTGAGCGCCCCAAAGCGAACCGCAGCGCTCGCCCGCCGATCAGCAGCATCGGAATGGTGATGGCGGCGAGATCGTATTTCATGATGCGCGGGTTCAACAGGGCAGTGCCGACCAGTGCGACGGGGACCCATGCCTCCCGCGGAAGCTTCCATTCGCGGACGCGACGCGCAAGCAACAGGAGGACAACTGCAAGCGCACAGACAACGAGCAGGTGCAGAATAGTGGTTGCGAGAGAAGACGGCAGTCCCCGCCTCCAGAGAGCTCTGCCCACAGTGCCCGCCGGGCCGAATCCAAAATCGTGCAGGTAGTCAAACACTAATCGCAGGCTCGACAGGTACTCGCGGAACAAACCGGGCCAGAGACGGATCTGGGCGGCAAAGATCAGCACTCCAATAATTGCTGCCATGGCGGACGGAACCCATTGCCGCCTGCCGCGGTCACTGCCACTATCCCTATCCCTACCCGTCTCCATCAGAACGGGAAACGCGAGGAACACGAGAAATGGCGTCTTGAAAACTGAAGCGGCCAGAACGGCGATGTAATACCAGGACCACCGGCCATGTTTCCACCCGGCGGTAGCGGCGGCCAGGATTACGCCATAAAGCGGGTAGGCCACGTTGCCGCTCAAAATCGCATCGTCGGTGATGAGTCCGGGGAAGAAGATAATGGCCGGCAGCATCAACGCCAGCCAGCGGCGTTCGCGTTGATCAGCCATCTGGAATCCCGCCCAGAGCTGAAGCAGGACTCCGGCTGCGACCGCAGCCCAATAAAGCAGGCCCAGGAGCCAGCGAGGAAACACTGCCAGCAGTCGCAGAAAAGGCAGCGTCATCGGAGAGTAGACATAGACAAAGGGCGGGCGCTCGGCCGGGTTGGATGCCAAGCGGGTGTGAAACGCCTGCAGCGCCACAAGATCTTCAGCATACGGATCGGAATCGTGGTGAACAGCTTGAATGGCCTTCCAATAACCCTGGGCATCCCATCCAACCGAGCCGACCGAAGCCATTACGACCAGCGCAATGGCCGCTCCCATGCAAAATAAAGCGATAAGCCGCCGGCGGGAGAACCAGCGTACATGTGGGGTAGGAGAGGAACGGGCCACAGCTGCCGAGGTCTGTTTAGGCAAACTCTCCCCTTGCGCGGTAAGACGCCTGCATCTTTATGCTGTCTAAATACCTTTATAAAGAATAACAAAGCGCTGGACGCGATACAAATAACGCGCCGGGGCGGGAGCGGTTAAGATCGCTCCCTGAAGCACGCCAGCAGCGGAATCGAGGCACGGATCACACCGGCTCGGCCAACTCGGAGTCGAACTGGTCATCCTCACACGCCCGCAGCAGCCGATCCTTTTCAACCTTGTCAGCCGATGGCGGCTCATCGAGTCGACGAGACGGAGTCAGCGCATAGACGGCAAGAACAACCATTATCGGGTCCAGGGGCCGGCGATAGTAAAACTCCGGAGCCGTGATGTAGTACATCAGAGGAAACACCAGCAGAACGATAGTGTAGAAGATCGCCGCGTCCGCCCGTCTTTTCCAGGCTCTGCGCAGGCCGGCGAATGCCAGTATGGTGAAGGCCGAGCAAAACACTATGTTCGCCGGATCCCACGGCTCTATTTGCAAGTATGAGGGCGACAGACTCCAGTATCCGGTCCAAAGGAAAACCATCCGTCGTAACGATGTCCACAGGTACCAACGCTTATGAGTCTTGATGAAGGCCAGCGCTTGTTGTTTCTTCGTGGCCATATATTTCAGTTCGCCATCGCGCTGGAACTCCTGCACCTCAACTGGGTTATTCCAGGGTCCGAGTTCAGTCGGCTGCCAATAATCGACATTGCGCTGCCAGTCACTGGTGGCGCCCTTAACGCCCATGCGCAGCACTAGCCCCATGTTGTCCCGGAAGGGAATGAAAGTATGGAAGGTGCGCCAGTTTCGCACAAACCAGGGAGAGACCGCGACCACGAGCGCCAGCCCAAGCACAATATTCGGCACCAACCAGCGGCGCCCCTGCTTGTGCCGAAGATAGGAAATTCGCAACTGCAGGAACGGGAGCACGGAAACGACAACGGCGCTGGTTAGCCCGGCTAGGCCCCACAGTAGGCCCGTGCCCGCCCATGCCGAAATTCGATCGGTGCGCTCCAGCTTTAGTGCAATCATAAAGAGCAGGGCGAACAGCAGCGTGGCGAGCCAGGTTTCCCAAATTCGGTCGATGGGGAAATAGATGGCATAAGGGAAGAAAGCCCACGTCCATCCTGCCCACTTGGCCACATGTGTACCGAAGCTCCGGCGCGCGAAAAAAAAGATCGGGAGGCAAGTCAAAGCCGATGTCAGGCAATTGAAAGAGAGGACCGCTAGCGCCGCAGCCTTGGTGTAGACCCCGAAAACCTTGAAGAATCCCGCCAGGATGTAGGGATAGACCGGCGTCATCCACGCCGTCGGCCCGGTCTTCTCATACAAAGGACTGCTGAAGCCCTCGCCTTGTGCAATCGATCGTGCAATTCTTCCGGCTTCAAACCCAAAGTGGAAGTGATCGTGAAAGGACACCAGATGTTGCGGATACATGAATGCCATGACGATTAGCCGGATCGCCAGCGCCGTCGCTACCATCAGAAAGAACGTTCGAGAGCGAACGCCGGCTGGGCCGGGTTTGGCACCCTCCAGAAGTCGACACTCCCCCGGATTCATGCCCAGTGCTTTTGAATCCGCAGATTCTTTATGGTTCGCGCCCGCTTTAAACATTGATGCTCCGGAGTGAAATGCTGTTCGCAAAATGTTACCAGACTTCTCGGCAGCCCGCGTAAGGGCCGGGTAACGGCAATACAACTGGTAAAGGCAATGTAAAAGGTGTTGGATGCTTGTCCGCCCGCCCCGTTTGGCTTCTTGCCCGTGCTATTTTCATGGACAGACATGGACGCGCCGCCCCCACCACTTTCGCAGTCCCTCCCCCGAAATATCCCCCGGAATGTATACGTTTTCGGCCTGACCTCGTTCCTCAACGACACGGCCAGCGAAATGGCGTACTGGATACTGCCAGCCTTTCTCGCATCGCTCGGCGCCGGACCGGCGCAACTTGGGATTATCGAGGGCATCGCCGAGAGTGTGGCTTCTTTTGCCAAGTTTTTCTCCGGCTACCTGGCCGACAAGGTTGCGCGCCGCAAGCCTATCGTGCTCGGCGGATACTTCGTGGCCAACGCGGTGAAGCCGCTGCTGGCGCTGGTTTCGTCGTGGTGGCAAATTCTGGGAATTCGCTTTTGCGATCGCTTTGCCAAAGGCGTGCGTGGCACCGCCCGCGACGTGATGGTGGCCGAGTCGGTCGACAAGTCAACGCTCGGCTCAGCCTATGGCCTGATTCAAGGCATGGATTCCGCCGGCGCCATCGCCGGCCCGCTGCTGGCGCTCGGAATTATCGGACGCTTCGGCATGCGTGCCGTGTTCGCGTCCGCCGCCATCCCGGGAGCGCTCTGCGTAATCGTCGTCTGGCTCGGAATCAGCGAGGTTCGTCGCGGCGGCAACCCGCTTACGAAAACTGGAACGAATCCAGAACTGCTCGGGTCGCAGGGGGCTGCCCCTACGCGGACGGGCGAGGACGCCCGTCGCTCCGCCAGCAAATCCAAGTGGCTGCCAAAATTGCCTGCCGGCTTCTATTACGTGCTGGCAGTGGTCACACTGTTTTCGCTGGGAAATTCCAGTGATATGTTCCTGGTTCTGCGCGCCGGAAATATCGGCATTCCGGCGTCTCGAGCGCCACTGCTGGGACTGGTCTTCAACATCATGTTCACGTTGCTGTCCTGGCCGGCGGGCAAGTTCAGCGATCGCTTCTCGCGTTCGGCCATCGCCGCCGCCGGATATTTCGTTTTCGCCATCGTCTATTTTGTCTTCGCGCTCGCGCCTTCTCAACTGGCAATCTGGCTGACCATGGCCTTCTACGGACTCTTCTATGCGCTGACCAATCCTGTGCTCAAGGCTCTGGTCGTCGAAAGTGTGGGCGCCGATGTCCGTGGCCGAGCTCTTGGGATTTATTCGTTTCTCACCAGCGTAACCACGCTGCTCTCAAGCGTCATGACCGGTGCGCTTTGGAAGGTATATGGCCCAGCGGTCCCGTTTTATTTTTCCGCGGGGATCGCGACCGTCTCGGCGTTCGCCCTGCTCGCCCACCGTTCGTCCGCGCGGCCCGTTAAAACCTGAGCGGCTTCGGCAGGCAGAGTTCGCTCCTTGCGGATCTCGCTCCTGGCGGATAAGACTGGGGCTTCTTCTGTCGCCGATGACCCCGGGGGCTGGGGGAGGGCCAACTCGGGCGCTTTCGGTACTCTCAACCTTCGGCGAGCGTTTTACAAGTGCCCACGTGGGTTAGCCGGGAGCAGTAAAGCTTCGGAAGTACTACTTATGTGTAGCTCCCCAACCCGGCACATGCGGCGGGTGACCCTGGCTTGCTGCGGCGTTTCCGAGTTTCCGGCAGCCTGTTCAGGCTGTCTGCTCCGCCTCATCAGACCGGCGCAACCAGAAATAGGCGACCAAAAGAAACGCCACGCCCGCCACGCTATCCAGAGCGACATCCCAGACCGTGCCCGTGCGCGATGGAATGTAGCTCTGGTGCCATTCATCCATCGCGGCAACGAAAGCTGTACCTAACCAGGACAACAGCGCCATGCGCAACAACAAGGTATGAACTCGACCGAGCGTAGCCCGCCAGCCACGCAGCAGCAGAAGGCTCAACATGCCGTACCCGACAACGTGTCCGGTCTTGCGCAGATAGTGATGGAAGATGAGGAAGTCGTAGAAATTGATTTGGCCGAACAGGCGCGTCAACAACGTATACAGCAAGCTGCCGGTGTGCTCGGACGAGAAAAAATCGGTGGACTCAAACGTAATGAGACCGATCCAGACGACCGCTGGCCACCAGGCGCGCACAAGATTGGGACGAGACGCAGTCAAATTGGCCTGGTCCCTCACTCCGCCGCGTAATTCGGAGCTTCGCGCGTGATCATGACGTCGTGCACGTGGCTTTCGCGCAGACCAGCGGCGCTGATGCGCACGAATCGCGCCTTCTGCTGCAGTTCAGCGACCGTCTGGCATCCACAATAACCCATGCCCGACTTCAGGCCGCCCACCATCTGGTGCACGATCATCGCCACCGAACCACGATACGGCACGCGGCCTTCGATTCCCTCCGGCACCAGCTTAGCGAGCCGGTTCGACTCTTCGCCCGTCATTGTCATTGGGTTTGCGGTCGACGCATCTCCATCCGAGTTCTGGAAATAGCGCTCGCTCGAACCCGCCGCCATCGCCCCGAGCGACCCCATGCCGCGATACGCCTTGAAGGTGCGCCCCTGATACAGAATCTGTTCGCCCGGGCTTTCATCCGTTCCCGCAAACATCGATCCGATCATCACCGCGGAAGCGCCCGCTGCCAGCGCTTTGCTGATATCGCCGGAATACTTGATGCCGCCGTCGGCAATCACGGGAACGCCCGCGTCGCGCGTGGCCCGCGCCGCCTCCGCAATCGCCGTGATCTGCGGAACGCCCACGCCGGTTACGATGCGCGTGGTGCAGATCGAGCCCGGCCCAATGCCGACTTTGACCCCGTCCGCGCCAGCGCGCACCAGGTCGCAGGCGCCATCGAAGGTCCCTACGTTGCCGGCAATCAGTTCCACTTCCGGCAGCGTCGCCTTTATCTTCTTGACCGCTGCGAGCACGAGCGCGGAATGCCCATGCGCGCTGTCAATGGCCAGCACGTCGACTTTCGCCTTCGCCAGTTCCTGGGCGCGCTCCAGGAAGTCGCCGGTGGCGCCAATGGCGGCGCTGACGCGCAAGCGTCCGTGTGTGTCTTTGGCAGCGCCCGGATACTTCAACTTCTTTTGAATATCCTTAACCGTGATCAAGCCCTTCAGGTTGTACTTGTCGTCGACGACAAGCAGCTTTTCGACGCGGTGTTCGTGCAGGATCTCTTCGGCTTGCTCCAGGGTGGTTCCGACGGGGACGGTGATCAGATTCTCCTTGGTCATCACCTTGCTGATCGGAATGTCGAAGCGCGTCTCGAAGCGCAGATCGCGATTGGTGAGAATGCCGACCAGTTTCCCATCCTTCAGCGTGATCGGCACACCTGAAATCTTGAACTTCTGCATGACTTCGAGCGCATCGGAAACCTTGGCATCCGGCGACATGGTAACCGGATCGACGATCATGCCGCTCTCCGACCGTTTCACCTTGTCGACTTCATTGGCCTGCTGGTCGATGGTCAGGTTGCGATGAATAATGCCGAGGCCTCCCTGCTGCGCCATGGCAATCGCCATGTGCGACTCGGTCACCGTGTCCATGGCGGCGCTGATGATGGGGATGTTCAGCCGAATGTTGCGCGAGAGCTGGGTCTGCGTGTTGGTGTTGGCGGGCACGACT
>PLHP01000035.1 GCA_003138955.1 Acidobacteriaceae bacterium | reverse complement strand
AACGTGTGGTCCACCATGATCTGCAGATTTTTCTGCTCCGCCAGGTTGATCAGTTCCTCCGCTTGCGCCCGGCTGCTCGTGAACGGCTTCTCCACGAACACATGCTTGCCGTTTTCGAGCGCCGCCTTGGCCAGTTCATAGTGCGTCCACACCGGGGTGATCACCGCGACGGCATCCACGTCGGGCGACTTTATCAGTTCGTGGGAGTCGCTATAGACCGGAATTCCGGGATGCGCCGCCTGTATGCGCTTGCGGGCTGCGGGAGTCTGATCGCATATTCCGACGACCTGGCAACCTTCCAGCGAGCGCAGATTGCGCACGATATTCGGACCCCAATAGCCGTACCCGATGACACCAAACCTAAGCATAGGAATTCACCCTTATTAAGACTGCTATTAAGACTGCTTGTGTTGTAAGAAAGTTCTCAGTTGTCGGTTCTCGGGAAAACCCAAGAACCGTCCGTTTTGCACTGAGAACTGAGAACTGGGAACTGATAACTTCATGTTTGCTGAACTAACAGGCGCCGTCTCCTCCCATCACCGCTCTTGGCGTTTGCAACAGAATCTTCAAGTCGAGCAGCGGAGAGCAATCGCGGGCATAGCGCAAATCGAGCCGCACCATATCGTCGAATTCCACGCGGCTGCGGCCATACACCTGCCAGAGTCCGGTGATCCCCGGTTTCGCCTCCAGCAACCGGCGGCGATGCCACGTGGCGTAGGCTTCNNTCCAGCAGACGGCGGCGATGCCATGTGGCGTACGCTTCCACTTCATACGGCACTGGCGGACGAGGTCCGACCAGCGACATTTCGCCGCGCAGCACGTTGATCAGTTGCGGCAGTTCGTCCAGGCTGGAGCGCCGCAGAATCCGGCCCACCGGCGTGATCCGCGGATCGTTCGTTAACTTGAAAACGCCTCCTCCGTTGCCGTTGGCCGGCTTCTTTTCCGCCTGACCGGCAATCAACTGGCGAACATATTCCTGGTGCTCGCTGGCATCGTTATTGATGAACATCGACCGGAATTTCAGAAACGTGAAGGGCGTGCCATGCTCGCCGACGCGTTTCTGCCGGAACAAGACCGGCCCGCGGGAGGTCAGCTTGACCGCCGCCGCGATGATAAAAAGCACGGGCGACAACATCACCAGCAATGACAGGCTCCCCAGAACGTCGATCAGCCGCTTGGTGGCGCGGCCCAGCCGGTTCGACTTTTCGCGCTTTTCGAGATCCGGGTAAAGGGTTGGATTGCTGGGACGATCCGGATCCTGCGCATCCCAGTCATCCGGAAACACGTGAAAGGAAAATTTGATCCGGCTGAACTGATCGGTGTCGAGCCGGTCGCGCAGCACCGCGCCGATCCGGGAAAGGATGGTGCTGAGCACGGCATTGTTATCCAGAACGATCTCGGTGAACATCACTCCGACCACGGAGTTGGTTGTGTACCAGCCGGTAACGTCGGTTTCTCGGGTCGCTCCCTGGAGCGCGGCCAGCATGTCCAGCAACACGCGGCCTTGCTTGTCACCCGGCTGAGTGCGCCCGGTGTCGATAAGCAAAAGCACGAACGGCCGCTGCGAACGCTCGCTGCGCTTGCGCTCCAGCGAAATCATCCGGTGAAAAGTTTCTTCGCTCAGCACGACGCCGGGCTCTGCCGGGCTCTGCGATCGTGAGAGTTCTGGAGAGCGAAACCTCGTATCTACAGTGTGGGATGCCACGTATAGCTCCTTGCTGAGCCACTTAGAGACAACCAGTGGCTCAGACCTGCATGGTGGATCAATTTGAGGGAGAAGTTACGATCCTAGGTGGGGGGAAACTAGGCTTATCTAAGTCGGCCCAAATAGCGCCGATCATTTCTTACTTCTTACTTCTTACCCGTTCTCGTGTTGCTTCTTACCCGTTCTCGGCGGAGGGGGGACCATCGCCGGTTCCAATCGTTGCCTGACCGTAACGCGAATAATAATCCGTGTGGTCGCTGCGGCTGCAACTGTTGACCACTACGCCCAGCAAAGCGGCGTGATCAAACGAATCCAAAGCCCGTTCTATTACTTTCTTTTCACTGACCCCTTCGCGGATCACGACCAGAACCCCGTCCGCCAGCCTCATCCAGAACGTGGTATCCGCCACGGGAACCACCGGAGGAGTGTCGATGACGATCCAGTCGAAGAATTTTCCCAGCCGGTCAAGCAGTTCCGGAAGGCGTCCACTCTGCATCAGGTCGAGCGGGTTCTCGGGTGCGCGCCCGGCGGGAAGGAACCAGAGACCGGAGCCATTCAGTTTGTACACCACTTCAGAAAGTTGCCGCTCGCCGCGCAAACACTCGCTCAGTCCCGGCAAGGAACGGTCGAACCCGAATCGGCTGGCCACGGTTGGCCGGCGCAGATCGCCGTCCACCAGCAGGGTCTTCAAAACCTTGCTGCGCGACTGATTGAGCGCCAGATTGGCCGCGACCAGACTTTTTCCTTCTTCCGGGGCCGTACCNNGCCAGGCCGCCCTGATCCGTCAGACATACCAGCCGGGAATCTACCGCCAGCGCCGGTGCCAGCACTTTCGCCGAGGCAAACGTCTCCGCCTCGGGAGACTCTGGAATCGCCGCCGGCGGCAATTCGCCGACCGCTTGCTTGCGCTCGATCTCTTGTTCGACCCCTTGCAGCAGCTCCGCGACCGAGTCGGCATTTTTCGGCGCGATTCCGCCCGATCGCTCGGCCTCTGCCCGCTGCAACGCTTCAAATATATAGCTCATGTGAAAGCAACCGGTGGCCTACTGCAGCCGTCCCTTCGTCTCCGATTCCAGCATACGGTCATGCACTTCGAGCAGCTTCCTCACTGCCAACAGCAGATCGTTCTGCTCTTTTTCCTTTTCTTGAGACACCTGGGCTCCGTCATTATTCCTCGATTCCACGGACACCACCCCGACCCGTAAATCCCGTGCGACGCCGTCAATGATCTCCGGTGTAATCGTGGCCGCTTGTTTGGCGTAGCCCGCGAGCAGCGCGTTCTCGCAGATGGTATTGATCAGCCGCGGGATTCCCCGCGAATAGCGGAACACAGCCTCGATCGCAGCCTCGGGAAAAATCTGGCCGACGACAGGCGCCCCCGAAATCTGGAGACGGCGGCCCATATACTTCACGGTTTCGTCCAGACTGAGCGCGTCGAGATGGCAGCGCAGCGCGATCCGCTGCTTCAGTTGCCGGAGTTCATAAGAATCGAGCTTCTGATCGAGTTCCGGCTGACCCGCCAGCACGATCTGCAGCAATTTTTGCTGTGAGGTTTCCAGATTGGTCAAAAGCCGGATCTCTTCCAGTATCTCCGACGACAGGTGGTGAGCCTCGTCCACCACCAGAAGCGTCGTCAGTCCCCTCTGATGTCTCTGCAGCAGAAAGTCATTCAGCACGTGGATCAGCTCGTCTTTGGCCTTGCCCGCGACCGGCAGCCCGAAATCGCCCGCGATGTAGCGCATGAATTCCAGTGGCGAAAGCGATGGATTGAAAATCAGGGCGAAGGCCACATCGCGGCGCTGCAGCAACCCCAGCAACGAACGCAGAATGAGCGTTTTCCCCGTGCCCACCTCGCCCGTCAAAACCACAAATCCCCGGTGCGCCGTTACCCCGTAGTACAACGAAGCGAGCGCCTCGTTGTGCCGGGTCGTCGGAAACAAAAACGACGGGTCCGGCGTGATTTCGAACGGGTTTCGCTGCAAATTGTAGAAGCTCTTGTACATGATCCTAGCCGTACAGATACGTTATTGCCGATCCTAACAGGATGAAACCTACAATCACCACTGCCGTCGCGCCGGCAAGCCAGGCGCCACGCCGGTGGGACGACTGTTCCTGTAAAGTCTCGATCGGCGGAATCTCCGCGATCACCTCGAAGGGAACCAGCCGCTTGATCTCGCGTTCGCTGTAGATCTTGCCGCTCAGCTTTTCCTGGCCGAAAGCGAAGCCCCCGCCGAACACCAGGCCCACCGCTAGTCCGGCGCCGCACAGCAGCAGACGGTTCGGCTTGTATGGTTTTACCGGAAGATTCGGCGGATCCAACATGCGGAAATGCTCGCCCTGTTGCGTTTTCTCCAGGTCGGTCGACATTTCCGATTCGTTTTTCTTCTTCAGTAGGGATTCGTAATTGGCCTTCGACTGATCATAGTCGCGCGTGATGTCGGCGAACTGCTGTTCCATTACCGGGGCCATATTCAGCCGTCCCTGGTATTGCAGGATCTTGTTTTGCTCGTCCTTGATTTCCGCCTCCCGGTTCGTGATCTCGAGGCGATTGGCCTTCAGTTGGCTTTCCAGCTCCAGCAGCGGGGCGCTTTTCGGGTCGAGCGGGGTAGGGGCAACCGGTTCCGGCTTCGAGTTATTCGCTGGACTATTCATGTCAGCGACGATCCGTGCGCGCATCTGCTCGGTCCGGGCAATCTGCTCTTTGGTCTTGCGGACGTCGGGATGCTTGTCGGTGTAGTGGGAAGTCAAGTCCGCCAACTGCGCCTTCAATTGATCCAGCTCTTTGTCAACCTCGGCCAGGCCAACCTGGCCGCCCTCGGCCGACTTCGAACCGCGATCCATGGAACGATACTGATTGATCAGCGATTCCAGGTAGGTGTTTTGCTGCTTGGCCCGGTTCAGCGAATCCTGGTTGGCTTGCACCTGATTCTGCAGGCCGGCCAGGATCTGCAGATTGCTCTGCATCTGGGTGGGCAACTCGCCCAGGTGCTGATCTTTGAACACGCGCACTCTGGCTTCTTGTTCTGCGAGTTTGGCGCGCGCCTGATCGACCTGATCTTCGAGGAAGTTGGTCGTGCTCTCCGAACGCCTCTCTCGCTGCTCCAGGTTCTCCGTGATGAAGAGGTTCGCCAGCTCGGCCGTGGCCAGCTGCGCCATCTTCGGATCGCGACTCGCGTAATAGATATTGAACGCCGAGAGCTTTTTATCGTCCCCGTGCGACAGCTCGATTTCAATGTCCTTGCGCATCTTCTCCACCAGATCGTCCGGATTCTTGCGCTTCCGGTCCTGGGGGTAAAGACCGAGTTTGTCAATGATGCGGAGAAGGCGGGTGCGGCTCAGGATTTGCTGCGTAATGCTGTCCAGCTGTTGTTGAATGTCGCTGTCGATATTCGAGACAACATATTTCTCCGGCACAGATGGCTGCTCGATCAGAATGAGCGTGCCCGACCGGTAGGTCGAGTGGATCAGCCAACTCGCCCCCCACACCAGCGCCCAGCCGCAGAAAAAGGGCACAAGAAATTGCCACCGCCGACGGCGGACGATGCCCTTGATCTCGGCAAAACTCGGTAGCTCGTTTGCTTCTTGCAGCTCTTCTTCCATGACTACATTCCTAAAGGTTTGGCCCACTGGTACGAGAGCGTCACAAAAAATCGATTCCGGCTCGCATCGGGGTTGCCGGGCACTCCAAGCTGCTCTTGAAAGTCGTGATTGTAACCCAACCGCAGTCCGATGCTCTTCCCGACATTACGCTCGAGCGAGATGCCCGCCGAAGTCAAATTGATCGAACTCGCTGTGCATACGCCTTCTTCTTTCACCTTGGGGTTGCACGGAGCAGGCAGGATCAGCGATTGATTTGTTCCGTGACTGGCATTCAATGCGGCCGCCCACCCGGGAACCAACTCGCGGCGGAAGTTGGCGTGAATGTTCTGCAACCGCACCGTACCCAGAACGCCGGCGCCGTCGCTGATGCTGCGGGAGTATCCCGCGGACAGGCTGGTGCGCAGGCTCTGCCAGCCGCCTTCGGCTCCGCCAGCCACCGACCAGCTAGTAGGCGCTGTCGCCGCGGCAAGTGATCCCTGGTTCTCCGAGTACTGCGGACCGACGAAGCCCGTCAGTGTGAACCGGTGCGAAAGATCCAGGGTATCCACTGCATAAAAGCTATGGACGCGGCTTTCGCCGCCGTTGAAGGTGATGCGGTCGAAGCGGTAACTTGTGCCAGCCCAGTCTCCGCGGAAGATCCGGTGCAGCCAGAATGCAGACCCCGAAGCGGTTTCGGAATCCGTCAGCTGAGTTCCCACGGGGACGTTGGTGAAATTTAAATCATAGAACGACCCGCTCCCGCCAATCAGATCGTTCAAGGCAAAGTGATAGTTCGTCTCGACCGTCGTCATGCTGGATCTTTGGGTGGACAATGGAGCAATCAGGCTGACATTCGGTCCGCCTGATCCGCCGACGACTCCGGTGCCATTGCCCGCGTCAAAAAATCCCGTGGTCATGGAGAAGTTTTCTGCCACTCGTAGGTTCACGTGCGGACTGAGCCGGTATTGCGAATCGAAATTCAGACTATGCGATCCTTCGTTCTGGCTCGTGAAGTTCTGATTCACCGTCAGCCCACCAGCATATCCCAGCGTCCAGCGCATTCGCGACGACGATTCCTCAATCCTTATATTGGGAAAAATCGACTCGCTCGTATTGCTCACCTGCCCGGTTGAGGCGAGCAGTGGGTTGCTATCATATGTCGCGCCCACATTCACCCCGCCGCGCAGATAATTCGATCTTTCTAACTCGGGGATGAAGGCCGAAGAGATTCCAGCTCCCCCCAGCAGCGCCGGTATATTGGGCAGATCGCTGCTCGTGTCCGCTGCGTCGTACTCACCCTGCATTCCTGCCATGGCCGAGAGTGCGGCAGCCGGAGCCGTTCGGGCGCTATCGGCGCTCGCATCCTGTGCCGGGTTCTGCGGAGCCGGGTTCTGCCCCGCCGAGAAAAGCTGCAACCCAGCCACCAACCATCCAAGAATCAAACCGCGTCGAAGGCTCATCGCAACCACTACGGAACCACCACCGTATCGCCCGCTTGCAGGCGGACGTTTTCCGCCGGATTCTTGCCTTTGATCACATCTTTGTAGTTGAACGGGATTCGTTGCTGCGTACCGTCCGGAGCTGGTCGAAGAACATAGATCGACTTCTGCTTCGCGAAGTCTTTGAAGCCCCCGGCCATGGCAATCGCATCGAGCACGGTGGTCGAACTCGTCAACAGATAGGCGCCAGGTCGGGTCACCATACCCATGATGTTCACCTTCTGACTCTTGCTATCGGTAACGATGACCGTGACTTCAGGCTCAGAGATATAGCTCTGCAGGCGCTTGGTGATCTCTTGTTCCAGTTGCCGTGGCGTCTGACCACCCGCCTGCAACTCCCCGACTAACGGCAACGAGATCTTTCCATCGGAACGAACGGGAACGGAACGTGAGATGTCCGGTTCTTTCCACACATTGATGGCCAGCACATCGTTGGCGCCAATCACATAGGAACTGTCCGAATGTGCGGCCCGCGAGCCTTCCGCTTTCGTCTCGCCGGCTTGCTTATCGGCTTGAGCGGCGCTGGGCGCCGGTGTTTGCGATGCGGACCCGGTTTGTGCGAACGCTCCGCTGGACACCAGCACCAGAAGCGTCAGCATCGCCGTGATCCGATGGGCCGTAATGGGTTCCGTCATAAGCAATGCCTCTCAGCCATTCCCCGGTTCAATCGTAGATGGTTCAGTCGTAGACGGTTCAATCCTAGCTGTTCGGTGCCGCCGGGTTCACTCTTCGCTGCTGCCAGTCAGCGCTACTTCGCGTTCCGCATACCGTCGGTACCAAGAAGTCGTGCCGACTCTGCGCGCGGTGCCAAGTGGTACTCCTGGATTTTGTAAAGCAGCGCACGATAGCTGATATTCAGTAAACGAGCTGCCGCTTTCCGGTTCCAGTGTGTCTGTTCGAGGGCTTGGGCAATCGCGCCGCGCTCGGTTTCCCCTTTTGCGTTTCTTACCAGCAACTTCAAAGACGATGTTTCTTCCGATGTGTGCAGGCTCGAAGGCGGACCGCTGGTTTTCGACTGCCCGTTTCCGTTCCCACCCTTGCTTGCGGACCCGTAATCGGGACGCGAAAACAATTCGTTCAATGCCGCGCCCTCATCGCCGTGCGCCAGGAAGCGTTTGGCAAAGTTCTCCAGTTCGTTCAGGTTGCCAGGCCACGCACACTGCTGGCATGCATCCAGCAACGCGGTTGAGAAGCGTGGAGCCGGCACGCCATAGCGCCGGGTCAGCCGGTTCATCAGGTGCCCCAGCAGCAACGGGATTTCCTCGTGCCGCTCCCGCAGCGGTGGCACGCGCAATTCGAAAGCGCTCAAGCGGTAGAACAGCTCTTCCTGAACTCTCTTCTCGGCCGCTGCCAACTCGAGGTCCCGGCACGTGGCGGCAATGATGCGCACATCGGCCCGGATCGGGCTCTGGCCGCCGCACCGGACAAACTCTCCCGTTTCCAAGAGTTTCAGAAGCCGCCGTTGCACCGCGTCCGGCATGGCATCGAATTCGTCCAGCAAAATCGTTCCCTTGGCGCACTCCTCGAACTTCCCTAACGTCGATTCCGGTCGCCCGTTGGCGGAAGCGTGTTCGTAACCGAACAGTTCATTCTCCAGCAGGTCGCGGGTGAGCACGGCACAACCGACCCGCATGAACGGGAAGCTGGAACGAATCGACAGCGAATGGATAAGCCGGGCAGCGGTTGTCTTCCCGCTTCCCGCTTCTCCGGTCACCAGCACCGGCACGTCCGTCTGCGAGAGCAATTGCGCTTGCGTGCGCAGCCGGCGCGTGGCCGGGCTGGCCGCAATGAAATACAACTCTTCGCTGATTCGTTCGATTTCTGGCTGATACATGTTTTAAAAGTGTCTGACGAAAGGTTGTAAGAAAATCCAGGATCGTTTACCGGGGAACTGCTGGATTGGCGGGTTGCGACAATTTCTTCCGACGATGGTTTGCCTTCCCTGAAATCTGAGATCTGGAACCTGAGACCTGATCTTCAGACCGGCTCTACGTCATAACCATCGATTCGCACGGCCATCGACCGCTGAATCGCATCGACAGAAATGATCAGGCTGTGGTCGCCGTTCTCCGACAAGAACACGCCTTCCACTCCGTCCATCGCCCCACCGCGCACCCGGACCCGCTGCCCCGCCTTAAGAAAGGGGTACGAACGCCAGGGCGCCGCCTGCGTGAGAACCTTCTGGATGCCTTCGATCTGCTCATCGGGAATCGGCAGGCTCATTCCGCGAACCCCCACAAAACCGTGCACGCTCTCCACCTGGTGCACCCGGGTTCGGTCTGCCGCGCTCAAAGCGCAACGGATGAACACATAGCAACTGAACAGTGGTACTTCTACTTTTTTCTTGCGATCGCTCCAGCGATGCACTTCCATCGCGGTCGGCAGAAACGTTTCCATCCCTTGATCTCGCAATCGTCGCTCGACCGCTTTTTCGTGGCGCGCTCTGGTGTGCAGCGCATACCAGCGCAACTCTTCCTGCGATACCCATGGGCTCATCCCGCTGCCCGCTTCATAGCTCTGGTTGGGACTACTCATAGCTTCGCCCTCTGGGTCCCATTGCACTGGGTCCGCTCGGCCCGCACGCTGGATCGCATGCAGACCTATTCAACGCTTTCAGGGGGAGGAACTTAACAGGAACGGACTAGGGGGAGTTTCTTTGACGCCTAAACTTAACTGCTCTTCTTTTCACGTCTAAACTTAACTTGCACTTGCTTGACGCCCAAAACTTAACAGTGGTTGTTTGAAACTTAGCGGTACTTGCAAGAACGTGCAAGTGGTAGGACTTCTTAGGACACACCGTCCCTTTTATGCACCGGGTGATTTTCTCACGACCAAGCTAAACGGCTTAGAGACGTTGTTCTATGGCACTGCCGTGGTAGTACTCTGGTGCGAAGATCAGGAGCGCGCTCCCGACATCCATCAGTCCGTTAAACAGATATTAGCTATCTTATTGATACTAGTAGTGTTAGACATGACATTCATCCGTTCGAACAAGCGCCGTTTCGAGACCAGCATCAGGGCTGACCCCTTGCATTGTCGTGCAACCGACCAAACTGCAACCGAAACCCGACGCCCACTGCATTTTTTTGCATAGGTTGCAAATCCCTTGCTTGCCGGTTCGAGAATTTAGTGCTACATTCTCACTGTAGCAAGAGACCCTGGTCGGCTTTTTGCCTCACTTTCTTCCTCCCCCTTAGGCCATTGTCCGTATAAACGAACGGAATGATTCCCCCATCCGATTCGTCGGACCAAATATCAGGAGACCCGATGTCATCCCATGAAGAATTGGGTTCGGACTTTGTAAGCATCGTAGTTGCCGACGGCACGCGCATTCACACCCAACTCTTAGCGGACGCGCTGCGCAATGACCGCGGTCTGCAGGTAGCAGCTGCGGCCTCGAATTCCGAGGAACTGTTGGCCGCCGTCACCCGCGTGCCCATTGATGTCGTGGTGATCGCTCACAATCTGGACGACCAGCCCGGCCACGGCACCCAGGTATTGCGCGAGATGCGTGCGCTACGGCCCCAGATCAAGGGCGTCATCTTGCTGGACTCCTCCAAGCCCCAGGACGTGCTGGAGTGCTTTCGCGCTGGCGCAAGGGGCATTTTTTCCAAGCAAGAGCGGCTGGAGAGCCTCTGCAAATGCATTCGCAGCGTCCATGAAGGACAAATCTGGGCGCGTAGCGTCGATCTCGATCATGCGCTCGAAGCTCTTGCCAACTTGCCACTCGTCCGCGCCACGAACCACCGGGGAATTGAAATGCTTTCCGCGCGCGAACGCCAGGTCATCCAGCACCTGGCCGCAGGTATGACCAACCGCGAAATTGCTCAAACTCTCGGCCTCAGCCCTCACACCGTCAAGAACTACCTGTTCCGTATTTTTGACAAGCTGGGTGTCTCCAGCCGCACCGAGTTGCTCTACCTGACCATGAACAACTCGCAAGCCCAGCCACAACGCGCCGCCAACGGAGACGGCCAGGCCTTCTCTACCATTATCGAAGCCGCCGAGGCCGGCGACCCCTGTGCCCAACTTCGCATGGCCGAACATTTTGGGCAAATCGAAGATGGTCAGATCGCGGGCACCCAACCCGACTCTGTTGCTGCTTACATGTGGTACCTGCTCGCAGAAAAGAAGGCGACCCCGATGCTCGAACAGATCGCGGAAGGCAAGAAAACCATCAGCCGAACAATGTCCCCTCAACAGCTGGCGGAGGCCGAAGACAGAGCTGCCGCGCGCTTGAACAACAAGAAACAGTCTGGTTTCGACGGCGGCGGCGAGGTGCAGACCGGCGGACAACCCAGGCGGCACGCCGCCACTCGATAGAGCAATCGTCAGCCAGCACTTCGGTCAAAGCTGCATCAGATTGCTTTGCAGCTTCGTGTATCCCTGC
>PLHP01000052.1 GCA_003138955.1 Acidobacteriaceae bacterium | reverse complement strand
TCGCAGTTCGAAGCGGCATTCCTGGGCGCGGCGCATACTGAACGCGACGTGCAGCAAACCATTGCGGCAGCGAAGCAGGCGTTTGCGACGGTGCATGCGTAGAAGAAGCTCTCAGTTCTCGGCTGTCAGCTCTCAGCAATGCCTATGCCGACAGCCAGCATCTCTCCTACCGTTACGAACTCGTAGCCCTCAGCCTTGTAACGCTGGATCAAATTTTCCGTCGCTATCACGGTCTGCTCGCGGTCTGCGCCCATTGCGCGATGTCCGCCATCGTGCAGGAGGATCACGTCGCCGCCGCGCATCTGGCGTGCGACTTTCTTCGCGATCATCGCCGCCGGAGGCGCATTCCAGTCGTAGCCAGTCACATTCCACATCACCGTTCGTAGTCCGAGTTCGCGCGCGATCCTGATGGTCGCTGGCCGTCTTCCCCCAAACGGCGGACGAAACAGATTCGAATGCTCGCCGATCGTGTCGTCCAACGCCTGACGGCAGTCGACGAGCTGGCTGCGGGTCTGCGCCGCCGACTCAAAAATCAGCAACGGATGCGTGAAGGTGTGGTTGCCGATGACGTGTCCCGCCTGCGCCACCGCTCGCGCAATATCAGGGCGCTGCTGCACGTAGCGGCCGATCATGAAGAACGTCGCCCGCACACTGTGCTTCGCCAGCACCTCGAGCAACTTCAGCGTGTGCGGATCGTTCGGCCCGTCATCGTAGGTCAGGGCGACTTGCTTGCTTCCCCGGACTCCGCTGGCAAACGTCTGCCCGTACCACTGTCCCGACGGCGCCATGGACTGGTACGCCGCGGCGGAAGCGGCCGCTGCAGCGGCCGTCGTCGCTAGTCCAATCAGAGTGGGGAGCATGATCGAATTGTAAAGGAGGTCAGAGGTTAGAGGTCAGATTGCAGAGGTGAAAACCAACCATCGGGCCATCGGGTCATCGGATGATCGAAAGTCAAAAAGCTTTGGCCTTTGATTTTGATGACGCGATGACCTTCAGCATTACGCATCGTGGACCCAGCTTCTAACCTCTGCAATCTGATCTCTGCCCTCTGACCTTTCCGCAATCCACAATTGCGTCCGGACGCGAAGCAATATATTCTGCTCACGACAATCCATGGCCAAGCTTTTCGAGCTTCCCCGTTACATTGCGGTCGAAGGTCCCATACGAGTTGGGAAGAGCACGCTGGCGCGGGTTCTTGGAGAGCGCCTGGCTGCCCAGCGCGTCATCGAGCCGGAAGACAATCCGTTTCTTAAGGCGTTCTACGAAGGCGAGCGCGGCGCAGCCTTCCAGGCCCAGTTGGCGTTCCTGATTCGCCGCTTCGAGCAACTGCGGGGGCTCGATCTGGGGCCGCGGTCAAATAAGACAGTGGTTTCCGATTACATCTTTGAAAAAGACAAGCTTTTTGCCTGCCTCAACCTCAACGATCAGGAGCTCGATACCTACAATCGCTACTTCAATTATTTCCGCGATCAACTTCCCACGCCTGACCTCGTCATCTATCTGCAGGCCACGCCGGAAGTGCTTAAGAAACGGCTGAAGAAAAAGAACGTGGCCGGCGAGAAGGCCATCAGCGAGGATTACCTGATGGAAGTGGTGAAGGCCTACGAACACTTTTTCTTTCACTACACGCAGTCCGACCTGCTGATCGTGAACACCTCCGAGATCGACTTCGTCGACCGCAACGAAGACTTGCAAGAACTGCTGAAGAAAGTCTCTGCGCCGATCAAGGGCACGCAGTACTTTCTGCCGCTGGGGAGCACGGAAGCGGCCAGTGCGTAAGAGAAGGTCTCAGGTCTTAGGTGTCAGGTCGCAGGAAATGACCTTGGCGGCAATGGGTTTTTTGTACCCCCCCCTACCCCCCATTTAAGCCTATTGTAATCAGGTTTTTAGCGGGGTACCCTCCGCAAAGTATTCCACAATAAAGACTTACATGGAAAGTATTCCGGAATAAGGACTTAGCTCGACTGTGCCACTTTGGTGCGGCTTGTTTACTCCAAAGGTACTATCCGGCGTCACAAAAATTCTTGATATCACGGCCCTTTAGAATCATGGATTTGACTGGGCAATAATTAACTTGACTAACCCACGCCGATTTGCTATAGTTTGGGCATGGACAGCCCAAAGACATTACAGCAAGCAATTCAATACTTTAGCGATGAACAGATCTGCATCGACGCCGTCGCCGCCATGCGCTGGCCCGATGGCCCGCGCTGCCCGGATTGCCTAGGCGATGACGCCAAGAATCCCTACTATCTCAAAACCCAGAAGCGGTGGAAGTGCCGGAACTGCCGTCGCCAGTTCTCCGTCAAAATCGAAACCATCTTCGAGGATTCGCCGATCCCGTTGCAGAAGTGGCTCCCCGCTCTTTGGATGCTGATTAGCTGCAAGAACGGAATCAGTTCGCACGAAATTCACCGTTCGCTTGGGGTCTCGCAAAAGTCCGCATGGTTCATGCTGCATCGTCTGCGACTCGCCCTCAAGACTGGCACGATGGGAATGAAACTCGGCGGAGCCGAAAGCGGCGGCGTGGAAGTTGACGAAACTTTCATCGGCGGAAAATTGAAGAACATGCACCGGGGTCGGCGCGAACGCTTTGCAGCCAAGAGCGGGCACACTGGCGGATCGACGGGCAAGGCTATCGTCATGGGAATGCTGGACCGCGACGAACGCAAGGTTCGCGCATCGGTTGTGCCCAACGTGAAACGCGAGACTTTACAGAACGAAGTCCTCAATAACGTGAAATTCGGATCACCCGTCTACTCCGATGATGCCGTGCCCTATAACGATCTGAGATCGCGCTACGTGCATGAAGTTGTGAACCATGCCGAGACCTACGTCAATGGCCGTGTGCATACGAATGGACTGGAAAATTTCTGGAGTCTGTTAAAGCGTGGATTGAAGGGCACCTATGTTGCTGTCGAGCCATTCCACTTGGACCGCTATATCGACGAACAGGTTTTTCGCTTTAACAATCGCGCCACCAAAGACAATCCGCTAAACGATTCCGACCGCTTCCTGTTGGCCCTTTCGCAAGTCGCTGGAAAGCGTCTCACCTTCGCCGAACTCACGGGAAAGGACAGTGCGAGTCCTGTCTAATCCGTGACCTGCCCCCCATTTTTAGT
>PLHP01000049.1 GCA_003138955.1 Acidobacteriaceae bacterium | reverse complement strand
ACACGACGGGCAAGGGGGTGGCCACGGGCGCTCGATTGCAGAGGCTCGAGGTCGCGCACAGCCAGGACGGATTGCGTATCGAGTTCAAGGCGAAGGGCGCACTGGCGCCTAAAGTGTCGACGCTTGAATCTCCGGCACGCATCGTCGTCGACTTTCCCAACACCGTGATGGCCACGGCGCAGAGCCACATCGTGGTTGACCGCGACGGCGTGAAAGACGTCCGCATCGGGATGGACGGGCAAGTCCCGCCCAGCACCCATGTGGTCATCGATCTCGCCGACGGCGATCGCGCCGCTAGCCGCCAGCATGAACTGGTGGCGGGTCCGGACGGCACTTTCGTCCTCAGGATCCACGACGGTGCGCTGGCCCATCGCCAACCGGCGCCAGCCGCGAAATCGGTGGCCGCGAGTCAAGCGCCGCAACTGGCGCAGGCTTCGGCTCCCGTGACCCCGGCAACGGCTGCGGCCGAGAACGCCGGGAAACCGGCGGCCGACTTTGCCTTCGTCGAGCCCAAGTTTTCGCCCAAGGACGACAAAGCCGCCGAGCCGGTCGTGAAGGCCCAGGAAGCGGCCAGCCGCTTTGCCGACAAGACGGCGGCGGAACTGGTTGCCACCACTGTCAATGCTGCCCTTGGGCAAGCGGGCGCCAGCAAGCCCGCCATCCAGCCGGCCGTGAACCTGGCGGCCGAGCAGAAGGCGCAACTGGAACAGAAACCGGCGCTGAACGGGGCCAAGTACACTGGCGAGCCGATCTCGGTCAATCTTAAGGATGTGGATCTGAAGGATTTCTTCCGCCTGATTCACGAGATCAGCGGCCTCAACGTCGTGCTCGATCCCATGGTCCACGGCAATCTGACCATCGTGCTCGATGACGTGCCCTGGGATCAGGCGCTGGACATCGTGCTCAAGAACAACGACCTTTCTCGCCAACTGGACGGCAATGTCCTGCGCATCGCCACCGTCGATACGTTGAGGAAGGAAGCCGAGAACCGGCGTGCGCAAATCGATGCCGAGTCGCTGGCGGTAGACAAAGTCAGCATTACCCGCTTCCTCAGCTACGCACACGCCAAGGACCTGTTGCTGCCGCTCAAGAAGTTCCTGAGTCAGCGCGGCGACATAGTCGCCGACGAACGCACCAATTCGATTATCGTTGCCGACATTCCGGCGGTTCTGCCGCAGATTGACCGCCTCATCCAGCAGATGGACCGCAAGACGCAGGAAGTCGAAATTGAAGCCCGCGTAGTGGCGGCCACGCGCAGCTTCGCTCGTGACATCGGCGTGCAGCTCGGCCTGGGCTGGGGCAATGGGACAACCTCCGTGGGCGGAGCGCCACAGGTCGGACCCTCGTCGATCATCCAAAACGTTACGACTCCGAGCTACTACACCACCACCAGCGGCTCGAGCGGGAGCTCGATACCGTTGTTTTCGAACCTGGGCGCAGTCGGCCCGACCAGCGGTCTGCAACTTATCAACGCCACCAACAACATGCGGATCGACATGATTCTCACGGCGGCCGAGTCGCGCGGGTTGCTGAAAGTTCTTTCCCGTCCGCGTATCGTCACCCAGAACAACATTCAGGCGATCGTGAAACAGGGCGTAAAAATACCGATCATGACCGCGCCCTCGTTAAGCGCGCCGGCTACCGCGACCTACGTGGACGCATTCCTGCGACTGACGGTGACTCCGCAGATCACCTCGGAAGGCACCATCTTTCTCAACGTGGATGTCGAAAATACCTTGCCTAACTTTGGCCAGGAAGACCAACTGGGCAACCCGGAACTGATCACCCAGCAGGCCACCACGCAAGTGCTGGTGACGGACGGCGGCACGGTGGTGATTGGCGGCGTGATCCAGACCAACAACTCGCTCAATATCTCGCAGGTGCCTTTGCTCGGGGATATCCCGTTCCTTGGCAACCTGTTCAAGCATCGTACGGTGCAGACTACAAACCAGGAGCTGATTTTCTTCATCACGCCGCGCATCATTCAAACCTAAGCGCGACGCTGGAACAGCCAAAGCCGCCGGCCTTCTCGGAGAACCCGCCGAGAGCCCGGCGGCTTCGCTTTTGAGGTCTCAGGCGTCAGGCGTCAGGAGCGGTCAGCCATCAGCCTTCAGGAAAATCAACGAACGCGCAGTCCTGAGGTTCCCGATGGCTGACGGCTGATGGCTGACCGCTCCTGACACCTGAGACCTGACACCTGACACCTGGCTCTTGCTACACTCCTCCTATGGACTACGCTGGACGCCTGCGCCGGCTCCAAGCCTCGCTTCCGGGCCACAAGCTTGACTCCCTGCTCATCGCTCACCTCCCCAATGTTCGCTATCTCTGCGGCTTTACTGGCAGTGCGGCTGCGTTGCTGGTGGCCGATCGTGGCTCCATCCTTTTTACCGACGGACGCTACCGCACCCAGGCAAAAGAGGAAATAAAGAATGCGCACGTCAATAATGTGAGCATTGTCATCGCGCGCAAGTCCCCGGTGGTGGCGGCTGCGGAGTGGATGGCCGCGCAGCGAAGACGCTCGACGCCGGCGTGGGTGGGCATCGAACCGGAGTCGATCACCGCCGGCATGCGCGACCGGCTAGCCGCGGCGCTGAAAGGGAAGGCGCGCCTGCGGTCCGCGCCCCCGCTGGTCGAGCGTGCCCGCATGGTGAAGGACGCGGCCGAGGTTCTGTGCATCCGGCGGGCGGTCGAACTCGGCGCCAGTCTTTTTCAGGTTGCTCGCAACAACATTCGGCCGGGTGTGTGTGAGGTCGAAGTCGCCGCCGCCATGGAGTACAAGGCCCGGTGTGCCGGGGCCGAAGGCATGTC
>PLHP01000130.1 GCA_003138955.1 Acidobacteriaceae bacterium | reverse complement strand
CTAATTTCTGGGGGGCAGGTCAGTTGATGTTCCAATCTCTCGAAGTACCCCGAAAATACCTCATCTTTTTTTCATCACAAACGCCCAGTGAGCACCATCACAGACGTCCAACCGCCCGTCGTCGACAATGGAGATCGACCTGTAGCAGGACCGAGGTGTGCCCGTCACCAAGACGCCCCTCGAAGCTGCCCCAGCCCCACTAGTCGGCGCTCTTTGAAAACACGAAGTTGAGGCAGTCAGCTGTCAAGCCCCCTGCCGAAATCCTGCGAGTGAGCCCAACAAGCTAACTCCTTATTCGGGAATATTTTACGAATAACTCCTTTAAACTCAAAGATTTGAAAGGAATTTCCCGACAACTATATGATTCTAAAGGGATGGGATATTAAATTTTTTCTGACGCCGGGTAAGCAAGCCGCCCACAAAAGTGGGGACAGTCGAGCTAAGTCGTTATTCTGGAATACTTTACATATAAGTCATTATTCCTGAATACTTTGCGGAGGCTCTTCCGCCAAAACATTGATTCTAATAGACCTAAGTAGGGGGTGGGGGGTAGGGGGGGTAGGGGGGTAGGGGGGGTACCCGCCCTTCGCCACATTCCAGGGGCTCACGCGCTGGCGGCCCTCGCTATCTTCTCGGCTAGCTTGCTGTTGAACTTGGCGGCGTCGATGACGAAGCGCTCGTGCGTGCCTTCGGAGATCTTGTCGATGCCGTCGTCGGCCACGACCGAGAAGCTGAGCTTGCGGCCATCGACCTTCTCCAGCTTGACTCGGACGGTCACGGTCATTCCCGGCGGCGTCGCGGCGGAATGAGTGAAGTTGACATGCGTGCCGACAGTCTGCTCCTTCGGCCAATCGAGATGGGGATTGATGGCCATCAGGCAGGCCCATTCCAAGAGGCCAACCATGTAGCCAGTGGCCAGCACCTTGGGCATCAACTGGAATTCCGGAGCTTCCGGGTAGAGGTGGGGGACGGTCTTGTTTTCGGGCACGCGAAACTTGAACTCAAAGGTGAGGCCGGGCTGCAACGTATCCTTCATAGCTGGCTCCTGACTGTTCTTGCCGGATTCAGTTTAGTGTCCGCTGTAGTAGGTGAAGCTGGAACCATCGCCTTCCCACTCCGTGATGCTCGCGCTGGTTTCCGCCAGCACTCGGAAGTCGGCGTCGAACTCAGAGGCGACGACGCGCTGATCCTGTCCATCGATATAGCGGAGCACATAGCGTCCTTCCGGCAATGCCAGTGCGTCAATCGGCTTGCTGTCGTCGAACTCGGCGCCGATTTGTGCAAGCAACTGGGAGAGCGAATAGGTCGTTCCCCGGATCGCAAGGCTCTGCGCGCCGCTCCCCAACGGCCCAAAGCGGCCCTCGATTCGATCGCGGTCTCCGAGCGCGTTCATCGTTATCACTATCGCTGGCCTATTGCTTTGCCTTATTGTTTTACCCTATTGTTTTACTCTGGCGGGAACTCAGACGTCATCGCCAGGCAAACCGGGGAAACGGAACTGCATGCTTCGGAAGGATTCGTAATACGCGTCGTCGCCAATCCACTCGGCAACGTGGGCGCGCGTTTCGGCGACGAAAGCAAAGTTCACGTCGAATTCGTGGGCCACGACTCGCTGGTCCTGTCCGTCGTAGTAGCGGACGCAGAAGTGCCCTTCGGCGACCACTTGAATATCGATCGGCCAGCTATCTTCGAAGGCGAGGTCCAAACGCGCGAGCAGGGTCTCGAGGTCGTATTCCGCGTCCCCGATGACAACGGAATCCTGGCCGCTGCCCAGCTTTCCGAAGCGGTTCTCGATCAGAGGCCGTCCTCGCAGCTCAGACATAACCAACTCACACTTCTGCGGGTGCTTCGTGTGGCCGCTTGAACACCATGTGGATGCCGATGGTACCGTAAGCGACGCCATCCTTGTTGGGAGCAATCAACGGAACCGAGCTTACCAGTTCCCATCCGTCCGCGCCGGCGCCGTTGATCCACGAATCCAGCCCGCTGACCATGCCCTCTTCGCTCTCGCTGAAAACCACCATCCGGTCGAAATACTCCCACTGCATCGTGTCACTCCTTCTCTCTCCTGCTGTCCTCGCCTACTGTCCTCGCCAAGGAGATGCGCTTCTACACATTTTGAGCCTTGCCGCAGCGTTCGGCCAGCCATGCCGCCGTGACGGCCAGCACCTCATAGTTGAACTTAAGTTCCATGTGGTTGAACCAGCGCGGCAGGTAACGGATAAAGCCGTTCTCATGCTGCACCTCGGCGTGCAGGTTGCTCGTAACATAGCGCAATTCGGACTTCGAAAGGCTGGCATTCAGTCCCTTTGCACCCTCGAGAATGGCGGGGATATCGCGCTCGGCATAAAGCAGCAGGCAAGGACGATCGTGGGGCGCCACGGGACCGAGGATATCGAGCAACTCCAACACGTAGCCCGGGTACGGCTCACGTACCGCGGGACTGGGGAAAGTCTCGAACATCCACTTGCCTTGCGGCGAGACGGCCGCAACCACCGAGGGCGAGATGGCGACCATGCAATCCGCGGAAGACATCAACGCCAGTCGGCCTCCCAAGCTGATGCCCAGAGCCGCGGCTCGGCCGAAGCGGCGCACGTAGCGAATCGCGGACTCACCCTCGTCGCGCATCGCGGGACCGATGGCGGCATGATTTTCACCGTGGCCGCAGAGGTCGATGGCGAGCGTGGCTATACCGGCCTCTCCGAGGGTGACGGCGATCCCGAGCATGTGCTCTTTCGCCGCGCCATAGGGAGGGATGAGGACCGCGCCGCCATGCGCCGATTCCGGCGTAAGAAGATAGGCAGGGATGTTATGACCGTCCGCGGCAGCCAAGGTTGTGATGCGCTCAAGGTTCATACAACGTTACCCACAACTTCCAGAATGGAAGATTGTACCGGACTGCGGCGACATCACGGTCAGAAATCGAATGGGGATGGTGTCCTAATCTCCCGCGCGGCGACGGTAACGCCGCCGAGCCGAGGGCGAGGACGCCCTCGGGACAGCCGGCAAGATGCCGGCGCTACTTATGGCGGAAATGGATCTAGGGGGCGACGGTGTTCAACCAGCCCAAAACCTTATCGCTCAACAGCGGCTCATAATTCTCAAAACCGTGGCCCGCGCCGTCAATGCTCACAAACACGGCCGCTGAGCGAGCGGGCGCCGCCGTCTGCAAGCGCTTGCCGACGTCCTTCTGGATGAGTTTGTCAGCCGTGCCTTGAACGATGAGAATGGGATTCTTGACTTTAGCGAGGTTCTGGTAGGGGTTGGAGAGCCGATCCGGCCCCCGTAGACTCAAAAGATAACGGGCGCTGTAGAGCGCCTTGCCTATGGGGCCGAGGTCAATGAGCATCAGTTCCTCTTCGCGACCGGCGCGTTGCAGCTTCAATGCTTCGTCCACCGTGGCCTGGGCCTTCTCCTTCCCAAATTGCCACACGTTCCACTCAAAGAGATCGCCGGGACCACTCACCAGCACCGTCGCTGCGACGTCCGGGTCGCCGCTGGCGGCCTGGTAGTAGAGCACGCGATTTGTACCCATGCTTTGTCCGAGCAAAACCACGCGCTTGTGGCCGAGCTCACGCAAGTAGGCGGCGCCGGCCGCAATGTCGGCCAGGTTGTCGGTAAAGGAAGACTTCTTGGGGCCGGAATCGTGGTCGCGCATGTTCAATGCGAGGGTGTCGTAGCCAGCGTGGGCGGCGGCCTCGGCGAGTTTGGGGAGGTAGGCCTCATAGAAGTTGCCGGCGTAGCCGTGTACCAACAACAGGGCGCTCGCACGCGGCTTTGAGGCATGGAAAACTATGCCTTGCAGGCGCACACCATCCGTGGCGCGTAAAGTCACCAGTTCGGAGGAACAAACTCCGCCCGGCGCAATGCCCACGGTCGCGATGCCCGAAGATGGGACCTGTGCCAGCAACCAGGCGGGCCACAGGAGAAGCGTGGCGTGCAAAGTTAATCTGCGAAGTACCCACATCGCTAAGGCCCCCGATGAGCTAGGACTTGTTTTCCGTCACGACACCAGCCTGCTTCAGTTTGGCTTCAAGTTCAGCCATGCGCGCGCGGAGGGCCTTATCCCGCTCCCAACGTGCGGTGACATCCTGCATGGTGGCGGCTATGCCCAGGACGCGCCCATCGGCATCTTTGAGCAGTACGACGTTGAACTCGATTGAGATTCGCCGGCCGTCCTTGGTGGAGGCGGGGACGGCAAGCACGCTCTGCCCGTACTTGGTGACCCCGGTTTCCATGACCCGGTCGTAGCCTTCCCAGTGACGCGCCCGGTGCTTCTCGGGGATGATCATGTCCATGGACTTGCCGATGGCCTCGCCGGCAGTCCAGCCGAACATGGTCTCCGCACCGGCATTCCACAACCGAACGATTCCCTCCCGATCGCCAAATACAATGGCGATTGAACTTTGATCCACAATTCCTTCGCAGAGCGATTGGTGAGCGAGGACGGCATTCATCGGCAGCTCCAGAACGACTACAGTCTTATAGCCGTTTCCAGGCGGAGAAGTAAAGAGCTTGGGAAGGAGCAACACCAGCAGGCTGCGGAAAAAGTCTGACTTCGCGCCCCAGCCCTAAAGGGGCGTCGGATTGCGAAGGGCTTGCGGCATCGCCAAAGCGATGCCCTGATACGAAACCTAAGTTTCTGATACGAAACCCGAGTTTCTGATGCGAAACGTTAGTTTTTCCGCAGCCTGCTAGAGCGAGTCCAGAGAGCTGTGGCCGCAGCGGCTGCCGAGCTTCGCTCGGCTTGGACGGCCGGGGGCGGCCGTCCCTACACGAGCTTGGGCGGCCGTTCCTACGCGAGTATTATTTTATTGCGGGCTGCGGAGCCGCTGGTTCTTTCTGCTTTAGTACGCGGCGCAGCAGCTTTCCAGTCGCTGTGCGCGGGAGTTCGTTTACGATCACGATTTCGCGCGGCAGCTTATAGGTCGCAATCTTGCCCTTTAAGAAGGCGAGCAGATCGTCGGGGGTGAGGCTTTCCCCGGGCTTTAGCACCACGAATGCTTTGGCAATTTGGCCGCGCACTTCGTCGGGCACTCCGATGACACCGACGTCGGAAACGGCCGGGTGGGTGGCAATGGTGACTTCAATCTCCTCCGGTCCGATGCGGTAACCCGAACTCTTGATGATGTCGTCTTCTCGCGATACGAACCAGAAGTAGCCATCCTCATCGACAGATACGAAGTCACCGGCCAGATTCCAGCCCTCGGCGGTGATGGCACGTTGCTGTTTTTCGGGATCGCGCCAATAGACCGTGCCCGTGGGTCCGCAAGCCACAAAGCGGCCGATCTTGCCGGTGGCGGCCTGCTTTCCCTCTTCGTCGATAACCTTCAACTCGTAGCCCGGTACGGCCTGGCCGAAGGAGCCAGCCTTGACCTTACGGCTGACCACGTTCGAGGCGAAAACGTACATCATCTCCGTCGTGCCCAATCCCTCGAAGATCTCCAGCCCAAATTTCTCCTTCCACGCGTGATAGGTCGGGGCAGTCAGGCTCTCGCCGCCGCCGGTACAGACGCGCAGGCTGCTGAGATCAAATTTGGTTTTCGCGTCCGGCACCTGCAACATCTTGCGGTAGGCGGTGGGGGCAAGAGTCAGGATCGAGATGTGATGCTTCTGTATGGTGTCGAACATCTTCTCCGGTTCGAACTTGGCGATGAGCGAAGCAGCCGCACCGAAACGGAAGGGAATAGTCGCATAACTGGAGTAGCCCGCCCCAAACGCCAGGGGAGCGGATCCGCCGACAACGTCGTTTTCCGTGACTCGCCAGCCGTACTTCCCGAAGCCGTCGGGCACGATCAGCAGTTCCTCCACGAAGTGGACGGTTCCTTTCGGGCGTCCAGTTGTGCCGGAAGTGTACATCAGCAGACCCACGTCCTCGCGGTTGCGGAGCACTGGATCGATGGTTGGATTGCCGCCCTGCACCAGTTCGCCGTAGGCGAGGAATCCTTTGGCCTTCACCTCGGCGGCATCGCCCCCGACGACGATGATGTGTTTGATCGTCTCAAAATTCTCTTTCGCACCTTCGACCTCGCCCAGAAGCGCAGCGCTGACGATGATGGCTACCGCCTCAGAGTCGTTGGCGACGTGAGCGATCTCGTGGCGCGAGAACAGGGGTGAGGTAGGAGTGCAGACCGCTCCCAACTTAAGGATCGCGAAGTTAGCGACCAGGGCCGGCGGTATGTTCGGAGTCCGCAGAACGACGCGGTCGCCTTCCTTCACTCCCAGTTCGCGGAGCGCGCTGGCGAACTTGCTGGCTTGAGTAAGAAGCTGGCCGTAGGTAATCCGTTGGTCTTCGAAGAGCACGGCGGTGCGGTCACCCCGACCGGCAGCGACGGCTTTGCCGAGCAGTTCTTCGGTCGAGTTGAACCTTTTTGCGTAGGTCGCGAATTCCGGCAGGGTGTAGACACGTTTCGGCCAGAACTGGCGTGGAGGTAGGTACTCAGCCATCTTGGAATTCTCCTTATACCGCTTACTTGGCTACCGGGGTTGCGGCAGTCTCAGCGACCAGATCCTCCAGAGCCTGCTCCACGCGGATGGTACCGCGCTTGGCATCGGTCCGTGGGAAAGCCATTACGGGATAGCGGTCGCCTTCGAATACGAGCAGAGCGGGGACAGTGGTTCCAAAGTCCTCTACCAGTGCGCCTTTGGCGCCGAAAACCGGGCGCACGGTCGCATCCGGGCCGCTGACCGATTTGTGATAGATGGGGAACCGGTCCTTGACGCTGGCGACGTCGACGGCCTTCGAATCCACCCCCGCACCCTGGAGATCCTTTACCAGTTGCAGGGCTCGCTTGATGTCGCACGGAAACATCTCGCCCGGCTTCTGCGCGGAGCTATAGTAGAACTCCACTCGCTTCTTGGCTGCGGGAGCGCCGCTGGCTGCGACTGCGGCCTTGGCGGCCACCGGTTCGGGTGGCACATAGGTCTTGCCGCTGGCCTCGAAGACGTCACACTCCGTCCAGCCTTGCAGTGTTATCGACAATGTGAACGGCCATTCGCGCTTCACACACTTGCCGAGGTAGGCCTTTTGAATGTTGGGATCGAGCGCGGGACTCAAATGCTTGCAGCGAACGCACAGGCATTCAGTGTTGTAGTTAGCCATTCTTGCCTCCAGTTATCCTTACCGAGTTCCGGCAACGATGAATTTCGGTTTGCTGCCGACCAGGTCTTCCTTCTTCAGCGGATGACCGCTGATGATCTTGCCTCTTACGTTACGTTCCATTGCGATTGGTTTACAAACCGCATCCTTACGGGCCCGCGGCGCCGACCGGGTCAGCCCCGGACCGGAGATGGGCGAATAGTCCTGTTTCTCGGCAAAGCCGGGCAACAGGTCAGCGGTACCAGTGCCTTCCTTGGGCCCACTCACGCAGGCCCCTCCGACGGTTTCAATCTGCCAGATCGCACCGCAGCCGGCGCACTTGGTCGTGCCCTTAAAGTTCCAGAAAGGATAAGGATCAAGGAAATTCTTGGTATTACACTTCGAGCATGTGAGCAGCATCGTTCATCTCCTCCATCAAATAGTCTCTTGATCTTCCAGCCGCTTGATATCCGCGGGCGACAATCCGGCCAACTCGCCGAAGATGCGCTCGTTGTCGGCGCCCACCGGCTTCAGCGCCCACTTCAGGCGGGCTGGCGTTGCCGACATCTTGAATGATGGAGCCTGGTGCAACAGTTCGCCGTAGGTTGGGTCATCCAGCCAGCGAAGCGCTCCACGCTCGTTCCAGTGCGGGTGGTTGGCGACCTCTTTCGCGTTCCACACCGGCTGATTGATGATGTCGTTGGTGTCCATGGCCGCGGCTACCTGTTCCTTCGTTTTGTCGGCCGCCCACTTTTCCAGAGCCGGATAAATCTCCATCTGGCTCTCGGCTTTGATGCGGATATCCTTCTTCGCGTACTTCGTGGCCAGGGTGGTGTCGCCAATCGCCTTGCACAGGCGGCCGAAGTCCTTGTCCTCGTATGCGCTGATCAGGATGTAGCCTTCTTCCAGTTCCTGCGGGTTCTCCGACTTGGGGTAGGAGGACTTACCGCACTTGATGATGCCGTGCACACAGAGCTGCGTATCCCAGTTGCCCCATCGTTCACGGGTGATGCCGTGCCGGCCGTAGAGAGGCAAGGCATACTCCAGTTGGCGCGTGACGCCATGCACCTGCGAGTACTCGATAAATGTGCCCTTGCCTGAGACATGATCACGCCAGTAGAGCGCCGCTAATACCTGCGTGGCGCCCATCATGCCGCCCCAGTAATCGGCGAGCCAGATGGTGGACTTGGCCGGCGCACCGCCCAGGAATTCCTGCTTGCCAGTCATTCCAAAATTGCCGCCCTGCGATTGTCCCAGAATGTCGTAGGAGGCGCGGACACGTCCCGGTCCCCAACCGCCGAAACCACCGAGCCAGCAGTAGATCAGCCGGGGATTGATCTCTTTGAGTTGACGGTAACCAATGCCCCAGCGATCAAAGGTGCCGGGGCGGTAGTTTTCCACGAACACGTCGGACTTGGCGGCCAGTTTCTTGACCAGATCCTGTCCTTCGGGGCGGTGGAAGTCGATCGAGGTGAAGTACTCGTTCGGGTTCGCGCCCACAAAGCCCAGGCCCGTTCCGCGCTCGGGCACCCACTTGGAGAGTGGATAGAGGAATGGCTCGTTAAACGGAGTGGTGTGGCGCATAGCCTCGCCACGCCGGACCGCCTCGATCTTGATGACTTCGGCGCCCAGTTCGGCGAGATAGGCAGCGGCGGAGGGACCCAGAATGTACTGGGTACAGGACAATACGCGGACGCCCTTCAACACTTCAGGCTTGGAAAACTCCTTCTTGGGATCGAAGGTCGTCCGGCAATACTCCTCAAACGACTGGGGCTTCGTAGCTGGTTGTGTAGCCATCACATTCCTCCTGGTTAAATGACGTGCGCCTTCTGCAGCCGGTCGAAATCATCGCTCGTGAAGCCAAGTAGCCGCCGGAATATATCCTGGTTGTCGTAGCCGGTCGGGCGGCCCAGCCACTTTAGCCGTCCAGGAGTCTTTTCCTGGAGGTAAGGAGTGGTGCCATAGAGGATCTTCCCATAGTGCGGCGACTCGTATTCGGCCACGTGTCCGCGATACTTGAAGTGCGGGTACTCCGCCACCTCGTTGACATAGAGCACGCCGCCGGACGCCACTTGCTGCTTGGAGAGCTTACGCTCGGCGTCGCTGCGAGGGTTGTCTTTGAGCCACTCGCCCAGCATGGTATAGGTCTTCACCTGCTGGTTGTGTGCCAGACGGTCTGCGACTTCGCGCAGGCGCGGATCGCCGAGGATATCTTCCTCGACCGCCGGGTATTCGTCACCGACCGTGCGCCAGATGCGGTACCAGAGGCGGTCGTGGCCGCCACCTACCATCATGTAGCCGTCCTTGCAGGGGTTCACAGCGTAAATGTTGATGGCCAAATCCCAGTTGCCGTAGCGCGGACGGATGCTGCCGTCCATCGAATACCACGCCCAGCTGTAATCGAGGATGCGGATGATGGCCTCGGCCGATGTAGCTTCGATGAACTGACCTTCGCCGGAAACGCCATCGCGATAGATGAGAGCAGACAGAATGCCCATGGCCGCTGAGCTCCCGCCCACGTGGTCGGCCATCCAAAGCGCGGAGCGCGTCGGCTGTCCTCCGAACTCCTTGGGATCGCCGGTGCCGTGGACAAACCCGCAGGCTGCCTGGGCCACTGGGTCCAGCATTCCTGGCTTGTCCTTGGCCGGGCCCCACTGTCCGCGTTGGCCAACCCAGCAATAGATCAGCCGCGGATTGATCTCCTTTAGCTGGCGATAACCGATTCCCCACTCGTCCCATTGGCCGGGCGGTCCATTCTCGATGATGACGTCGGCATGGACCACCAGGTCCTTCAGAATCCGCCGCCCTTCCTCGGTCTCCACGTTCAGAGTGATGGAGGATTTGTTGCGCATCTCGTGCAGGAACTGTCCGCCAACTTTCTCTCCCGTTTCCTTGTCCGCGAACATGTACTCTTCCCGGCCGAAGGGCGTGAGTTTGCGCAGCGGGTCACCCCCCGGAGGCTCAACCTGGATGACCTCTGCCCCCAGCTCGGAGAGCTGCGAAGAACACCAGTGGCCGATCATCATGTTGGTCGTGCAATCCAGCACACGAATGCGGGAAAGCGCTTCCGGTTTTTCGAAGTTGTGTTCCTGGCGCAGGATCGACTCCAAGAAGAGCGGATACGCCTTGGCTTGGTCGCTCAGGCCGGCGTACACCTCTTCGGGCTTCGCAGTTGGAACCGCGGGCCAAGGTGTGACCTTGGCTTGATCTGATGCCATGTGTGGCCTCCTATATGCCGGTGGTGGTCAGGTACTTCCACGACTCTTAGTACCCAGCGTTTCGTAGACGGAAAATTAAGCGAGGTTCCTACAGCGTGTTTCACAGCTTTGAAGGGGCTCGGCTTCAGATGCCGTTCCCAGGTAGATTCTTATATTAGCCGATGCGGGGAACCCCTTCCTCATCGCCCAAAAGCTGTTTATGGAACTTGCTCCAAAAAAGCAGCCCGAATTCTGCTTGGGCGATCGCCAACAAGTCTGTGACCGCAATCACTGTCATCCGTGATTGCAATCACCCCTGCGGCTATTGCAAAAACTCCGACAAATTGAACAGCGCGCCAGCCGCAAAGCGGTGAAAGATAGAACGTGAATTCCCACGCCTTGGGACGCCGGGAAGTAGTCTACGCTTGCTCTCAGGGAAACGGCAAGCGGCTTCCCCGAACCGTCCCCGATCCCGTCGAGCCCGGCAGCCGAGTTTCTCTTGTCCTCAATCGGGCCAGATTGTAAGCGCTACTTGGCTGAGAATCCGCTGCTTTGTCTCCGCCGACAATGGCAATGCGCGGAAGGAGTCGAGCGCTTGCTTGAGGTCGCGCACGCCTGGACCGGGCCAGTCGCTGCCGAAGAGCGTTTTGTGGGCGATCTCTTCCAGACGAGGAAAGTACCGGAGCAGCTGCGCCGGCGGAATGCTGCTGATGTCCAGATAAACATTGGCATGGCGGCGTACCAGGAAGAAGGCAGTGTTCATCCAGAGAGGCCGACCTCCATGTGCAAGCACAATCTTCAGGTCCGGAAAATCGACCGCGACATCGTCAATGTAGATCGGATCGCCGTACTTGCTGCGTGCGCCAGGAAAAATTGAGGTGCCGGTGTGAAACATAACCGGGATGCCATTGTTCTGCGCCGCACGATACAACAACTCCAGCTCTTTCATGCCATGTAGATAGTCGTTGGGGTAGAAGAGTTGATGCGGCGGATGGATCTTGATCAGCCGCAAACCCAGCCGCACTATCTCATCGATGTCCGCCATGGCATTGGTGGAGTACCGCGGATGGAAGCTGCCACAGGAGAGGAGCCGCTGGAGATTCGCCTGGGCATAGTTTGCGGCCATGGCGTTGAGGCCGGGTGGGAAGCCGGTGACATCGGGCGCGGCCGCATTGATCAGTACTGCACGATCCAGCCCAACCTCGTCCATGTATTTCAAAAAGGCTTTGGGCGAGCGGGTGAACTCCAAGACCCGATCAAAATCGGGCTGTTGCTTTTTCATCAGTTCGAGGGCCGGCGGGCTCAGCAGGAGTTCGAACGGTTGGATATGGATGTGGCAGTCGGTGATCAAGGAACTTGCCTTGGTCTTGTCTGTGAAGCCAAGTACAGAAGGGGCATGGGAAAAATGCTTCTCATGCCCCCGAACTCATCGCGGCCATTCGCTCCCGGCCTCAGGAGCTATGCGGAATTACTGCCTCAAGCCGCCTGGCCCTTTGTGATCTTGTGGCAGGTAGAGGTCTCCACGTCGTAGGCGTGCACCGTGGGCTTGCTATGCACCAGGTGCTGAATCAACTCGCTGACCTTGGCGTAATCCGCCTGGGTGTAACGTTCGGCGTCCTCTTTCGTTTTCCAGAAGCTGAGCGCCAGGATGCCGTCTGCATCCGACACGAGGACGATCTCATCTACAAAGCCTGTCTTCGCCTTCAACGTAGACAGTATCTTGTCATGCAGTGTGCCACAAACCTCTTTGGCTTTTCCGGGCTTCGTTTTGACTTCGACAACGCGAACAAACATAGCAGCATCTCCTTATCCATTGAGTTATGAAGGCCGCAAACCGTCAGTCAACACCAACGGTTGGGAGCGAACGCTGGCAATTATACTAGGCCTCGCAAGGGACGGTCGACTCCCCCACGCGGGCTAGAGCGTGTGCAGGTAGGCCAGCAGGTTTTTGATCTGCTGGTCGGTCATGACCTGGTTGAAGCCTTCCATTTTGGCCCGGCCGAATTTGACGATGTCGGTTATGCGGGCGTCGTTGGCGGGGAGTCCGCTCAGGGACAGGTACTGCTGCTTGAAGACGCCCTTCAGACCCGGTCCTTTTTTGCCGCGCGACGAGTACGGCTCATGGCACCGGTCGCAATAGTTGTCGTAGAGTTTTCTGCCTTCAGCCTGTTGCGGGTTGAGGCCGAGTTCAGCATCGGACTTGCGCCGCTCGACATCGCAGGCCGCGAGAGCCACCGCGAGTATTACCACGGAGACACGGAGGCACGGAGAAAACCAATTCGAGGAAATCATTGATGATGAAGGCATCGCCTGTGAGGACCCGAAGGTAGGATAATACGGAAAGCATGGGCGTTGTGGTCAAACGCGTTTACGAACCGGCTTCTTCTTCGGACGGAGTGCGCGTGCTGGTGGATCGTTTGTGGCCGCGCGGGCTGACGAAAGAAGACGCGGCGATCAAGTTCTGGTTGCGCGAGATCGCGCCTTCGAACGAGCTGCGGCAGTGGTTCCACGCGAATGCTGCGGGGTGGAGCATGTTCCGGAAGCGCTATCTAAAAGAGTTGGCGAGTGCGGAGGGTTCCGCGGCGGTGGAGAAACTGCATCGTCTCGCGGAAGGCAAACGGCCAGTCACGCTGTTGTATGCCTCGCGAAACGAGGAACGCAACAACGCGACCGTGTTGAAAGAATTGCTGGAAGGGATGCGCAAGCCTCCGTCGAGCGTGGGCCGTGGCGCGGTTGGGCGCGGACGGATCCGGAAAGCTAAGAGGCTCTAAGGCAGTTCTCGGTTCCCAGTTCTCAGTTCTCAGAAAAAACCAGGCGCTGCGCTCTTACTGAGAACCGAGAACTGAGAACTCTCCCATCCCCGCACTATAATTTCCCAGTCATGTCCAGTTCCGCCATCGAGAAAAAAATCGAAGCTCTGCGCGAGAAGATTCGGCACCATGAGTATCGGTATTACGTGCTGGACGATCCGGAGATTTCGGACGCCGACTTCGACACGCTGATGAACGAGCTCAAGCGGCTTGAGGCGGAGCATCCGGCGCTGGTAACGCCGGATTCGCCGACGCAGCGCGTGGGCGGCAAGCCGCGCGAGGGATTCGTTAAGGCGAAGCATTCCTCTCCGATGCTCTCGCTCGACAACGCTTACTCGGAAGAAGAACTGCGCGATTGGGAGCGGCGGGTACATGAGCTGAGCGGGAAGACTGACCTCGAATACATGTGCGAATTGAAGCTGGACGGAATGTCGCTGGCGCTCGTCTATAGCGACGGCCGTCTGGAGCGCGGCATCACGCGCGGAGATGGCAACGTCGGCGAAGACGTGACTTTGAATGTGCGGACGGTTCGTTCCATTCCTCTGTCGATCTCGAAGGACAAGTTGAAGAAAGCCGGGATGTCCGCTGATTTCGAAGTGCGCGGCGAAATGCTGATGCCGGTAGCGGCCTTCCGCAAGTTGAACGAAGAACGCAAAATCCAGGGGTTGGCGGCGTTTGCCAATCCGCGCAATTTTGCGGCTGGAACAGTCCGGCAGCTCGAACCGTCCATTACAGCGCAGCGCCGGATGGATTACTTCGCATACATGCTGCTGAAGGACGGGCAACCTTTTTTCGACCGCCAATCAAAATCCATGGACGCGCTGGAGGCGGCGGGATTCAAAGTAAATCCCAATCGCAAGCTGGCCAAAAATCTGCATGAGGTGTGGAGATTTATTCAGAGTTGGGAGGCAAAGCGCGAGTCACTGCCCTATGAAATAGACGGGATCGTCGTTAAGGTGGACCGCACGACGTGGCAACGCGAACTAGGCTCCGTCGGCAAAGTTCCGCGGTGGGCGATTGCTTACAAGTACGCGGCGCGCGGGGGCGTGACGCAGATCGAAGACATCCTGGTGCAGGTGGGCCGCACCGGAAAACTGACGCCGGTGGCGGCGCTGAAGCCGGTTCCGATTGGTGGCACGACGGTTTCCCGCGCGACGCTCCACAACATGGATGAGATCGAACGGCTGGGCGTGAAGATCGGCGACTGGGTCGAGGTCGAGCGCGGCGGCGATGTGATTCCGAAAGTGGTGAAGGTGGTTGATGATAAAGAGCATCCTCGAGGCCACAAGCAGTTCGAAATGCCCGAGCACTGTCCGGTGTGCGGCGGCAATGTGGTGCGAACGCCGGGCGAGGTGGACCACCGGTGCGTGAATGCGAATTGTCCAGCGAAGCTGCAGGGGACGATTTTGCATTTCGCCTCGCGTCATGTGATGGAGATCGACGGGCTGGGCGAGGCGCTGGTGAATCAACTTACCGAACGCGGCCTGGTGAAGAATGTCGCCGATCTCTACAAGCTGACGAAGGACGGTCTGCTGCAGCTTGAGCGCATGGGTGAAAAATCGGCGGATAACGTGCTGGCCGAAATCGAGGCCTCAAAGAAGCTGCCGCTCGAGCGTGTGATTTACGGATTGGGGATACGGTTTGTGGGCGAGCGCACAGCGCAGTTTCTGGCGGAGCACTTCGGCTCGCTCGACGCAATCATGAAAGCGAGTGCGGAGGAACTTGAGGAAGTGAACGAAGTAGGGCCGCGAATCGCGGAGAGCATCGTGGAATTTTTCGCCAATGAACACAATCGCAAACTGGTGGGCGATTTGCGCAAGGCGGGACTGACTTTCACCGGGCAGAAGAAAGAAAAAGGCACGAAGCTGACGGGAAAAACGTTCGTGCTGACGGGCACACTGGAACGCCACACGCGGGACGAAGCGAAGAAGATGATTGAAGATGCGGGTGGCCGCGTTTCAGGCTCGGTGAGCAAGAAGACGGATTATGTGGTGGCGGGAAGCGATGCGGGATCGAAGCTGGACAAGGCTCGGGAGCTGGGGGTCAGCGTGATTGGGGAAGAGGAGTTGGAAGAGCTGGCAGGTTAGCCTCGCATGTGGAGGGACGGGCGACTCGCCCGTCCCACGGCAGCAGTCCGGTGCGCCGCCTCCGTACTTACTTCTTATTTTTTAGCGGTCGGCGGCAATATGCCGTTCAGGCGCAGATACATTGCGGCCTCGGCGTAGTGGTCGGCCCAACTGCTGGCTAGGACCAGGCTGGACCAGGCGCGCGTAACTTGTTTTCCCCCGAAGCCTTCTGTGGTCTCCGCTAGTTTTGAGTCATCCATTTTCCCGAGCGTGTCGGAGCAGAAGTCGAACGACGCTTTGAGCGCGGCGACGAGTTTGTCTTTGGAGTCCGTGTCTTTCACTTCCTCGACCTTGGGGGCCGCGACGGCTGCTGCCTTGCTGCACAGCAGGTAATTCGCTTCGACCATGTGGGCGACGAGGTGGCCGAATGTCATCTGGTCGGCAGACGGCTTGTAGCTGAACTTGTCCGCGGGCATGGCTTCGACCGCTGCGATGGTGTTTTTCTGGCGGCCGGGCAGAATGTCGCGGAGCGCGCTGCTGACGGGGGTCTGGGTTGGTGCAGGCGCTGTTTGTGCAAAAGCCGAGGCGACGAGTAACAGCAAGGCTGGGATCACGAGAGTTTTTTTCATTTTCTTGTCCTCACAGTTCGACGATTGGGTGCGGAAAGAAGCATAGCGCGAGCCGGAGGGTCTGCGCCACCCGAACCGGAAACGGAGGCGCCGAGCTGCCCGCGGTTGGCCGAGCTGCGCTCGGCTTGGACGGGCGAGGGCGCCCGTCCCCACACGGGCAACCTTGCGCTATCCTTAGAACATGCACGCGCACGGCGGACACGGACATTCTCATGGGACGGGGCGGGTGCTGCGCATCTCGCTGGCCGTCACCCTGCTTTATGTCGTCCTGCTGGTGGTGGCAGGCATCCGCGCGCATTCGCTGGCGTTGCTTTCCGAGGCGGGACATAACCTGTCCGACTTTCTGGCGCTGCTGTTGTCGCTGGTGGCGGTTTTTCTGGAAGGCCGCCCGCCGAGCGCGACCAAGACTTACGGATACCGGCGCGCCGGAGTGCTGGCGGCGCTGGTCAATTCAGTGTCGCTGGTGTTGGTGTCGTTCCTTATTTTCTATGAGGCGTTTCAGCGGATTCAGCATCCTGAGCATGTGCGCGCCGGGGTGATGATTGGCGTGGCGGCGGCGGGCGTGGTGATAAACGGCGTGATCGCTCTGCTGCTGTGGCGTTCGGGGCGGGACGTGAATGTCCGGAGCGCGTTGTTGCACGAGGTGGGCGACACGCTCTCGACCGCGGCCGTGATTGCGGGTGGTTTTGCCATCCTGTGGACGGGACAATACTGGATCGACGCGGCACTGTCGTTCGGAATCGGCGCGCTGATCTTGTGGTCGAGCATCGGAATCGTGCGCGAGACGCTGAATATTCTGCTGGAGGGCACTCCGCGCGGGATGAGCCTGGAGGCGGTGGAATCGGCGATGCGAAAGATCGCGGGCGTGAGTGATGTGCATGATCTGCATGTGTGGAGCATTGGGTCGGAAAACCACGCGCTCTCGGCGCATGTCAAAATCGCAGACATGGCGACTTCGGAGAGCGACACGATTCTGCGCGAGATCAACGAAAAACTCGGACGCGGGTTTGGCATCCACCATACGACGATCCAGTTGGAACACGTGGTGTGCGAGACGCCCCACAGCTGCGTGATCGCGGTACCGGATGACGAACGCGAGCACGCGCCCAGCGATCACGACCGCCGCGATCACGCTCACTGAGCAGTCGTCGGTCGTTTGTCGGCGGTCGTTAGCGAACGCAACGACTATCGACCAACGACTAACGACCAACGACTAACGACGCCTGCGGTCCTGGTTACAATACTGAATACTAAGGAGATAAGGTTCTTATGCCCGAGTGCGCGCTGCGTCGAGATTTTCGCGATCTGTGGTACTCTAGTCGTTGGAGTTGGAGTCTTCCCTCCGCGAAGTAACATCCAATGCTTATGCGACGTTGGCGGCGAATTTTGCGCTTTTTGGCGGCTGTGCAACTGCTCCCGGCTCTGGAGAGCGGCGAGGAAACGCTCGTCGGCGGGCAGGCGGTGCTGGAAGGCGTGATGATGCGTTCGCCGCACGCCTGGGGCATTGCCGTGCGCAAGTCCTCGGGCGAGATTGTTACGTACAGCGAGCCGCTGGAGCGGCCTTCCGAACAGCATAAATGGATGGGTTGGCCGGTGGTGCGCGGGGTGATGACGCTGGGGCGCGCGATGACTCTGGGATTCCGCGCGCTGAAGTTTTCCGCCAATGCGGCGCTGGAAGAGATAAACGCCGATCCGGGCAACGGCGGTCTCCGCGGTGAAGATCACAGTGAAGATCATGGCCATAGCGATCCGAGCAAGAAGTTTGAAATCACCGGCTGGATGGCGGCAGTGAATGTGGTTTTCTCCATCGCCTTCTTCATCTTCGTGTATAAGTATCTGCCGCTGCTGGCTACGACGGAACTGAAAAGGGTGAATCCGGTCTTCGGGCAGCAGTTCGTGTTTAACCT
>PLHP01000100.1 GCA_003138955.1 Acidobacteriaceae bacterium | reverse complement strand
GTGGGCGAGATCAGCCGGCCGACGCTGCTGATCATCGGGCAGGCCGACCGCACCGTTGTGGGCAAGAATCGCTTGCCGCCCGGATTGCAATCCGTCGCGGGACAGTACCCCGAGTTGGGCCGCAAAACGCATGCCGCCATCAAGGGCTCAACCTTGGTCGAGATTCCGGATTGCGGACACATACCGCACATCCAGAAGCCGGAGGAGTTTCGCAAGGCGGTGGTGACGTTCTTCGCCGCCGCGTCTTCATCGCACTAAGTGATGGCCGCTGATTTTACGCGCGCCGGCAGAACGATCGTGTAGCGCCGCCGTCTCGGCGGCCCGAGTGGCGCGGGCGAGACGCCCGCGCGACAGCCGGCCAGAGGCCGGCGCTACACGATCTGTGTGTTGCCGTGCGCGGCTTCTTGGAAGGCAGAAAATGTGAGAGGCGCAGGTGCTGCGCCGATGCGCACTATTCCATTTCGCTGGTTAGGATGAAAAGTGGCTTCTTTTCGAAGCTTTTGTATTGGGGCCGGAGGCGGTCGACATTGTACTGCTCTTTTACGTTAACAAATTTTTTCGAGGCAGTAACGGTGTCGATGGCCACGTTGTCGTAACGGCCATTCCGGAGGACGACAAGTCGTCCGTGAATCTTGCCCAGAAGCAAGTCCAGGGCGATGTTGCCATAGGCCATGGGGACGATGGAGTCAATGGCATCGGGATCACCGCAGCGGACCAGGTAGCCGAGTTTCTGGCTAATGACGTCGACGGTTTTGCCGTTGTTGTACTTGGGGGAAAGCTCCTTCACCTTCTCGGACACCAAGTCCCCGATGCCGCCGAGTTTCTTGTGGCCGAAGGCGTCAGTGGTTTCAGCCTCGAAGACCATTTCTGCGCCTTGGAACGTCGCTCCCTCCGAAACCAGGACTACGGAATAGCGGTTGGGATTCTTCTGGCGGTCGGAGACCAGTAACTCGGTGAGCCGCTCGATATCGAATTTGTGCTCCGGGATCACGCAGCGGTTCGCGGCTCCGGCCATGGTGGGCAGCATGGCAGTGAACCCGGCATAACGGCCGAAGACTTCGAGAACCATGAAGCGTTCGTGGGAGCCAGCGCTGGTGCGCAGGCTGTTGGTCATGGAAATGGTGCGGGTCACACAGGTGCTGAAGCCGATACAGTAGTCGGTACCGGGAACATCATTGTCCATGGTCTTCGGAATCGCGACCACCTTTACGCCTTCCTGATAAAGCCGTACTCCATAGCTCAGCGTGTCATCTCCGCCAATGGGGATGAGGTAGTCGATGCCGAGCCAATCCAGGTTCTTCAGAACTTCCGCGGTCAGGTCGTTCTTCTCGGCGTTATAAGCAGGCTGCAGATGAGCGGGAACGCTGGACTTCTTCACCTTGCTGGGATTGGTGCGCGAGGTGTGCAGGAACGTACCGCCGGTGCGGCCGGTGCGGTTGACGAGATCCTCGGACAGCGTCTGGAAGTTCTCGCTGTTGTCGTAGTCTTTTTCGCGGACGATGTCGACCAGCCCGGCCCACCCCCTACGGATGCCAATCACTTGGCAGCCCTCGCGCAGTGCGCGGATGGTTACGGCGCGGATGGCGGGGTTCAGGCCGGGCACGTCGCCGCCACCGGTAAGGATTCCGATTACACCTTTTTTTGTTTTCACGTTTGCCGCCTTGGGTTCGCAGATGTCGGTTCGCAGATGTCGGGCCGTCCCCGCTTTCATCCTATTCGCCGCTGTCGCTGGCAGCAATGAACAAGGCACCGAAGAGGTCAGGTAATACCTCCCCTGCTTTCCCGAAATGGCATTCCGTGAATGAGGATGCGTTCGCAGGCCGCTCCGGGCCGACGTAGATGGTCCGCGCATGAGCGGCGACGTGAGCAACAAAGCTGGCCGCGGGCTCGACCACGCCTGACGTTCCGGTGGCTACAAACAGCGTGCAGGCGGCGAGTGCCGCATAGACTCGATCCAATTCAAACGGCACTTCGCCGAACCAGCAGATGTGCGGACGAATCAAACCGCCGCATTCACAGCGGGGAACTTCGGCTGGCGGCTCGCAGAGATTCGTGTCGTCAAATGGAGGGCGGCTGCAAGTGTCGCAGCGGCTCTTGAAAAGCTCTCCGTGCATGTGGACGACGTTCTTCGAACCCGCCTGCTCGTGAAGGTTGTCCACGTTCTGGGTGCAGACGAAAAGACGTTCTTGCAAGGTGTTTTCAAGTTTCGTAAGGGCAAAGTGTGCCGGATTCGGTTTGGCTGCCGAGGCCACGCGCCGACGCATGGAATAGAACTCCCACACCAGCCGGGGATCGCGGCGCCACGCTGCGGGGGAGGCGACCTCCTCGATCCGGTAATTGCGCCAGAGGCCACCCACGCCACGGAAGGTTGGAATGCCGCTCTCCGCGCTTACTCCAGCCCCGGCAAGAATGAATACACGATCGGAGGATGAAAGGGTGGGCATTTACGAAGAGTGTACGCTGCAATTCAGAGGCTCTGAAAGACTGCGGCGTGATTGCATCCTTCTTATTCCCACGCAGCAGCATCCAGCAGCTTTCGGGTCCTCAAATAGTGATTGATCGCCTTTTCCCAGCTTTGCATTTTGTGACCGAACCAATCCTGGTTATAGCGCTCTACCTCTCGATTGCCCGCGTCCGACAGCCCAGTGTAGATGTAGCAGATTCGTGCGTCCGTGGTACCTTGCGAGTTGCCGACTAGCGAGATTCCGATCCGTGCTGTCACCAAGCCCGGATTCACCCAGACGAAGGCGACGCGCAATGCGGCGGGATCGTACTCGGTGACAACCCAGATTGTCTCCGAGCCATTCTCGTTCGGGGTTGCGAACACGCAGCCGGCTTCCGCGACTCCGGAAAGGGAATAGATCATCCGGTATTGCCATCCCGGAACCCAGTCGGTTTCTCGTACTGGACATAACAACGGGAAGACCTCCGCCGGCGGGGCGGCATTGGTTTGCGTGTATTCGTGAGTGACGCGGTTTCCTCGAAATTCAGTCATTGTTCTCCTCCAACTTTCTCCTACAAAGAAAATGGCCCGCGCCAGAAGCGCGAGCCGGGTTTCGTCGCAATAGAAAAAGGCCGGAGTCAAATCCGGCCCTTCGTTCATGAATTTATGATCTCACATCTTTAGCGATTTGGATAGGAAGTGCGGAAGAGGATAAAGTTAAGTCATTCATGGCGCTCCAATTCAGATCTGGACTCATAGTTCTTGCGTTTGTCACTCTGGGTTGGATGTCGTTCTCTTTAGGACAGACGCCTCAGCAAACGCCTGTGCCTGATCCGGAACATGGTCCTCAACAGCGGGGGACAGCCTCAGCTGGCGAGCAAGTGCCCGGACAGCGATTGCCCGGAAGCATCAGCGGAACGGTGGTTGATCAAAGTGGAGCTGTCGTGACCGGAGCCCGGGTGAGGCTTACTGGTACTGGCGAAGATCAATCCCTAAACCAAGAGGTGCTATCGGACGACGATGGGCAATTCTCCTTTGCCAACATCGCTCCCGGACCTTTCCAGCTCACGATTACGTCGGGGGGCTTCGCGACACAAACATTCTCGGGAATGGTGCGTTCGGGGGAGAACTACATGGTTCCGCCGATCGCGTTGGCGATTGCGTCCGATAGCGCTGAGGTGCGGGTCGAAGTCTCACAGACCGAAGTGGCAGAAGAGGAGATCAAGGTTGAAGAGAAGCAGCGTGTGCTTGGCGTTATTCCAAATTTCTATGTCAGCTACGTCCCCAATGCAGTTCCCCTCACCTCGAAGCAAAAGTTCAAGCTTGCCTGGAAGACGATAGTGGA
>PLHP01000066.1 GCA_003138955.1 Acidobacteriaceae bacterium | reverse complement strand
ACCTGCTCAGCGCGCTCGTCATTCTGCTCGCGGCCGTTCTTTATTTTCAGATTCCCGAAGCCCGCAGCCGCGTCCCATCGCTGTTCTTCTTCAGCATGGGCGCCGGATTCCTGCTGCTCGAAACGCAAGTCGTCAGCCGGCTGGCTCTGTATTTTGGGACCACATGGCAAGTCAACGGCATCGTGATCGCCGCGATTCTCTCCGCCCTTCTCCTCGCTAATTTCGTCATTGAAAGACAACAACGCGCGTGGCCGCGCGCCTGGACCCTGATCGGGATCCTCGCCGGCATCGCCTGCGCCTACTTCGTCCCCTTCAACCGCATTCCCGGCTCGGCGGCCTTGGTCGGCTCCTTCGCTGCCTTGATCTTCGCCATCCCGGTTTTCTTTGCCGGCTTGTTGTTCGCTTCCGAATTCCGCTCGGCGGACTCTCCCGCCGCCGCCCTCGGCGCCAACATGCTCGGAGCCGTAGTCGGTGGCCTGCTGGAAAACCTGTCGCTGATCACAGGAATGAAGGCGCTCCTCGTAGTAGCCGCTCTCCTCTATTCCCTGGCCGCCCTGGGCTTCCGCGGACTGCCATCGCCGAGGGCCCGCCAACCGTAGAGACGCGGCTAGCCGCGTCTCAGGCCGCGGAAAAACGCCGGCATCGTATAAGCGCATCGCTCTAAGAAAAGAGCATTGGAAGAAACGTCGCGAGCAACGAGAGGGTCGTTTGCCAGAAGCCAATAGCCAGCAGCTAAGAACTGACAGTTGAGAGCTGACAGCGGTCAGCTAGAATCAACCCCGCTGTGCAATCTCGTCACCAGCGCAGCCCAATCGTGATGGGCATGACGATGGTCTTGCCGTCGGCCTGATAAGCCCGATGGTAGCGCCATTCGACGTAGAGCTTGACACTGTGGCGATGGTACAGAGGATACGTCACTCCGCCGCCATAGTTGAAGCCGCCCGCGACCTTGGTGTACGAGGACAGCAATTGCTGGCCCTGAAGAACGCCGTTGTAGCAATCAATACCCCACCAGCGACTCCATGTTTGTTCGCAAGCTATAGGGGGCGTTAGCAATTCTCGGTTCGCCGAAGCGGTGCGCGCATAGAAACCTACGCCGAAAATTCCATAGGCGCCGAGTTTGCCGAAATGGCGGGGCACGTTGACGATGCCGTCCAGACTTATCGACTGCATATGGGCGCTGGAGTTGTTCAAGCTCTGACTCTGGCTCACGGTGGACTTTAAGTTGAGGTCGTAGTACATGTATTCGGCATCCACGCCAAACAAGCGGCTGAAGTTCACGCCGCCTCCGACCACTCCCTGGAAAGAGTTCCCGACAAAATCGGCAACCTCGCCGCGGCCCAGGCCAAACCCGGCGCCCGCAGTAAAGTTGAAACGATTGAAATCCGATTGTGCCGAAGCCGATGCGATGAACCCGCAAAAGGCAAGTAAGAAGAGTATCCGATTCCTCAATCTCGATCTCCTGTTTCCTGGACCCAAAGTCGTAAAGCCAAAGGCCGCAGAGCCACGTTGGTCAAGCCATAGTTCTGCGACGATAGTTCGGCGATGATAGTTTCTGCCACGATCGCGGTTCTTCACTTAGATGCGCATGCAGAAAACGAAAGCCTGCCTTTTCCCTGCCCTCAGTTGCCCCCGGCGACCGGCCGGGGAGCGTGGCTGATCTTCGCTAACAAAACCGGCCAGTACTCGCGGAGCATGTTTCCGCCCGCGCGGCTTGCCAAATCCAGACCATAACGAAACAAGGTATCTCCGACGGTGCGGTTCCGGTCCGGCCAGTATACGTTCGCCAGGCCCTCGGCCATCAGCGGCCCGCCCAGCCTTGACCAGGCGACGATATCGCGACCGTCATCGCTGCGCATGATGAAAACCCGTTGCAGCGAATACTTCACGGCGTGAAAAAACTTTGGATGAATCTCCGCATAGAAACGCGGATCCTCGTGCAGCGCCGAAGCCAGCAGAAACGTCCCGAAGAATTCGCCGGACGCCTGCCGGGCCATATCAGACCCGAAGCGCTTCCCATATCCACCCCACTCTTGTCCGTAGCCGGTTGGCGAATCAGCCGCCTGGCCCACCGCCGAACCGAGCAATGCCCATGTGAACGAGTCCACGGAAACGCTGTTGTCCACGGACAGCTTAAATTTTTGCCCCGCCGAAAGCCGTTCCGTACTGTAAGCGATGTCGGGGAAAACGATGGACTTCTTCTGCAGCAGATTGTACAAGGCCACAGGCGCAGGTGGCGCCGTAGCACTCGGAGCCTGATCGGCGGGAGGTAGCGCGGCCGGAGAAGGGCTGGGCTGCGTCTGAGGTTGCGTCTGAGGCTGCGGCTTCGCCGGTTCCTGGGCGGATACCACCGTTGTCGAGCCGAACGCGGCCAACCCGAAAACAATCAACGCGCAAAGCGGCAGCTGCAAGAAAAACGCCTTGTTGGACGGCGCGACGCGCATCCTTCGAGAGATGCCGATTCCCGGGCGAGACAGCATCGCTAGAGATTACCCAATCACAAGGCCGGCGGCAAACGCTTAAGGGCCAGGCTTCAGAGTTTCAAGGTTTTCAGAGTTTCAAGTCTGAACCAGGATCTGGCCTTGGCGGAACTTGAACTTTGAAACCTGGCTCCAGTTCAGGCAACTTCTCCGGCGCGAGCCGCCAGGTACTCCAGCAGTTCACCGACGGTCAGGCCCGCCTTCAGCAACTCAATCATCTCATCCGCGGTGACCCCTGTTTGTTCGCCCAACGCGACAATCTTGGCAACGGCACGCTGCAGCGCGTCTTTCTGCGCGGGAGTGAGCGACTCGTCCAGATCATGGCTTATGGCTGCGGTCAGATGCAGTTCTGTCGTCATTTCGAGTACTCCACGGTCTCACCGACTTATGGATTCATGATCCGACAATCCAGCCGATCCGCGCTGTGATCCAGCTTACTTATACTTGTGACGGATTGGCTCGGCCGGGTTCCCTATAGTCTTGAGCTTTCCTGTGTGGGGACGGGGATCTGCCCCGTCCAAGCGGGGCGCAGCCCCGCTTCCACACGGTGGTCGAAGAAGAAATGTAGCTGCGTTCTCAATATGCCTGCCGAGGCAGACATGAGATGCTCAACTCGATATACAGCGAAATTAGCGCTATGACGATTCAGGAAAACGTTCCGCTGGCGCCATTGACCACCTTGCAGGTGGGCGGGGCGGCACGCTACTTTGCGGAACTGCGGAGAGAAGACGAGGTGCGGGAGGCCGCGCAGTTCGCGAAAACGCGATCCCTCCCGCTGTTCGTGCTGGGCGGAGGAAGCAACCTGGTGGTCGCCGACTCGGGTTGGCCGGGGCTGGTGCTGAGAATCGCGATCGGCGGCATCGCCAGTCCACCTGCAACCAGCCCAGGCGCAACCGGCGCCACGGGTAACGCCGTGCTCTTCAGCGTGGGCGCAGGCGTCAACTGGGATGACTTTGTCGCCCAGGCGGTCGCGCAGAATTGCGCGGGAGTCGAGTGCCTGAGCGGTATTCCGGGCAGCGTCGGCGGCACGCCCGTGCAAAACGTCGGCGCCTATGGGCAGGAGGTCGCCGACACGATCGAATCGGTGCGCGCGCTCGACTTGAAAGGAGACCGCATTGTGGTTTTGCCCAAGCCGGCTTGCGGATTCCGTTATCGCGCCAGCATCTTTAACGGCACGGAACGCGGACGGTACATTATCTTGCGGGTGAATTACCGGTTGCAGCGGGGAGGGGCTCCGACTCTGAAATATGCCGATTTGCAAAAACACTTCGCCCCAAAAAAGACGCCGCTATCGCTCGCCGAAACCCGCGCGGCGGTGCGCGAAATACGCCGCAGCAAAGGCATGTTGATTGTTCCCGGAGACGACGATTGCCGCAGCGCTGGATCGTTCTTCAAAAATCCCGTGCTCAGCGCAGCGCAATTCAAAGAACTAGCCGAGCGCGCCGCATCCAAAGCGCTCGAGATTCCCAGCTACCCCGCTCTCGATGCGCAACACAAAGTTTCGGCGGCATGGCTGGTGGAACACGCGGGGTTCTCCAAGGGATACGCCGCAGGAGCGGCCGGGATTTCGAACAAACATGCGCTGGCGCTGATCAACGGCGGAGGCGCGAGAGCGAGCGATATTGTCGGGCTGAAAGATGAAATTCAGCGCGGCGTGCAGGAAGCGTGGGGGATTCTGCTCGATCCGGAACCGGTGTTCGTCGGATTTTGAAGTGCGAGCCCCGCTTCCGATTTCCAATGTAATTAAGTAGGGGCGGCACATCCCGTAGCGACGAGACCCCCTTGCCGGCCCAGAGGTGTCCGTTACCGCGAGATCCGCCCGCTTGATTCATCGGCCAGTTCACGCGCTCGCTTGAAAATCCTTTGGAACATCTCTTTGGTCAGCTTTCCCGTCTGCGTGTTCTGATTGGAGGGGTGGTAGGACGCTAAGAGGACGCGCCCATCGGGCAGGGCGTATTCGCCGCCGTGGCGGAATTCATAGTCCCGCTTGCCGCCGATCATCTTTCTTCGCTGCAGATAGTTGAGATAGGCGTCAAATCCGATTCTTCCCAGGGCAACGATGACGCGCAGATCTTTAAGTCCCTCGATTTCGCGCTCCAGAAACGGAGCGCAGTTGGCCAGTTCCTCGGGCAGAGGCTTGTTGTCTGGCGGCGCGCAGCGGGCGGCGGCGGTAATGTAGAGACCAGTCAACACGAGCCCATCGTGCCGGTCGGTCGCCGTCGGCTGACTGGCAAATCCAGTTTCATAGAGCACCGGGTACATGAATTTGCCGGAGGCGTCTCCGGTGAACGGGCGGCCGGTGCGATTCGAGCCGTGGGCGCCGGGAGCGAGTCCGAGCACCAGGACGCGGGCATGGGAATCGCCGAAGCCGGGAACGGGCTTGCCCCAGTACTCACAGTCGCGGTAAGCGCGGCGCTTCTCGCGGGCAATGCGCTCGCGATATTCGACCAGACGCGGACAGCGCGTGCAGGCGATGACTTCCGCGTTCAGAACTTTGAGCCAGGTGGGGACGGGCATTTTGTAATTTGCGATTTGTAATTTGTAATTGGTATTCTGAAGCCAGTTGGGTTCAAATTACCAATTACAAGTTACCAAATTACAAATTCTTCTGAGGCCAGCGCAACTCTTGGATCGTCGACGATTTCTTGGTCAGGTTTTATTCGGGGCGGTGGGGCTGGGCGCCGTCGCCGCAGTGGATGGTTTCCTAATCGAACCGCATGCCCCCGTCGTTGACGAGATCGGCATTCACCTGCGACGTTTGCCGGAAGCGTTCCATGGATTTCGCATCGTCGTGATGGGCGACATGCACTTTGGACCGTACGTAGGGAAGCCTCAGGTGGAACGCGCCGTTCGACTTGCCCTCTCGCTAAAACCGGATCTCACCATTCTTGTCGGCGATTTCGTTTCGCACCCGCTTGCTATGCCCAATGGACCGGAGGGCGCCCGCCACGCCGAGCCCTGCGCCGAAGTCCTTCAGCAAATGACCGGAACTTTGCCAGGAACTTTGCCAGGAACTCGGGTGGTCTCGATTCTTGGTAACCACGATCATTGGAACGGNNTCTGGATCGTGGGCGTAGACGACGTTTATGAACACGCGAATGACCTGAATAAGGCGCTGCAGGGAGTTCCGCCAACCGAGACCACGATTGTCGCCGTGCATGAACCCGATTTTGCGGATCGCACCGCAAAGCATCCCGTCGATCTTCAGGTATCCGGACACTCCCATGGCGGGCAGGTTCGCATTCCCGGTTACGGCGCTCCCATCCTGCCGCATCTCGGGAGGAAGTACCCCTTCGGTCTGAACCGGGTGCGCGACCTTCAGGTTTACACGAACCGCGGGATTGGCGTTGTGTTTCCTCCGGTGCGTCTGAACTGCCCTCCCGAAGTCACATTGATTACTTTGGTGGGCAGCATATAATCCTCCCCCGTTTGACGTTGCTCTTCGGGAGTCTTTACACTCAAGCTTATGGCACAAGGCGTCGCCGCGGAGCCCCTTCCCTCCCGACTCTGCCGCCGCACGGGAAAGGTAATTGTGAGCCCTGCTGAGATCAAAGACGGTACCACCAAGGAAAGCCCGGCCAAGGAAAGCCCGACCCCGGAAAGTACGACCAAAGCCAGCGCCACCAAGCGCGAGATTGCGGTTGAGATTCCGGTCGAGGATGTCAACCGGCAGACCGATGCGCTGATCCAGAAGTATCAGAAGGTGGCGCGCATTCCCGGCTTCCGGCGCGGCCATGTTCCGGCGTCGATTATTCGCCAGCGTTTTTCGGAAGAGATCAAGACCGACATGGTCGAGGCGCTCGTCCCGCGGTTCTTCCGGCAGGAGGCCGAGAGGCTGAGCCTGCATCCGGTATCACAGCCGCGGGTGACGGACCTGTACCTGCATGAGGGCGAACCGCTGCGCTTCAAGGCCGCCTTTGAGGTGTTGCCGGAAATCCAGCTGGAAGGCTACAAAGAGCTGCGCGCCGATAAACCGGAGATCGCGGTTTCCGAAGCCGATGTGGAGCAGGCGCTGGCCGATCTGCGCGAGCGTCATGCCAACTTCAATCCGGTGGAGGGCCGCGCCCTCGCCGATGGCGATTTCGCTCAGGTCTCGCTCGACGGCAATCCCAAGGCCGAAGCAAAGTCCGCCGACCCAAAGCCCGGCGAACAAAAGTCCGGCGAAGGAAAGTCCGCCGAAGGCCAGCCCGTTCACATGGATGAAGTGCTGGTCGAAATCGCGGGTAAGAACACCATGCCGGAATTCACCGAACACCTGCGCGGGTCAATCGCCGGAGATGAGCGGACCTTCGCCGTGAACTACCCGGAAGACACGCAGGACAAGCGCCTGGCAGGGAAGACATTCAGTTACACGGTGAAGGTGCAGTCGATCAAACAGAAGAGTCTGCCGGAACTGAACGACGAGTTCGCCAAGCAACTGGGCGAATTCCAGACGATAGACGATGTGCGGAAGACGGTTCGGGAGCAAATGGAATCCGAGCGCAAGCATGAAGCCGAACATGCGGCCAAGGACAAGCTGGTCGCAGAACTGATTCAGCGCAACGATTTTGAGGTTCCCGATTCGCTGATCGAACAACAGATTGACATCCGTCTGGAGCGGGGACTGCGCGCGCTGGCGGCGCAGGGCCTGACCGCCGAGCAGATGAAGAAAATGGACTTGCAGCGTCTGCGCGCGGGACAACGCGAGCAGGCGGTTCACGATGTAAAAGCTGCGCTGTTGCTTGAAAAAGTGGCCGCGGAAGAAAATATCCAGGTCGGCGATGAAGAGTTCGATCACGAACTCGAAGCGCTGGCCAAACAATCAAAACAGACGTCTGAAGCAGTACGCGCTCGTTTGACACAGGATGGGGGCCTCGATAGAATCCGGACAAGAATCCGCAACGAAAAGACCCTCGATTTTCTGTATCACCAGTCCGCGTAAAAACGCGGACCATTTCGATCCCCCCTAAGCCGCCGCGACACCGACTTCCGGGCTGGAGTGTGGAAAGGGTGAACGTGAACACGAAAGACCCACAAATGATGCTGGTACCGATGGTGATCGAGTCGACGGGGCGGGGCGAACGCGCCTATGACATTTATTCCCGGCTGCTCCGCGACAACATCATCTTTATTGGCACGCCCATTGATGACAATATCGCCAACCTGGTGATCGCCCAAATGCTGTTCCTGGCCCAGGAAGACCCGGAGAAAGACATCCAGCTCTACATCAACTCGCCGGGCGGGTCGATCACGGCGGGCATGGCAATCTACGACACCATGCAGTACGTGAAGAACGACGTAACCACGATCTGCATCGGTCAGGCCGCTTCCATGGCGGCGTTGCTGCTTTCGGCGGGCGAAGCCAAGAAGCGGCTGGCGCTGCCCAATTCGCGCATCCTGATCCACCAGCCCTCGATGGGCGGACTCTCCGGGCAGGCGACCGACATTGACATTCATGCCCGCGAAATTCTGCGCATGCGGGAGATTACTAATCAGTTACTGGCCAAGCACTCCGGCCAGAAACTGGATAAAGTGGAGAAGGACGTGGAGCGCGACTTCATCATGAATTCGCAGCAGGCTAAGGAATATGGAATCATTGACGATATCATCTATAAGACGAGATAGAGAGCGAGTCTTAATATAGGGTCGGCAGTTCGCGAAGCAGTGTAGAGCCGCGGCTTGCCGCGTCTCGGCCTGGAGCAGCAAGCCAGCAACCGCCAGGCCGCCAGAAAAGGAGTAAGGCCGAGTGAAAACCAGATCGGGTTCGGATGAGATGTTGCGCTGTTCGTTCTGCCACAAGGCGCAGGACGCAGTAGCAAAGCTGATCTCGTCGCCGAGCGACTATCCCCGGGCATACATCTGCGACGAGTGTGTAGCCGTCTGCAATTCGATCCTCGAAGACGACCGCACCACGACCCCTGCCGCTGCCGTCCCGAACCAACTGCCCAAGCCGCAGGAAGTGAAGACGTTCCTCGACGAGTACGTTATCGGACAAGAGCAGACCAAGAAGAAGCTGGCCGTCGCCGTCTATAACCACTACAAGCGCATCTACATGAACCGCCAGCGCACCGGCGACGGCGTGGAGTTGACCAAGTCGAACATCCTGCTGATCGGGCCAACCGGAACGGGCAAGACCCTGCTGGCGCAAACCCTCGCCCGCATGCTCGATGTGCCCTTCGCCATCGTGGACGCAACCACGCTGACCGAGGCCGGTTACGTGGGCGAGGACGTCGAGAACATCATTCTTAAGCTTCTGCAGTCGGCCGAAGGCGACGTGAGCCGCACCCAGACGGGCATCATCTATATCGACGAAATCGACAAGATCGGGCGCAAGGACGAGAACCCCTCGATCACGCGCGACGTATCCGGCGAAGGCGTGCAACAGGCGTTACTCAAGATTCTGGAAGGCACGATCGCGAACGTTCCGCCGCAGGGCGGGCGCAAGCATCCGCACCAGGAGTTCACGCCCGTCGATACCACGAACATCCTCTTCATTTGCGGCGGCGCCTTCGTCGGCCTGGAAAAAATTATTGGCCGGCGCATCGGCAAGAAGGCTCTCGGGTTCCGCATGGGTGAAGATACGGAGACCGAGGCGGGCTTGGCCGCGCTGCGCAACTTTGAACTGGTCTCGGAAGCGCAGCCCGAGGATTTGATCAAGTTCGGGCTGATCCCCGAGTTTGTCGGGCGCCTGCCGGTGATGGGAGTGCTGCAGCAGCTGGATGAAAACGCGCTGGTCGAAATTCTGACGCGCCCAAAGAACGCGATTGTGAAACAATATCAGCGTCTGTTCGAGTTTGAAAACGTGCGGCTGAAGTTCAGCGATGACGCCAACCGCGCGATAGCGCGTCAGGCAATGGCGCGTAAAGTTGGAGCTCGCGGCTTGCGCATGATTCTCGAAGAGCTCATGCTGGAATTGATGTATAGTCTGCCCAGCCAGAAGAAGGTTAAGGAATTTGAAGTGACCCGCGAGATGGTGGAGAAGCGGAATGTTTCGCTGGCCATGATCGAGAAAGCGGCAAGCTAAACTAGTCGTTGGTCGTCAGTCGCTAGTCGTTCGCGAACTGAAATGGCGAATGACTGGGGACCAACGACTAAAGACTAACTACCAACGACTTTATAAGCCCAGAGACGGGAGAGTGTGTTGCCGAACCCCAAGGAAAAGTTCGAGAGCAAGAAACTGCCCATGATGCCCATTCGGGACGTGGTCATCTTTCCGTACATGATGACTCCCTTCGTGGTGGGCCGGGAGTCGAGCGTGCGCGCGCTCGAAGAAGCTCTGGCCAGCGATAAGAAGATCTTTCTCGCCACCCAGCACGATGCCTCGATCGACGAACCCAAAGCCGGAGACATCTTCCAGGTAGGCACCATCGTCAACATTGTGCAGAGCTTGAAACTGCCCGATGGCAACATCAAGGTGCTGGTCGAAGGCATCGAGCGCGGCAAGATCCTCCAGGTCGTCGAAACCGAAGGCTATCTGCAGGCCACCGTGCGGGTCGCTCGTTATGCCACCGAAACAACGGCGCAGATTGAAGCCGGCATGCAGCGCGTCACCGGCATGTTCGAGCAATATGTAAAGCTCTGCCAGTCGCTGAACTATGAAACCATGATCGCGGCCGTGCGCATGGAAGATCCGGCGAAGCTGACCGACACCATCGCCGCCAACTTGCAGCTCTCGATCGAAGAAAAGCAGGGCTTGCTCGAAATCTTCGATCCCGCGGAAAGATTGAACCGCATCGGCGACGTGCTCGACGTGGAAATCGAAAAGCTCAATATGGACCGCACCATCCAGTCGCGCGTGAAGCGGCAGATGGAAAAGGCGCAGAAAGAGTATTACCTCAACGAGAAAATCAAGGCCATACAGAAAGAACTGGGACGGGGCGAAAAGAGCGAATTCGACGAACTGAAAAAGAAGGTCGACGCCGCGGGCATGCCCAAGGATGTTCGCGACAAGGCGATCCAGGAACTGAAAAAGCTGGAAGCGATGCCGCCCATGTCGGCGGAGTCCACCGTCTCCCGCAATTATCTGGACTGGCTGCTGGCNNTGGAAGAAGCGCTCGAAGGAAATCCGCAACATCACGCGTGCTGAAAAAACTCTGAACGAAGATCATTATGGCCTGGAGAAAATCAAGGAGCGCATCCTGGAATTTCTCGCCGTCCGCCAGTTGGTGAAAAATCCCAAAGGCTCGATTCTGTGCTTCGTCGGACCTCCCGGCGTGGGCAAAACTTCGCTCGGAATGTCGATCGCCAAAGCCACCGGCCGCAAGTTCGTCCGCATGTCGCTCGGCGGAGTGCGCGATGAAGCCGAAATCCGCGGCCATCGCCGCAC
>PLHP01000392.1 GCA_003138955.1 Acidobacteriaceae bacterium | reverse complement strand
TAATTTCTGGGGGGCAGGTCAGGAGCAGGTTGGTTTGGGCTCAGGAGCGGTTTTCGAAAAAACACACCACCTTTTCACCGTGACGGCCAACGTAAGCGGCACCCGCGAAAACAGAAAAATCGAGCCGGATTCCTTCGTCGTGCTGGTGGCCGAGAGAGCGCACTAGACGTGTAGCGCCGCCGGTACGGCGGCGCTACATTGAAGCCACCGACTCCGATGTTCGCGGCGCCGTTACACGACAACGATCTGCTTGCGCAGGTCGGCGGCAAAGAGGCTCTTCGGGATCATGGCGTGCACCCCGCGCACGATGTCCACCACCTGCGTCACCCGGAAACTGATCGCGATGCTGCACAACGCATAGGCGTCGAGCTTGGTGAGATCGGCGCGGGTAGCCAGGAAATTGATGGCATTGCGCGCAGCTGAGGTCATGGCCACGTTGAGATCCTTGTCCAGGCCCAGCATGATCCAGTGCGTCTCCGTCTCCGCCATTGGCCACGCAAAATTCTTTTGTTTGTGCAGCACCACCTGGATGCGCAATTCCTTCATGCGCGTTTCCAGTGCGGTAAGGCAGATTTCGCCGTCGCCCTGCACCGCATGGGAATCGCCCGTATAGATCAGCGCTCCCGGCTTCCACACCGGAATGAACATGGTCGAGCCTTCGACCATTTCGCTCAGGTCGACATTACCGCCATGCGGGCCCGGAGGAACGGAACTGGTCACTCCCGGACTCAGTGGAGGATAAAAACCGTCGGGCGGAGCCACGCCCAGCGTCCCCTGGAAGGGCTTGAGCGGCACATGAATGTTCTTGTTAAACTCTGCCGTCATGCCGGGCACATCGAGCTTCAGGTATTTCACCTGCCCTTCCGGGAAATCCTGCGCCAGCAAGCCGGTTCCGATCGACCCCGGATTATTGAATACGGCTCCCCAGTCAAACGGACGAATGCGCTTGTAGCGCACCTCCAGCACGTCGCCCGCCTCGGCGCCGTTGACGTAGATGGGACCGATGATCGAGTGTGGCCCATGTCCCGGATTGCTAAGCCGGAGCTTCGCCAGGGTTTCGACGGGAACGCCCGGCTGCATCTGGTTCAGGAAGTGCGACCATGTGTCGGGAAAGCTGATGGTATCTCCAGAATCGACTTTGAGGATCGGATCGAGCGTAGTGTCGTAAACTCCCAGGCGCACGGTCTTATCATTGCTCTCGACGACGTGGACGCGGCCTTCTTCTTTATCTTTCTTTTCTTTGTTCGGCGCTGCTGCAAAGCCAGCCACGGCTCCGACTGCCATATCCGCGGCGCCGACGCCCTTGGCAAACGCCAGTTTATTAAACCAGGGCCCGATTCCCGCCAGCGCGGCCATAAAGCCGCTGGCGCGCAGCAGCCGGCGACGGGAAACACCGCGCGCGTTCAGATAGCCGTCGAGTTGCTCCTGATTCATCTCGTCCATGTGCAGGAGCCGGTCCGCGGCTCGCTTGGTGAAAGCGGCATCCTTGATGTCTTCGCGGAGCACACCTGTGCCCTGCTCTTCGCCGCATCCGAAGAGGCTTCCGCAATTATGTTGATGAGGTTGAGGACGGTCTTGCTCGTGATCCAGATCGTGGGGCATTGTTTCCTCCGCTATCGAATTGAGAAAGAGAAAAGAAGTTGATTAGAGAAGTTGATTAGAGAAGCCGATTTGCGACAGCAGAGAGCATCGCAACCCTGAACACGCTTATTATACTGCGCAGTCTCTTTGCAAGATGGTTGGGATTGTTGACGATAAATCCCGATTTCACTATTGACCGGGGTCGCGAGCAGGTATCGCCTGTTTTCAAAAGTGCCCCCGTGAAGATAAGATCTTGGTTCGCCACGATCAATGCCTCTGTGGATTTGCACTCTGTGGAAGACATTGCCGTGGCTCGGGTTTAGTGGGGGCTCTTTGCTATGGCTTCTCTTTCGGACTCTCTCGTTCGGCACTTGCTGGAAGGCCGTTACATCGCGTCGCTCGCAACGAAGGCCCCAGACGGCTCCGCCCACATGGTTGCGGTGTGGTACTGGTTTGATGGTGCGCATATTTATATAGCCACGTCCACGCGCACCCGCAAGGTTCGAAATCTGCAGTCCACGCCCAAAATCTCGTTAATGATCGACTCCCGCGACCCCGCGGCATCATGCGGCATAAACATCGTAGGCACCGCACAGATCTTGACGGGTGAACCGTCACGGAAGTGGAATGGGCGGGTTCATGCCAAGTATCTGAGCGACGCCGCACTCGCGGACCCCCGAGTCGGTCCAGTGTTCGCATCGTGGGATGATGTGACAATCCAGATCACACCGACTTCGGTTATCGCTTGGGATATGCGTGAAGCCGATAGGCAAGTCTTTGGCAGCGCGTTCGAGAGCAACCCCACGTACCTGTTGCCTCTGGAACGTTGAACGGACGGTGCGGCCGATTGGGAACGGGTGCCTCAAAACAGGCAAGTCGCATCCCAGTTGGCGAAACATCCCGATTTCACTCAGCGACCCCAGTCGCGAGGGTCTAGCGGGATCCATCTAACTAAATTGCAGATTGTTCCAGCCTCAATATCGCACTGGGGAGCGGCTTCCGCCTTTCGCCAAGTTCCGCACTACCCGATTTTTTCATCACATTTTTCCCGTACCGCCATCACAGACATGCACCATAATCGGTGCGATGATTCCTCGACAGTGCACCATCGGGAAGTGCGCACATCTCCAGAGACGAGACGCATCATCCGCCTCAAACCATCGGCTCTTTGACAATTACGACAACTACATGGAAGCAGAGTGCGTGGTGACCCAGTTTGGCCATGCTCCCTCGGACACGAACGCCATGATTGCCACATTTTTTCTAGCCGTTCCTTCGTGAACCTTGGTGCCCTTTGTGGCGAACGTTTTTGGCAAAATGAGCCACTGCCGAGCACTCTAAAGTGTACGCCAAACCGCAGAATTCGCAGCTAAGTCCAATCTTTTGAAGACTTTACTTATAACAGATTTACTATCAATAACTTAACCTATTTTAGGTAGGGGGGCACCCCCCCGAATTTCCATTCTTCTTGCAGAGTTTTTAGCCTAAACCGTGACAGGTGTTCGTAAGGTTCAGGGGTGCTTCGGAATCTCTGCAGCCAAATCGCGCAGGGAGTTTTCATACGGCGCGCGGGCAATGCCGCGTTCGGTAATGATAGCGGCTACATATTTTGCAGGAGTCACGTCAAACGCAGGATTCTCGATTTCAACTCCGTCAGGCGTCATCTGCTTGCCGGCGATGTGCGTAACTTCTCTCGCGTTGCGCTGCTCGATGGGAATCCTGCTGCCGTCGGGCGTGTCGAGATCGACCGTTGAAATCGGCGCCGCAACATAGAACGGGATGCCATGCTCTTTGGCAAGGACAGCGACGGTGTAGGTGCCGATCTTGTTGGCCACGTCTCCGTTGGCGGCGATGCGGTCGGCACCGACTACGATGGCTCCGATTTTGCCTTGCTGCATCATGACTCCCGCCATGTTGTCGGAGATGACAGTGGTGGGGATGCCGTCTTTCATCAGTTCCCACGCTGTGAGGCGCGAGCCCTGCAGAAAGGGACGCGTCTCGTCGGCATAGACGTGAATTTTCTTGCCTTGCTCGACGGCCGCGCGGATGACTCCGAGCGCGGTGCCGTAACCCGCGGTGGCGAGCGCTCCGGCATTGCAATGGGTGAGCACGCCGCCGCTTGACGGCATCAGGGTTGCGCCGTGGCGTCCCATGGCCTGGTTGGCGGCGATGTCTTCGGCGTGCATGCGCTGGGCTTCTTCAATCAACGCTTGCTGGATGTGCGCGATGGGGCGTATCCGCAGAAATTCAAACTTTTCCGTCATGCGGCGGATCGCCCAAAAAAGGTTGACGGCGGTGGGGCGCGTCTGCCGGATGATTTCGCAGATCTGGTCGAAATCTTTTTTGAGATCGGCGGCGTTCTCCGCTTTGGAATTTTTCACGCCCAGCGCGATGCCCATGGCGGCGGCAACGCCAATGGCGGGCGCACCGCGTACAACCATGTTGCGAATTGCGTCGGCAACCTGCTGGTGCGTGGTGCAGGTTACGTACACTTCCTCAGTGGGCAGCTTCGTCTGGTCGATGAAGACTACGCCATGGGCGGTCCATTCGAGAGTTTGGATCATGGGTCAGTCGTTGGTCGTTCGTCGTTGGTCGTTGGTCGTTTGCTGTTCGCGGCCAAATGCTAAGTGCTAATTGCTAAATGCTCTTTTCGCACATCGTTTGAGGTAAAGATCGAGATGAAGTTTGCGGGCGCGGCGGCGCTTTCTACACTGGGGCGGCCGTGGGCTTCCTGGCGCTCGACGAGGCACATGACGCCGACCACTTTGAAGCCGAAATCGCGGGCGGCTTGTATGGCTTGCACAGTGGAAGATCCGGTGGTGCACACATCGTCCACGATCACCACGCGCGCACCTTCTTTGCGAAAGCCTTCGATGCGCTGGCCCGTGCCGTGCTGCTTCTCCGCCTTACGCACGAGAAAGCCGTGCAGAGTTCCGCTGATAACGGCGACGGCCACGACGATGGGGTCGGCACCCAAGGTCAGCCCGCCGATGGCGTCGGCGTGCCAGCCTTGGCCGCGCATTTCATCAAGGAAGACTTGGCCGACCAGTTGCGCGCCACGGGCATCGAGCGTAGTGGTGCGGCAATCGATGTAATAGTCGCTGGTGCCGCCGGACGACAGCTGAAACTCGCCCAAGCGAAATGACTTGTGCGCCAGCATTTCTAACAGCTCTTGTCGTGCGGTGGACATGAATTTCTACGATAGCACGGGGAATGCAGTGCCGTTGGCTAGTGTCATCAGGCGAGGGGCCCGGCTTCGCCCGGCTGGGCGGCCGCGGCCGCCCGGTCACACGCAGAGCCTAGAACGGGAAGCTGACTGAGCTTCACCGCCTACATCGTCTTCAGCTCAGCACTAACCCGCAACTTCGCTTGCGTCGCTCTCTGGACGTCCTCTACCGTCAGGCCGGGAGCAATCTCTTCTAGCAGCAAGCCTTCTGGTGTGACTCGGATATAGGCCATCTCGGTGACAATTGTGTCCACGACCTTCACGCCAGTCAGAGGCAATGTGCATTTCTTCAGGATCTTCGGCTGCCCATCTTTGGTCGCATGTTCCATGGCGACGATCACGCGCCGCGCTCCCGCAACCAGATCCATGGCACCGCCCATGCCTTTGACCATTTTGCCCGGAATCATCCAGTTCGCAAGACTGCCGAGTTCGTCGACTTCCATCGCGCCCAATACGCTGAGGTCAACATGGCCGCCGCGAATCATGGCGAAAGAATCGGCGCCCGAAAAGTAGGCGGTCCCCGCCAGTTCGCTCACCGTTTCCTTCCCCGCGTTGATCAGGTCCGCGTCTTCCGTGCCTTCGAGGGGATACGGCCCGATGCCGAGCATTCCGTTCTCGGATTGAAAAATCACGTCCAGGCCCGGCGGAACAGAGTTGGCAATCAGCGTCGGCAAACCGATGCCGAGGTTGACGTAAAATCCGTCGCGCAATTCGCGGGCAACGCGCTGCACGATGCGTTCGCGTTTGTCGGTATCTTTTGTGGTCTTCGGCAAAGTTGACATGTTTCCTTCGATTCTGGCCCGGTGACTGGGAAAACGTCGTCGGTCGTTAGTCGTTGGCGAGCGCCGAGCATCCGCTGTGATTCCCGAACGACCACCGACCGACGACTTTTCCGCTAGCTACTTGCTACGGGCTTTCTCACCGTTCGTCTTTCTATTCTCTTCTCAAACAGCTCGCCTTGAAAAATTCGTTTCACGTACACACTCGGCGTATGAATCAGATCGGGATCGAGTTCTCCCGGTTCGACCAGGTGTTCGACTTC
>PLHP01000279.1 GCA_003138955.1 Acidobacteriaceae bacterium | reverse complement strand
GAAAGTCTCTCAGGGAGCAATAACTAAGAATAAAGGGCCAAAAACCGAGTGTCAAGGAAGGGAACAGGCCGTCCGGACCACCCTCGGGCTGCGCAGCCATTGACTACCCCGCCCGCCCGCGCTACGCTGAACTCAAATGGTTGGTAACCGCCCCGCCGGGGTGCGCAATCCGGTCTGCTCCGTTTCAACATCCAGCTATTTGCGTGCAAAAAACGCAGGCGCGGGTGCGCCCGAATCCGGCACGGCACGTCCCGCCAACCCATATTCCGGTAGCACAAGTCCCAGCAACACCAATCGAAGAGTGAGCCCTGTTCGTCTGCAGGAGGCAGCGCGATAACCCTGAATGAAGAAAAGCATTGCACTCACCCCTGACATCGAGACCCTGTTCGGCACGCGCGATGAAAATCTCCATGTGCTCGAAGACGGCCTGAACATCAATATCGATCTGCGCTCGGATCGCATCGAACTGGAAGGCGCGCCCCGCGACGTGGCCCGCGCCGAACAGTTATTCGCCGACTACGAGCATCTGCGGAAGTCCGGCCACCAGTTCGTGAACGGCGACTTGGGCAGCATGTTGCGCATGGTCGTCAACGATCCCAACGCCACTCTCCGCGGACTGGCCGAAGCCGGGCGCCAGCGTTCCTTTGGACGGCGCACCGTCCAGCCGAAAAGCCCCAATCAGCGCCGCTACCTCGAAGCCATTGAGCAGTACGACATGGTGTTCGGAGTAGGCCCCGCTGGCACCGGCAAAACCTACCTTGCCGTGGCCATGGCCATCTCGGCGCTGCTCAACAAGCAGGTCAACCGCATCATTCTGGCGCGCCCGGCGGTCGAGGCCGGCGAGCGTCTCGGCTTTCTGCCCGGCACCTTGCAGGAGAAGATCGACCCCTATCTGCGCCCCTTGTATGACGCGCTCTTTGACATGCTCGAGCCCGAACGCGTCGAACGCTATCTCGAAAAAAATATCATCGAGATCGCGCCCATCGCCTTCATGCGCGGGCGTACCCTGAACGATTCGTTCGTCATCCTGGACGAGGCGCAGAACACAACCTCCGAGCAGATGAAGATGTTCGTCACCCGCCTGGGATTCAATTCCAAGGCGGTGATCACCGGCGACGTAACCCAGATCGACTTGCCCAGCGCGCGCCGCAGCGGCCTGATCGAAGCGGTCGAAATCCTGCAAAGCGTAAACGGCCTCGCGTTCGTGCATTTCGACGAAAGCGACGTGGTGCGCCATCACCTGGTGCAGAGGATCATTCGCGCCTACGACGAACACAAAGTGCGGCTGGCGGAGCAGCAGTTGTCGCTGCTCGAACCAAAGTCCGAACCGAAATCTGGGGCGCCACCGGCGGATATTGCCGAGCCTCCTCCGCGGCCCGCGTCTTTGCCGGGACGGTCCGAAGAGCCGCACCTGCGCAATTAAGCGCGATAAGGGTTTGGATTGTCATCCTGAGCGAGGCGAAGGACCTGCTGTTTCTTGCACCGACAAGACAGCAGGTCCTTCGCTTTGCTCAGGATGACAGTAGAGAAGGGAACTTGGTCATCTTTCAAAGGCGCGTCACGGATCTGACCGAGTTGGCGCTCCGCCGTTTCGTGGCGCGCGCCCGCCGCACCGCGGGATTGAAGGGCGGGGTCAACGTGCTGCTGACTTCGAGCGCCGAGATGAAGTCTCTGAACCGCCGTTTCCGCGGAAAAGACCAACCCACCGACGTTCTGTCGTTTCCCGCGGAGCCCGGCGCCGGGAAACAATTCGCGGGCGAAATCGCCATTTCAGCGGAGATCGCAGCGCAAAATGCGCGGGCCCTCGGACACTCACCCGCCGAGGAAGTTAAGATTTTAGTGTTGCACGGCGTCCTGCATCTGCGCGGCTACGATCACGAGTGCGACAATGGAAGGATGGCCGGGCGCGAAAAACGGTTGCGCGCGAAACTCCGCCTTCCGCTGGGGCTCATCGAAAGAGCGGCGACTCCGCGCGCCGGGAGGAAGCACCAACCATGATCGGTGTCGGCATAGCTCTCGCGCTCCTGTTCGCCCTGCTGACGCTGGTCTCCTACGTCGACCGTCTCTACCAGGAGATCGGCAAATTCCTCTCCCGCGATTTCCAGGATAACATCGACGCCTTCGAGCAGATTGTAGAGCCGCGGCTAGGAGTGGCGCGCCAGCGGGCCTCGCTCTCCATGGCCATTCTGACACAACTGGTCACGGCGGCCATTGCCATGATCGTCGGCTTCGCCGTCTTCCGCGACCGCGCCTGGAGCGCCTACGAGGTCCTCGAAGCTACCCTGAGCCTGGTGCTGATCATCATCTTTTTTAATCGCCTGCTGCCCTTCGTCTTTTTTTCGCGCACCCGTGGACGCTGGCTGGCGGACTGGGTGCTGCCTTTGCGCGTGCTCATCTACCTTGTTCTGCCCGTGACCCTGGTGCTCGGATTCTGCCAGTCCGTCACCGCGCTCACTCGCGAGCACATCGACGCGCGCCCGGAAACCTCCTCCGAAGCCGTCGACGCCTTGATTGAAGCGGGACAGGAAGAAGGCATCATCCAGGAAGGCGATCGCGAGCTGATCCAGTCGGTAGTGGAGTTCAGCGGCAAGACGGTTCGCGAGGCCATGAAGCCAAGGCCCGAGATGGTAGCCGTCCCATCCGATTACACCGTCGAGCAGGTGGTCGAGTTGCTCCGGGGCAAGCATTTCTCGCGCATCCCCGTGTACGAAGGTTCGATTCACCATATCAAAGGCATTCTCCACGCGCAGGATGTGATGCAAGTGCCCGACTCCGAAGCGCATACGCGCACGGTCGCGACCCTGATGCGAACCGACGTTTACTTTGTCCCGGAAAGCAAGTTAGTAAGTGACCTGCTGCGCGAGATGCAGCGCAGTAACATCCGCATGGCGATAGTAGTAGATGAATACGGAGGCGTAGCTGGTCTTGTAACGATCGAAGACCTGGTAGAAGAAATCGTAGGAGAAATCGGCGATGAGCACGAGAAAGCCCAGGTGGTGCAGGAAAACGACCACTCCTACATAGTCCCCGGCAACATGGATGTAGACCGCCTCGATGAACTCTTTGGCATGAGGCCCGAAGGCCACGAATCCTCCACCATCGCCGGCCTGGTCAGCGAACTCGCCGGACGCATTCCCAAGAAAGGCGAAGTCATCGAAGACGAAGGCCTGAAGTTCGAAGTGCTCGACTCGACTGATCGCCGGGTAGAGCGCGTGCGGATCACAACTGCTGAGCCGAAACAGATGAAGTTGATTTAAGAAGCGGCGAATGTTTACGTGAAAGGTATTAACCCGTGTTTACCACTACCCCTCCCCCCTGCGTATAGGAATCATTGGGTTAGGGGGTGTCGGGCCGCCAAAATCTAGAGCGCAAAGGACTTATTTTCAAAATATTCCGGAATAAGGACTTAGCTCGATTTTTCGCTTAATTCTATTAAAAGCCATAGTTTCGGCGGCGTGCTGACGCCCGCTGGTTGCTTCAAAAATAATTATCAAAGAGCAAACAAAAGCACTGTGAGACCTGAGTCCGGGAGACGAACATACTTATGCCTCGGCCCGTCAAGAAGATATTGTTGCATTCGGCGGGTTTGATGTCTGTGATGGCGCACACAGGCTGGATGTGATGAAAAAGGTCAGGGTCAGATTGCGGAAGTGAAGACGCCCGCGGCATCCAACGTCTCGAAAAGCGCGAGACGCGTGGCACCCGGCCGAAGGGCGAATAAATGGCGCAGGGGTGTGGGTGAAGTCGAGGGGTGGCGC
>PLHP01000356.1 GCA_003138955.1 Acidobacteriaceae bacterium | reverse complement strand
CCCATGAATAACAGCGGAATCAGTACGGCAATGAGTGACACAGACAGCGAGAGAATGGTGAAGCCAATCTGCTCCGCACCCTTGAGCGCCGCTTCCATGGGTGGATCGCCCGCCTCGATGTAGCGCGAGATGTTTTCGATCATCACGATGGCATCATCCACCACGAAGCCGGTGGAGATGGTCAGCGCCATCAGCGATAAGTTATCCAGGCTGTAACCCAGGATGTACATGGCCGCGAAAGTGCCGATCAGTGACAGCGGCACAGCCACGCTCGGGATAATGGTGGCGTAGAGACTGCGGAGAAAGAGGAAGATGACGAGCACGACGAGTCCGACCGTCAACAGCAATTCGAACTCAACGTCGGAAACCGACGCCTCGATGGCGGTGGTGAGATCGGTAAGCGTGGTTACCTGAATGCCCGTGGGCAGGTTGGCCTGAAGTTGCGGCAGGAGTTGCTTGATGCTCTTGACCACGCTGATGGTGTTGGCCCCGGGCTGGCGTTGCACGTTCACGATGACCGCGGGGGTCTGGTTCATCCAAGCGGCCAGATTATTGTTCTCTACGCCATTGACGATGCCGGCTACGTCGGGAAGCATCACCGGCGCACCGTTACGGTACGCAACTACAACTTTCCGATAGTCGTCGCTGGTGACGAGCTGATCGTTGGCGTCGATCTGGTAATCCTGGCGCGGCCCATCGAAGTTCCCTTTGGCGGCGTTCACGCTGGCTTGGGACAGCGCAGCGCGCAGGTCCTCGAGGTCGATGCCATAGGATGACAGAGCCGTAGGGTTGGCTTGAATGCGGACGGCGGGCTTTTGGCCGCCGCTGATGGTCACAAGACCGACCCCGTTGAGCTGCGAGATCTTAGGCGCAAGGCGCGTGTCCACCAGGTCCTCGACCTGAGAAAGCGGCATGGAACTTGAGGTGATGGCCAGGGTGAGGACGGGGGCATCGGCTGGATTGGTTTTGCTGTAGGTCGGCGGCGCGGGCAGAACGGATGGCAACAGACTCTGCGACGCGTTGATGGCAGACTGCACCTCTTCCTCAGCTACATCAATATTCAGCGTCAGGTTGAACTGCAGCACAATAACGGAACATCCGCCGGAACTGCTGGAGGTCATCTGGCTTAAACCCTGCAGTTGGCCGAATTGGCGCTCCAGTGGCGCCGTCACCGTCGTCGCCATCACCGTCGGGCTGGCTCCGGGATAAAACGTGAGTACTTGAATGGTCGGATAGTCGACTTCCGGCAAGGCGGAGACCGGCAGTTGGGTATAACCAACAATACCGACCAGGAGGATTGCAGCCATCAGCAAAGAGGTCGCAACCGGCCGCAAGATAAACGGGCGAGATGGGCTCACGGGGCGCTGCTCCCAGTGGTGGCGGCCGGGGCCGGCGTGGTGGAAGCCTTTTTCGGAACCGGGTTCGAAATGACGACCGCGGTGTTGTTCTGCAACTTATCGAAGCTGCTGTTGGCTACGACGTCTCCAGGATTGATGCCGTCAACCTGCGTCATACCGCCGTCTGTAACTCCCGGCTTTATGCTGCGCATCTGCGCGATATTGTTTTGAATCACATAGACGAACGATGCTTGGCCATTTTGTTGAATGGCGGATGCTGGAATGACCGTGACCCCCTGCAACGTATTCACCAGCAGCCGCGTGTTAACAAACTGGTTGGGGAAAAGCGCATCATTCTTATTGGCGAAGACGGACCGCCCCTTTACTGTCCCCGTTGTAGTGTCAATCTGGTTGTCGAGCGTCAGCAGCACCCCGCTTGCGATTTTCGTCAGCGCAGTGCGATCGAAGGCATCGACGGAGAGCTTAGCCTTCTTTTTCAGTTGAGCTTGGACTGGGCCTAGACTGTCTTCCGGTATGGTGAAAATTACGGTGATGGGCTCCAACTGGGTAATGACTGCGAGGGTTGCGGTTCCAGCCGACTGCACCACGTTGCCCGGATCCACCAGCCGCAAGCCCACGCGGCCTGTGATGGGCGCGGTGATATGGCAGAACTCGACCTGCACCTGGTCATATTGCACCGTTCCCTGGTCGTTTTTTACTGTGCCCTCGTCCTGCAGGACAAGCTTTTCCTGGTCATCCAAAATTTGCTTTGCAATCGCATTGCGCGCCCACGCTTCACGGTAGCGCTCCAGGTCCATACGGGCTTGGGCCAGCACGTTCTCGTCTCGTTCGAGCGCACCTTGCGCCTGCAAAAGATTCGCGCGGTAGGGACGCGCATCGATGTCAATCAGCGGATCGCCCTTGCTTACCAGTTGACCCTCCGTATAGTGCACGGCGACGACCAAGCCATTCACCTGGCTGGTAATCGAATCGGTATAGACCGGAGTAACCGTGCCGATGGCCTCCAGGTAAACGCCGATGTTACCTGTCTTGGCCGTCGCGGTAGTAATCGTGATTTTCGGCGGCGCGGGCTTGGGTTTATTCGCGGCCTCGTAGTGGCGCCATACCAGCACGGCTGCAACCACTACAACGAGCAACAACAGAATCCATATGATGACCCACATCACTTTGCGTCGGTGAGATTCCGAACCGTGAGCCGGGAGTTGATGGTCGCGATCGATGAAGGGATGCTCATTTGTGTCAACGGTCAAAAGGAATCTCCTTTTTTCAGCGGCGAATCCCCAGCTTTTCTTGCACCAAGCAGAAAGTTAGTGTAGCGCCGAAGGCGGAGTTTGTCCGCACCGCCGCAGGTTCCGATGTATTTTTGAAAGGCGCGGCGGCCGTGCCGCTTAGAGACTGGAAAAACGCGGGCTTAACGAACGAAGGATAGAACCCAGTGCGGAGGCAGCGATCACGAATCCTCAGCCGGCGGAGTTACAATGAAGCACGAAGCCCGGATGGCGGAATTGGCAGACGCGCACGGCTTAGGACCGTGTACCGCAAGGTGTGCAGGTTCAAGTCCTGTTCCGGGCACCAGCCTCCCGGAACTAATCCGAATCGCCCCGCCACTTTTCCAACTGCCGCTGCATGATTCCGTAGCACTCGCAGGCCGCTTCTTCCAGCCTTGGCGCTGAAGGCTTCTTGAACTCCATTTGCTGGTGGTCCTGATAGTTTCGCTCAGATTCCCTTTCTCGCCACCAACTCCGCCGTCGCTTTCTCCGCGATTTCTTCGCGGTAATGCAATACGCGCAACCCGTCCGCCAGTCGCAAGAGTTCGCCGGGCGCAAGCAGGTGCGCCGGATTCTTCGGGCCGCCCGGCAGTTGCAACTGCGCCAACGTGAGCGTCTTGTAGACCAGCAGGCCGCCCGGCCGCACCGCTTTCACCACCTCCGAAAACATCTCTCGCTCCAGGAAGAAAAACGCCATCACCACTTCGAACCTTGCTCCGAACTGGGTTTGCGAAGCCTTGAAGTGGGTGAGATCATCTACTACAAAATGAATGTGGGCCGCGAGCGGTCCGGCATTCTGCCGTGCCTGTTCGACTCCGGCGTCGGAGACATCAATGAGCGTGACTTCCCAACCCTGTTTCGCCAGCCAGATCGCGTGCCGTCCCGCTCCTCCCGCGAGGTCGAGCGCGCTTCCTCCATGCGGAAACCGCGGCAGAATATATTGGGAGAACGCCCGCTCGAGAAAGGAATCGGGGACCATCCATGTCTCTGTGCCGGATGCTTCCCGATATTTCTGGTTCCAGCGCTCGCGTTCGTTATCAGAAGAAGAGGACGACATGCCCCAGCGATTCTAATTTAGAAGGGAACGCAATAGAAATTTTGTAACTGGGTTCTCAAATTGCCAAATTACACGATTACAAAATTACCAAATTACAAATGCCCCGACTGACGCCCTTTTCGACGCGTCCCTCCGGCCACAACGGCCCGCCGCACACCGGCGGAGGCGACGACGGCCGCGGGCGCGACGGCGACGACAGCATGCCTGACCTTATTCCTAATTATGGCGAGCGCTTGCGCCGGGCGCGGATGGGACTGGCCGTCGCCATGACGCCCATCGTCATGCTCTTCATTTCTTTCACGGCTGTCTATCTCATCCGGCGTGGATTCCTGAGTCTTGATCTGAGCAACGCAAGTTACATCCAAACCTGGGTTCCGGTCCGATTGCCCTGGACGTTGTTGTTGGCCAACACCGCCGTCCTGGTCGCGAGCAGCATCACGATCGACCTGGCGCGGCGCGAAATCACGCGCGAAGCCGCGCTCGCCCCGGTGCAATCGATTCCAGGCATCTCGCTGGGCGACGAGCGGCGCGTCCCCTGGCTCGCCCTGACCACCGTGCTTGGTCTATTGTTTCTTGCCGGGCAGCTTTTCGTTTGGAGCAAGCTTTCCGCCGCAGGTTTTCACCTCGCCGGCGGCACCAGCAGTTCCTTCGTTTACATTCTTACTGCGATGCACGGCCTTCATCTTTCCGGCGGCGTACTCGCTCTTATCTTCGCCAACGTCGCGTCTGTGCTGCATCGTCCGGTTGAAACCCGCCGCATCGTCGTCGACATTACGTCATGGTATTGGCATTGCATGACGGGGCTGTGGATCTACATCCTTATATTGTTCTCGTTCGCGGCACAGTAAGGGCGGTCGTCAGTCGTTAGTCGTTGGTCGTTAGCGAGCCGCCGTTCGCTGATCGCTCCCCTGCCTGGAGAGACGCGGCAAGCCACGTCTCTACGGGGAATCAGTTGGCACTTCAGATTTTCCCAGCGACTAACGACCAACGACTAACGACCCGCGACCACGGACGCTTTATAATAGAAAGATTCGGTTGCGAGTTTTGATCCGTCTGTAGTGCCAGGGGAAGATGTCGACAGATAGCATTGTGGTTCGCGGGGCCCGGGTTCATAACCTCAAGAACATTGATTTTGAGATTGAGCACAACACTCTGACTGTCGTTACCGGGGTCTCCGGTTCCGGCAAATCGTCGCTTGCCTTCGATACGATCTACGCTGAGGGCCAGCGGCGCTACGTCGAGTCGCTGTCCGCATACGCTCGCCAGTTTCTGGAGCGGATTGAGAAGCCCGACGTCGATCTGATCGACGGTATCGCGCCCGCGGTTGCCATCAAGCAGAAGAATTCCACCCGCAATCCGCGCTCCACCGTCGCCACTGCCACCGAGATCTTCGATTACCTGCGCCTGCTCTTCGCCCGCATCGGACGCACTTACTGCCCGCAATGCGGTCAGGAAGTGAAAAAAGATACGGTGGACGAAGTCGCCGGTCGCCTGCTCGCTCTGGGCGACGGCACGCGGTTGAATGTGTTCTTTCCGATTCAGCCGTACATTGCTGGGGGGCCTGGGGGGTTCGCGGGGCCTGCGGCGCCGACTGCGGAAGACAAAGGCGCCAGGAAGTCTCGCGGGAAGAAAAAGCCGGACGGGTCGAATCTGCCCTCCGACGCTATTTCCGACGCGATGAAGGCGCGGCTTTTCGATCTGCGCAAACGCGGCTTCAACCGGCTCTTTCAGAAGGGCCAGGTCTTCGAGTTCTCGACCCCGGAGTCGCTGCTCGACGTTGACTTTTCCGAACCCGTCTTTGGCTTAGTGGATCGTCTCGTCGTTTCCGCCGACCAGCGCTCCCGCATTGTCGATGCCATCGAGATCGGCTATCGTGAAGCGGGCGAGGTCATTTTCGAAACCGCTCTTCGGAGTGGGAATGGGGATGGCGGCGGTAAAGGCGAAACTCCTCAGCGGCTGCGCTTTTCTCAGCGCTTCGAGTGCAAGAACGACGGCAGCCGCTACGAAGAGCCTGAGCCGCGCCTGTTTTCATTCAACAATCCTTATGGCGCCTGTCCACGTTGTCAGGGCTTCGGCAACACCATCGACATCGATCTTGACCTTGTCATCCCCGACAAGAGCAAGACCTTGAACGAAGGTGCGATCGAGCCCTGGACGAAGCCTAAGTACAGGCCGTTGTTCACCGAGTTCAAGCGCTTCGCGCGCCAGGCAGAAATTCCGCTGGACGTGCCCTGGCATGAACTCGATGCCGAACACCAGAAACTGATTGTTGAAGGTGGTCGCGGTTTTGCCGGCGTCCGTGGCTTCTTCCAGCATCTGGAGCGCAAGAAGTACAAGCTGCACGTCCGCGTTTTTCTCAGTCGCTATCGTGGATACTCGCTTTGCTCCGCTTGCGGCGGGAGTCGCCTGCGCGCGGAAGCTCGCCAGGTAAAAATCGATGGCAAGAATATCTGCCAGGTGTGCAGTATGACGGTTGAAGAGGCAGCCCGCTTCTTCGGTCACCTTACGCTCTCCACTCAGCAAGCTGCGATTGCCGACAAGCTGCTGATCGAACTTCGGGAGCGCCTGCGTTTTCTCAACGAAGTCGGGCTCGAATACCTGACGCTTGACCGTCTCGCATCAACGCTCTCGGGCGGAGAAGCGCAGCGCATTCAGCTTGCGACTTCTCTCGGTTCGCGTCTGGTCGGCACGCTGTACGTGCTTGACGAGCCTTCCATCGGCCTGCACAGCCGCGATACGCACCGGCTCATCAAGATTTTGCATGATTTGCGCGACCTGGGAAACACAATCCTCGTGGTCGAGCACGACCCCGACATCATGCGCGCCGCCGACCGCATTCTCGACCTCGGCCCGGGCGCCGGAGAAAATGGCGGAAAAGTNNTGAAGCACATCGATCTTGAAATTCCGCTCGGCATGCTGGTGGCGATTACCGGCGTTTCAGGCTCGGGAAAGTCTTCGTTACTGCATGACGTTCTCTATCAGGCGTTGGCCGTGGCCAAGCGGCAGACCAATGGCGGCGGCGCCATTTTGTGCGACAGCATTGAAGGCGACGAGTTCCTCGACGAGGTCGTCCTGGTCGATCAATCGCCCATCGGGCGCACTCCACGCTCGAATCCGGTCACGTATATCAAGGCTTTCGACATTATCCGCGAGCTGTTTGCTTCGCTGCCGGAAGCCAAGAAGCGCGGCTTCCCGGCCGGGAATTTTTCTTTTAATGTGCCCGGCGGCCGCTGCGAAAACTGCCAGGGTGACGGCACCGTCACTGTCGAGATGCAGTTTCTGGCTGACGTCGAACTGATCTGCGACGAATGCAAGGGCACGCGCTACAAGCCGCAGGTGCTGGAAATCCACTACAAAGGCAAGAACATTCACGAAGTTTTGAACCTGACCATTCGCGAAGCGCTGAAGTTCTTTGCCGACGTTCCCCGGCTCACGGAAAAATTGCGCGTGCTCGACGAAGTCGGCCTCGGCTACCTGCGTCTCGGGCAGTCGGCCACCACGCTCTCCGGAGGCGAAGCGCAGCGCATGAAGCTGGCCGCGCACCTTCAACCGGGAGCTCGCCCAGCCAGCCGCTCCGCGGAGGGCGGTGACGGGCGCAAACGCAAGCGCCGCATGCTTTACATTTTCGATGAGCCTACGACCGGCCTGCACTTCGACGATGTCAGCAAATTGCTCTCCGCTTTTCGCCGTCTGATCGATGCGGGGGGTTCGATTGTCGTCATCGAACACAATCTCGAGGTGATCAAGACCGCTGACTGGGTTATCGACCTCGGTCCGGAAGGCGGCGATCGCGGTGGGAAGCTGGTCGGCTCGGGCCCGCCCGAAGCGATCGCTGAGCTCGAGAACTCCTACACTGGACAGTACCTGAAGCAAGTCTTGAACGGGAACGGCGTGCGCGCCGGAGGGAATGATGCAAATGAATCCCCATCTGGCATTCAACGGGGAATGCGAGGCGGCCTTTAAGTTCTACGAGAAGTGCCTGGGCGGCAAAATCGTCACGATGATGACATACGGGGATTCGCCCATGGCAGAACAAATGCCGCCTGCCTGGCGCGGGAAGATCGTCCATGCTACGTTCGTCCTGGGCGACCACCAATTGACGGGCGCCGATGTGCCGCCGGAGAGTTATCAGAAACCGCAGGGCTTCTCCGTGTTGCTCAATATCGGCGCTCAGGCGGAAGCGGATGCGGATCGCATCTTCAAGGCTCTGGCAGAGAACGGTGCGGTGCAAATGCCGATCCAGGAAACCTTCTGGGCGCTGCGTTTTGGCATGCTCGTTGACCAGTTTGGCACGCCGTGGATGATCAATTGCGGAAAACCGGCCTGACGCTTATCAGCATCACGTTTTGGTCGGGATGAAGCAAACGATTCGCCTCTGAGTTCATCGAATGTCGACCGGTAGAATAGAGCCGATCTCATTTGTCGCGCGGGAGAGGTCGCAGTTTCCGCTCGATGAGGGATATACCCAGGACTGGCGTAGACCACCCCGCCGCATCGCCGAGAGATCCCATGATGCCGGAATTCATCTTCGACCGGGAAGAAGAAACACAACGCATCAGGCAGCGCCTGGCGAAGAAGCGTCCCTTCCTTATTCATGGACCCGCGGGTGTTGGGAAAACTTTCCTGCTGCGCAGGTTGTTGCCGGAATTTCCGTCGATTCTATACTGTGAGGATTCCGCGACGACCCACGTCGTGTTCCGCAGTCTCGCCCGTAGCTTGCTAAGGCTGCACAATCCACGCGCCCAGGCCGCTTTTCGAAACCAGGACGCCATCAAGACGAAGTCGGCGGTCTCCCTGAAAGGGATTGTGATGGATGCATTACATGAGGGCGAGTACTCGGTCGTCCTGGATCACTTGAAGCGCCCCTCGCATTCTTTCGCAGCGGCGGTGCGCGAAATCATGGGATGGGGCTGCACGCCGGTAAGCGCAGTGGCCCGGTCGAGTCACATGGAAGACGCTGGCTTTCTTCAGCCGTTTTATTCGGACCGCTCCGAGAAGTATGAGCTCCGCAACTTCGAGATCTCGGTCGCTGAGCAATTCGCGCGTGAACTGGTCAAGCGGGATGGTCTCGCGGCGCCAAACCTGGGCGAGTTCCTCGACAAGGTTCTGGAGTTCAGCGACGGGAACCCAGGAGCCATCGGGGCCCTGATAGAAATGGCGAGCTACCCAAAGTATCGCTCCGGGAACCACATCAAGGTCACTCCGCTCTACATCGACTTTCGTATGAATTGGAAGGTCGCGAGGTGAGTGCTAACGTGACTTTCTTGGTCGCTAACTCGACGGGCCTGTTGTTTCTGGAATGGACTTCAGACAGTACTCGCCGGCTTCAAGCGTTGACCTCACCCCTTCCTCGTAGCCATAATTGCTCTGGGTGTTGGAGTTCGCCCTTAACCGCCCCAACGGGCAGATGACTCCTACGAAGAGGGGAAAATTTCTTGGTAGGGGTGTCGGTGGAGGTTTCCAATCTTCAGTTGCGCAAGTCAGTTATGCAAAGCAGTTGCGCAAGTCTAAAAAGGCGCCTGCCCGCGTCTTGAGGGCGCAGGCGATGCGACGCGATGCCCGAAGGGTCGGCCAATTCGCTCAACTCGAATCATGAGCGCCGTCTGAGCGTGACCTGCCGCTACATCGACAAGCTGCTTGCGGATATGGAGAGCATGCTAAGCATCTCCTCGTCCAAGCTGGCTTTCCCGCAGTACACTTCCGATCTCACTTCAGCCCAAAGGCGCGTGATTGAGGACTACATCACCCGCATCCGGGCGCAGTTGATTCGGGCGCTGGATGGCCAACACATCGAACGGCCGCCGGCCGATATTCCTGTGGCAAGGTCACTCCACTCGACGCTTACCTTCGTGGACATCACGGTTGAGGAGTTGAGGCCCGAATACATGCGAGGCTACGGTGAAGTCCCGCCCCAAGCCGCGGTCGAACTGAACAGCATTGCCGGGGAACTCCAGGGCCTGGTGAGAGAATTGGATCAGGTTCTAACGCGTAGTGCAGGAGAGAACCGGCAGCAGCGGCCGAAGAAGCTGGAGCAAACGGGAGACGAAGCGCCACTTCAAAGGTTCGGAACGGTCGTCACCGAAGAAGAACGGGTGGAATTTCGGCCTGCATTGCCTTTGGCATCTGTAGCGTCCGAGGAGCAACAAGCCGCCCCCGAGAATTCTCACGGAGAGTCCGCACTTCTGCGCCTGGCCGAGTTAGCCGAGGAGTTTGACGCCGAGCAGGTTGCTGCCGATGCGCGGTCTGTGGCGGAACGGGTATCCGAGGGACGCTTCTACGTTGCCTGTATCGGCCAGTTCAAGCGCGGCAAATCCTCTGTCCTGAATGCGCTGGTGGGCGACAGCGTGCTGCCCACTGGGGTTGTGCCAGTGACTACCGTGCCCACGATCGTCCGCTACGGCCCCCATGCGGCCGCTCGCGTGCGTTTTGAGGCCGCCGCCGGCGGGTGGACAGATATTCCAGTTAACACCGTCGATGAGTATGTCTCTGAAGAGAAGAACCCTGAGAACACGAAGCATGTAGCGGCATTGGAGATCTTTGTGCCCAGTCCGCTGCTTGCGACCGGCATGTGTTTCGTGGATACACCAGGGCTGGGATCGGTGTTCACCGGCAACACGGCAGCAACCCAGGCCTTCATTCCCCATATTGATGCAGCGCTGGTCGTGATCGGGGCGGATCCTCCGCTCGCAGGCGAAGAACTTGCACTGGTTGAAGCGGTCGCGCGGCACGTTCAGGATCTCATCATCACTGTGAACAAGGCGGATCGGACCACGGATGCAGAACGAGCCGCAGCGGTGGCCTTCGCCCGACGGCAACTCGAAAAGCGACTCCAACATTCTGTCGGGCCTTTGTTCGAGGTCAGCGCGGCGGAACAACTCGGACATCGCGGCACGGGCCGGGACTGGGACAAGCTGGTCGCGGCCCTGAAACATTTGGTCGAAGGCTCGGGCCGGCGCCTGATCCGGGCAGCCTGCGAACGCGGAGTCGAGCGCATCGGCGAGCAGCTTCTCGTGATGATCACCGAAGAGCGCGAGGCCCTTCAGCGGCCGATCGAAGAGTCGGAGAGCCGCATCGCGGTCATGAAGCAGACCATCGCCGACGCAGAGCGATCGATGCGGGAGCTAGCGTATCTCTTCATGGCTGAGCAACAGCATCTCTCAGACATGTTTGTCGACCGCCATAAGTCGTTTCTCGCACAAGTAATGCCGCAGGCGGGCAAGGAGTTCGACGTTGCGCTGCAATCCATTTCTTCCTGGCTAGGTCCATCGTACCGCCGTAGCATCTTCCGCGAGGCGCAGGAAATCGCACGACGTCATGTCGTGCCCTGGTTGAAACCCGAGCAGGAAGAAGCGGAGAAAGAATATCGGCGTGTCGCGTTGCGGTTCGTGGAGATGGCAAACGAGTTTCTGAAGAAACTCGCGAATGCTGGCATTCCCGAACTGGCGCGAATGCCCCATGCTCTCGATCCGGAAAGCGGATTTCGCGTTCGCTCGGAATTCACTTTCTTGGATTTCATAGAAGTGGCGCAGCCTGCTTCACCACTGCGCTGGCTGGCTGACCTGGCTCTTGGACTGGCAGGCGCAGGGAAGATCATCAAGAACGATGCCCAAAGGTTTCTCGCCAGGCTCCTCGAATTCAACAGCACCCGTGTGCAGAGCGATATTCTCAACCGGGTTCAGGAGAGCCGCGGGAAGCTAGAAACCGAGATTCGCAAGCTGTTGCACGAAGTCAGCCGCATCGCCGAACAGGCGCTGGCCCGTGCCAAGAGAGTTCGTGAAGAGGGTGCGCCCGCAGTTGAAGCGGAATTACGGCGGCTCGACTCCTTGGAACAGGAAGTACGCGCACTCGGTTCGCCAGAAATCTCATGAAGTCGATGGGAGAAGTACTTCCACAGAAGGACGAGCATTAGAAGGACATCATTAGAACGGCGAGCATTGCGTTCGCGCGTACGATACCTGTAACCTTTTAATCCCACGGAGCGTGTCATGATACCTGCACTCGCGAACCTGCAACCTGAACCCGTATGGAAGCACTTTGACAGATTGGCGGCAATTCCTCGCGCCTCCACCAAGGAAGCTGCGGCGCGCGATTACGTCCGGGCGCTGGCCGCCAAGGTGGGCCTGGAGTCCGTGCAGGACGATGCCGGCAATCTCGTGATCCGGAAACCTGCGCGGCCGGGACGCGAAGGAGCGCCGATAGCCCTCTTACAGGGCCACCTCGACATGGTATGTGAGAAGAACGAGGCAACAATTCATAACTTCGATTACGATCCCATCAAGGTAGTAAGAGATGGCGACTGGCTGAAGGCAGATGGCACGACCCTGGGCTCCGATAACGGAGTCGGCGTGGCCGCCGCGCTGGCCGTGATGGAGAGCAATAACATTGCCCATGGCCCGCTGGAATTCCTTTTCACCATTGACGAGGAGACCGGACTAACGGGCGCTGCGGCATTCAAGGGTGGCTTGCTCAAGTCCAAGTATTTTCTCAACCTCGATAACGAAGAGAAGGGAACACTCTGTATCGGTTGTTCAGGTGGTGTCAAAACGACTGCTCGACGTAAAGTCGTGCTTCATCCTGCAAGCGCAGGATCGGCCTGGCGGATCAAGGTGTCTGGTCTGAAGGGTGGCCACTCCGGTGTCGACATCCATCAAGGCCGCGGCAACGCCCTGCGAATCATGGGCGGGGTTCTTCAAGTCTTGCTGGATCGCCTTCCGGTCGAAATCGCCGAAATCAACGGTGGAAGCGCACAGAATGCGATTCCGCGCGAAGCTGCGGCCTTGGTGGTAGCCGACCCCTCGCGCGAGAGCGAGCTAAAATCGCTGGTAGCAACAGCCGAAGCCGGATACAAAGCAGACTTGGGAGGATTCGATTCAGGACTGCTGATCACGGTCGAGAAAGCCGAACGTCCGAAAAATGTGCTGGACGCGACTGACGCGAAACAAACAGTGGCACTGCTCGCGAGCCTGCATCATGGCGTTCTGGCTATGAGTCCCGACGTTGCCGGCTTGGTCCAGACGTCCACGAACCTGGCGACCGTCAACACCAAGGGAGACGTGGTGGAGATTGTTACCAGTCAACGGAGTGCGATCGAGAGCAGCATGCTGGCCGCCGCCCGCATGGTTGCGACCATATGTCGTCTGGCAGGCTTCGCAGTCGAGCACGGAGGCAAATACCCCGGCTGGAAACCGGAGCCGAACAGCGACATCGTGCGCAAGCTCCAGGAGGTGCACAAGAAACTCTTCGGCGAACCTGCCAAGCTGATCGCCATGCACGCTGGCCTGGAGTGTGGCGTCATTGGCGAG
>PLHP01000199.1 GCA_003138955.1 Acidobacteriaceae bacterium | reverse complement strand
TCCACGCTGCACCAGGCGCGCGCGGCCTATGAGCGCGACTACATTCTCAAAAAGCTGGACGAGAATCATGGCAACGTCAGCCGCGCCGCAGAAGTGCTCGGGCTGGAGCGCAGCCACCTTTATCGCAAGATGAAGAGTTTGGGAATTGCGGCAAAAGAGTAGGGCAGCCGTCAGCCATCAGCCATCAGCCGTCAGCCATCAGAAAATGCAAAACCTCGCCGCATGCGACGTCAACACAAATTGCTCAGAGATTGAATCGTCCTTGGTTTTCCTGAGGGCTGATGGCTGACGGCTATTTTTTCAGCATGTGAATCTCAGTCCCGTTCTTGTGAAACTGGACTTCGTCCATCAACTGATTGATCAGGTAAATGCCGCGCCCGTGATCCGAATAGATGTTCTCACCATGGCGGGGATCGGAAATTTTGGCGGGATCAAAACCGGAGCCGGGATCGCGCACTATGATCAGGATGCCCTGCTGCTCGTCGCAGGCAACGTCGCATTCGATAACTTTGGAGGGATCGCTTTTCGCTCCATGTACGACGGCATTGGCCAGGGCTTCGGTCAACGCCAGTTCGATGTCGTCTTCGCGCCCCGGAGCGCATTTCATTTCCCGCACCACATTCATAATGCTTCTGACGACCTGGTCCACCGCATCGCGGTCGGCGGAAAGCGTCACGCTCAGCTTGAGATCAAGCTTTTTCGCATCCAAATTGCACGATTGCGGCGATGGTTCTGAGGATCGGGGAGAATCGGCCATAAATGGCTGCAGGCGTTACTTCCGGCCTTTCACTTAACCTTTCTATTCAACTAGGATGCAGAAAAGCGCCCACCGATTCTATGGACTTAGGGTCTGAGATGCAACTTTATTTGGATCGCAGGCAACCCTTAGCGTATTACGTCGGTCGGATTACCACAGTCAGGCGGCTGCCCGCGACCTTAAACTGCACAGTCTGCAACCCCAGTCTGCAACCCGAGGTCACGACTCTGGGTCCGGCGGTCCTCCGATCTGCTGTAGTTGACGCCGCCAATCCAGTTCTTCCACAAAGCTGCGCGAATCGCGCCAGCCAGCCTTGATCTTGACGAAGAGTTCGAGAAAAACCTTGGTTCCTACCATCTTCTCGATATCGAGGCGGGCTGCGGTTCCAATCTTCTTGAGCATCTGGCCGCCTTTGCCGAGCAGGATGGCCTTCTGGCCGTCGCGTTCGCAATAGATCACGGCGGCAATCCGCGTCAGCCTCGGACTCTCTTCGAACTGCTCGATCAGGACCGAGACCGCGTGCGGCACCTCTTCATGCGTCTGCATCAGGACGTGCTCGCGGATCAACTCCGCCGCCATGAAGCGCACCGGCTGATCGGTAATCTGATCCTCGGGAAAATAGCGCGGNNACGATCTCCTTGAAATCGTGCAGCGTTTGGAACTGCGCGATCAGCGGGAGCAGCCTGCTCTTGTCGGCCAGCAGATCAATTTTGTTAAGCAGCAAAAAAACCGGCGTACCCGCCTTCTTAGCCAAGTCGAGAACGAAGCTGTCGTCGCGGTCCCACTTTTTTTTCGCGTCCACGATCATCAGAATCAGCTCACAGCCTTCAAGCGCCTCGCGTACCTCGGACATCATCTTGCGTCCAAGCGAGGAGCCGGAACGGTGAACTCCGGGCGTGTCGATGAGAACGATTTGCCCGGCCTCGTGTCCCTTCTGCTTGGGGACATTGGCATTGATGATTCCAAGAATGCGGTTGCGCGTGGTCTGGGGCTTCGGCGAAATGATGGCCAGCTTCTCGCCCACCAGCGCATTCAGCAGCGTGCTCTTGCCCGCATTGGGGCGGCCGAGGATGCAGACGAATCCGGAATGGAAGGACATGGGGATAGGCTACTAGGTTCTAGCCGCTGCCTGCCAGCACCAGCTTGGCTACTTCATCGAATGAGATAAATGCGAATGCCGAGCCTGAGGTTCTTCCACGACCGGTCCGCCGTATAAACGGGGGCACGCAGGGCAATCCCTAGAGCCAGGCACGCTCGGTCTCCCAGCGACAAGCCGAGCTTACGGGTCTGGATGAGGAGGTCTCCGGCAGTCTTGGCCTGCTCGGCAGTGAAGGCGACCGCCTCGCGAATGGCTCCATTGGCGGCGGCCCAGGCATCGTCCGGGCTAAAGCCCCGGTGAGCGAGTTTCCCGTGCACTTCGGCCAGATTGACCGTGCTGATCGCAGCCGTGCTCATGATCTGAGGCGTCAACATCTCCGCACCGGGCTCGCGGTTCAGCACAGCCATCAGTGCCGAAGCATCCAGCACAGCCCTACTCACGTTTGGCCGCCTCGCGCCGTTCAGCAATCAGTTCGTCCACCAGGGAGGTNNAAAATCACTTCGTCTCCGGCCTTGATCCCCAGCGCTTTCCGATAGGAAGCGGGAATGACGACGCGGCCGTTTTCGTTGACCCGCATTCGAGTTTCAGCGTTCATGTGTCACACTCCAACAGTTGTGACAGATTGTACATATATGTCACATGATATGCAAGATGACAGGTGAACTTGCGATTGGCTCGACAGCGCAGAATCCCACGTCTCGAAAACCACGAGACGCGGGGCACCCGGCCCGTTTACACTTAGAACCGGGTCAACGAGTGTGATGGGGATCTTTCAACAGGCTCAGGCTAAGAATCCCCGCCCGTTATTTGAGGGCGCCTGCGATCATGTGTACGGAGGTCACGCACGTATCCAAGAGGTCTCTTCCTTGAATGACGAAGGGCAACGTTCTATCCACGTGAGCCAACGCGTACGCTTCGTCGAGTTCCTTAGTAGCAACGTGCGCGTCTGCCAACCGCAAATTGTAGATGCCATGTAGCGGCCCAAGTGCGACGTGTGCCCTCTTTTCCCCGGTCACGGTCGCAAGAACCTTCTCTAGCGACTTCAAAGAGCCCCAGTTCTCTTTCTCGGGTGGCACCACAATTTTGTGAAGCGCTGCCGTATCGATGTGCTCGACAACTACGCGCACCAAGTCTTTCGCTAGGCCATACAGACCCGATGCGCTCAGGGCCTTGAAGCGGTGGCAGGACTTGAATGCTTCTGCGGAGTCGGTGTGCGGGCGAAACAACGCTCTGCCGAACCGCTTCGTGAAGGCGTCGTTCAGAATTTCGATGCCAACCGAGAGGAACGCCTCCGGCGCTTGCGTGTCTGCCGGTACTCCCTGTCCCTGCGCTGAGAACAGCTCCGCAGAGACCTTACCTTCGGGGCTGACGTTGAAACCGGCCCATACTTGTTGGAGCCACTCCGGTTCTAGAGCCACATCTTTGGCGTAGGCGTTCACCAACCCGAGACTGTTGATGCCGAAGTGGACTCTGTAATCCGGTGATCCTCTTACGCCGCCTGTTTCTCTCGTATACCACTCCAGTGATCCACCGCGACGGTCGATAAGGGCGGGTATCACTTCAGGCTTGAACCATAACCACCTGCCGCTATCGATCAGGCTCTTGGCTATCTGTTTCTTGCCTGCTGCGTCCACGACGAAGGAGATAGGCGGGCTCGGTTCGTCGCCACGAATGCGGGTACTCCTCGCACCCGGCTCAACCCACTCGGCCCGCCAGACTTCACCGGCAACACGATACAACTTCCGTTTTTCTGAAAGCTTCCGTGTGAAGCTCGATGTCTCCATTTCGTCCGAAATTCCAACGCGTGGCACGTCCTCATCGAAGTCGAGGTTAGGCCGGGTGACGTGCATGACTGCCATGGACTCGCCAAACCAGTGGCCGCCCTCGTGGATTGCATTAATGCGCCCTTCCCACCGCTCATCGTCTTTATACGTGCCGTCCGGTTCCGGCCACTTGAAGTCCGGCTCTGCTTCGACAACCTCCTGCCGCTCTCGGTACCACGAGATGCGTAGCGCCATGCGTCTTGCGCAAAGGTAGTCCTTCAGGTGCTCGGCACGCACCTCCAGCAGCCTCGGCCTATTGTCCTCATCCAGCTTCAGGCGAACCACTTCGATGTATCCTTCGTCCATTGCAACCCAAACGTTACCCTCCCGCTTGAGCTTCAGCGTAATCACGAAGTCAGGTTGGATGTGCCATGTTGGTGGTTCGGCGGAATTACCGCTCTGCGACATCACTAGCGCAACGGCGCCCTTCAATTGCTTGTCGTCATACTCGTCCGCTGCGACGTAACGACCGCGGTTGGCGTAGCCGCAGTGGTCGTGCATGAGGCTAAGTTCCCTCCAGCCAAGGCTTGCGGCTGCATCGCGCTCCCTTAGCGGAACGGCAAGCGATGCCGCACCGAAGAACTCGGATTTATGCCCGAGATGACCCCACTTACCCGTTTCATCTTTTTGGCTTGCGCGAAGCGGAATCCACACCGCGCTGTCGAATCGGCGCTTGCGAGTCTCCGCCATTTCGAACCATTTCTGTTCCATGGCCATAACGTTTGATTACAGTGCGCCGTGAAAGGC
>PLHP01000009.1 GCA_003138955.1 Acidobacteriaceae bacterium | reverse complement strand
CACCGCCCCGGCTGCGGCTGCTACACTTGGTCAAAATCCAACCCCGAAAGGAGCTTCCTCCGCTACCGCCCAGCCCCTTCCCTCAGGCTCATCCTTCGATTGGAAAAGACTTCCCCCACGCCATGCAAAACGCCACAAGGGGTCCTTGTGATGCTCCGACAACGTGGCAAGCTGTTCAGGCCCAACGGGTCTTTCGCATGACTCCTTGCTCGTGAGCGGATGACCGGCTACCCCGGAAGGTATCGGTTCGTCCGTTCGTCCGTCGGATTAGTACCGACAAACGCTTGATTGGCCAGAAACGGGCTCCTGAGGAACTAATTGTTATTCTCCTGTTACAGGGATCGGCAAGAGTTGGAAGCCGAGTCGAGCTGCTTTGTTTGCGGAGGCGCATTTCAGCTCTCTGCTGTGCCTGTTCATCGCAACGGTGGAAGACGGTTTCTGAGTACGGTTCCTTGGTCAATAAGACGTGATACAGAATCCGCGCGATTTTATGCGCGGTGGCAGTGATCGCCTGGGCAGTGCCGAGCTTGGCCCGGATGCGCCGAAAGAACTCGCCGAAGTAACCTTTCGCGCGGCACAGAGAGTTGGCGCCCATTCTGAGAGCAGTCGCAGCGCGATGCTTTACCTGGCGTGTTTTACAGGACAGCACCTTGCCGCCGCTGATTCGTTTTTCCGGGCAGAGGCCAAGCCAGGAGGCGAAGGCAGAGGCATGGCGAAACCTGCTGACATCGGTGCCGACCTCGGTCAGCATGACTTGCGCGGTGGCTGCGCTAACGCCGGGGGTGTCGGTGAGATCGACGCCCGCAATGCGGTAAAGCTCACTCCGCAGATCAAACTGAGGATCGTTGCCCTTGCGGCGATAGGCCGTCGCCTTGGTGCGTGGTGGTATGGGATCCTCGGTCGCACTGGGAAGCGCCTGCATCAGACGTGCCGTCTCCTGATCCAACTCCTGGATCAGCTTCTGGTAGTAGCGGTATCCCGCCAGCGACTGCTTCAGGGTGAACAGATGCTCCGGCCGGTAGTCTCCCACCAGAGCCTGCGCCACCTTGTCCCGCGGGCTCTGCACCCGACGATGACAGAGTTGCGCCAGTGCGACGGGATCGCGCTCGCCCGAAAGGATGGCATCGAGAATCGCTTGGCCACTGGTTCCGGTGATGTCGCTGAGCACATGGTGGAGCTGCAGGTTCATCTGACTGAGCGCCTTCTGCATGTGCAGAATGTGCTCCGCCGCCATCTCCAGCAGGCTGCCACGGTGCCGCCACAGGGTACGAAGGGCACAGATCGCCTCGGGTGGACGGAAGCTGGCCCGCAGCAACCCTACCGAGTGCAGATATTGGATCCACTGGCAGTCGGATACGTCACTCTTGCGTTCGGGCACGCTCTTCAGATAGTGGGCGTTGACTAAATACACTTTGAACCCGCGCTCCTCCAGTATCTGAAACAGCGGGATCCAGTACACTCCTGTCGATTCCATCGCCACGCTCCGAATCCGACACCGACCGAGCCAATCGGCAAGTGCATGCAGGTCACCGGTGAAGCTGCTGAACCTGCGCGTCGACTCTTCATCACGATCCGGCGGTACCGCGACGTAAATCTCCTCCGCGCCAATATCGATACCCGCCGCATCCGGCTCCAACACCACTGATCTGCGCTCTCGCTTCTCTCTTCGCTTCGCCATGATCTTCTCCTTGTAGCCGGAGAACGCGGCCCGAGGGGCGAATCCTAACAGTCTCCTGATCGAGATCGCTGCACTGCTCCGCAGTCGTCATCACTAACCTATCCGCAACCTCAGACCCATGCTTCGGGGCGGGCTCATCAAGCACCAATGCCCATTTCGGGCCGTAGCTGCCGCGGTCTCCGGCACACCTATCATCGCTCACTTCCCGTTCCTTCCGTTCCTATCTGAGCGAAGCTCAGTCGGTTGCTTGGGGGAGATCAATAGCGATCTCCGCGAAGCCGACACCTGGGGAGCGTGATCACTTCCGGATTGCCGACCATGCGTTCAGCGCAGGTCGAACTGATTGGGAATTTAGCGTGATCACTTCCGGATTGCCGACCATGCGTTCAGCGCAGGTCGAACTGATTGGGAATTTAGGGAGCTATCGAAGTCCGTGTACGACAAAGAGATCGGTCAGCAATCGATATGCGGAATAGATGTGGGCTCTACCGTCCTTGCTGGTGCGGCAGCCATTGAAGCCGACGATACCAGTACTGTCGGGCGGGCTGATCGTCATAAGAGGCACCCTCTTTCCGGAGGCAATGTCCATGCGATCAAGCCTGGGTGTGGCGGCATAATTCCAGATGAGAAGGTCTTTCCCGTCCGCTCCCCATCTGTCGATGACGTCGTCGCCGCCAAGTTTTGGAAGAGCGCCAATCTCCGCTCCGGTCATCGTGTAAGTCTTGGGCGTGTTGCCGTCCATGCCAAGCAGCACCTTGCTATCCGGTGAGGGCAAGCCGCCCTGGATGCCTTCGGGCAGCACAGGGCGCATCTCACTGGTAGAGACATCAAGCATAAAAACCCTCCGCTTGTGGCTGGGCTGCACAGCGTTAACCAGAAGGGCCGAGCTATTGGGCATCCAATGCATCCCGCGGGTGTATTCCCACCCGTTTGAGGTAAGTTGCCTCGGCTTGCCTACGCCCGTAGGCAACAACACGATATTCGGGGGCTCGTGGTTATCCAGCGTTGCCACCCAGTTCCCGTCGGGAGACAGTTCGGTTGGCAAGCCGTCCCCCAACACCACGGCTGGACTTCGATCCATCTTCCGAACGAGAGTTACCGCATTCCCTCCCACGGCAGCCCCGCTCTCACTGAAGACAACGGACGAGCCATCGTCGGAGATGCCGGCGGCCAGAGACCAGCCGAGCCAGGAAAGATCCTTGTCCGGCGAGCCGGCCACCCCGCCCATCAGCAATAGGCGGCTATTATCGGCCGTAAGCAGAACACGGCCATTGGCAGCGATGTCGTGAATGGTCAGGTCAGCAGGCGTACGGTATATCTCGCGCGTTTGGCCGCGCAAATTCATAGCTTGTAGAGCACGGCTGTCTTCGCCCGGAGTAGCCGTAAACCAGACCTCCTGATTCGGCGACCAGGCGAGACTGTTAATCGAGCTGTAGTGTGGCGACTCGGCAATTTTCTTTCCGGTACGGTCGATGACAACAAGTTTTCCGTCATCGCCAAACGGAACGTGCTCCTCGAATGCCAGATACTTTCCGTCGGGTGAGAAGCGAACATGGCTAATCCAACCACGTGGCGGCGTGTAGATGGTTTTGTCGACTGGAAACTGCACCACATTAGTGCGCAATCCCCTAACCTCGTCCTCCGGGGCCCGGATAATAGCGAGTTCGGAACCGTCGGGTGTCCAATCAGCGTACTGAACGTGCTGCAATAGCGGACGGGGAGCGCCCCCTTCGATCGGAAGCAAGGCCAGCGTGCCCTCGGCCAGGCAAATGCTGCCGGCACCGAAGAACTTGAAATTGAGCAAAACGGCAACCTGATTCTTGGAAGAGATCGCCGCTACGAGGGTCTCGGCTGCCAAAGAGCGTGACTCTACGCTGCCGTACCTTGACGTGAATAGTTCAGTCGGCTTGCCCTCCCAGGCAGCGCTGTAAAGGATCGAGCTTCCATCATTCGCGAATCGCGCGCGGTAAACCGTCCCGCTACGGAATGTGGCCTGGTGAAACTCCGGTTTGGACAGGGCACGGGTTGTCCGTCCCAAGAAGAATGCGGCGGCGAGCGCGAGGGCAAGGAAGGCAATAATAGCCGGCAAAAGCCACGCGCGACTCCTTGCCGAGGGTATCTGAACCTCGCTGGCTACTTTGCTGATCCCGGTCAGCGCCTCGAGATTAAAGGCGAGATCGTGCGCCGACTGAAAGCGTTCGGCGGGATTCTTCTCCAGGCAGTGCCGCACCACCCGATCCAGAGCCGGAGAAACATTTTGATTCGCCTCCGTCACATCTGGCGGTTCTTCCTTAAGAATGGCGCTGAGGACATCCGCCGACGAGTCGCCCTTGAAGGCGCGTTTGCCAGAAATCATCTCATAGAGCACGGCGCCGAAGCTGAACAGATCCGAGCGC
>PLHP01000363.1 GCA_003138955.1 Acidobacteriaceae bacterium | reverse complement strand
TGGTCGTTGGCCAACCCTTTCTGCGAAATGTAGCTTTCGGCCTGTCGATGCCAGTCGAGGCGTCTGGCGAACGACTGACGACCAGCGACCAACGACTGGCTCCCTTGTGTTAAAATTTCTACTTACAAAAAAAGCGCTTTAATCATGCTCTTTTCCAAAGAATATGTGGGCTATCTGGCCCGCGAAGTTTCCAAAAAACTGGTGGCGAGCGGTCTCATTGAGACCAAGGCGATGCCTGCTCTTACCGAGAAGGTGCACGCCGCTCTGCTCGATGAACTGGCGCTCGAGGACCGCATTAACGATGAGGTGCGCGTCATCCTTGAGGCGTATTCCGAAGAAATGCAGAAGAGCGGCGCCAATTACCAGGAAATGTTCCGTAAGGTGAAGACCGAACTGGTGAAAAAATACAAGGCTGTTCTTTAGTTTTGGAACCGAGGACGCCCCGGAGGACGCCCTGCCGTGCGATTGAGCCGCGACAAAGTCAACAAACTCGCCCACAACGTCACCGATGCCGTCGCCGACCTGGATGAGGTCGAGTTCATCGAGGACCGCAATACCATCCGCCTCGAGGTCCGCAAGATTCTCGAAGAGCTTCTCATGCAGGAAGCCCGCATCGACCAGGCCGCCCGCCAGAAAATCGAAAGTCAGCGCCGCACCATCATCGAGGGCTCCGAGGAATGGTCGATTCTCTACCGCAAGTATTACAACGATGAAGTAAAGAAGCTGGGACTGTAGCCACCTAAGTTCTTCCGCAGCTTTTGAAGTTGTCTGCCGATTATCCGCACGAATCAATACTTCAGCAACATTTCAGCAACCTCTTCAGCCGCACGGTCACGTTTCTTCCACGACCATTTCGGTCCCAGCGATCGCTCGTTTCCCGGTTTGGGCATCGATCGCGTTCCCCATAGTTTCAGTTTGTGGCGAAGCGCTTCTAAGCAGGGGCTTTGGATTGTTGGGATTAACCCCCAAGATTTCTCGAGAAAGGGCGCGCAAACTCCCTGGCCACAAGAATGCTACCGCTAGTGAGTTCGAGTTTGTTGCTGGCGATTGAGGGCGGTAGGAGCCATCGCCGGAATGAGGGCTGTGCGATGAAAAGTGCGGTGAAAATTATGATAAGAGTCGCGGTTAGCATTTTCTTCCTGGTTGTGCCACTACACGCGCAACGCTATGTAAGCGGTGCACCGCCAGCGGCGGCCAGTGGGCCGGTTTTTGAGGCGAGCGCTGGTTACACCTATCTTGTTTTGGATACGCCATCACGACAACGAGTCGGCTTGAGCGGGGTGGACGCCAACGGTTTTGTCGACTTCAACTCGCGCTGGGGATTGGTGGCGGATTCCAACTACGCCCGCGCTGGCAACGTGCTCGGCACCGGCCATGCCGGCAACGTTCTGAGCTGCCTGACCGGTCCAGTCTTCTATCCCGTGGAGTACGGCAATACCCGGGTCTTCGTTCACACCTTGGCCGGGGTCAGTGTGGTGAACAGCGCGGTTCCGGTGCAAGGAACCTATTACTTGGGTGGAACCATAATCCGATTCTCTTATTCAGTGGGTGGCGGCTTCGAACACACCCTAGCCGGGCGGTTTGCCATCCGAGTTGGAGGTGACTATCTGCGAACGACATTTGCCAACCCCAAAGCGGCCATGCAGTTCCAGAATAATATCCGCCTCGTAACCGGCATCGTCTTCCGTTTTGGAAGTCGCTAACCCATTTATGCAGCACGCTCTACCAACGATTCGGTACCTGGTTCATTCGCAGCACGTCGTCCTGATCCTCATTCTTGGCCTTGATTCCAACCGCATCGAGCTGACGCGCCACCGGCTGCACCACTTGTAGAATCCGCGCAAGCGTTTGCCCTACCGCTTCCTTGTCGCTGTTATCCGGGCCCCGGCGCTCAATCACGCTCTGGTAAAAAGTCTTCGGCCGCGGATAGACCACGATCTTGACGTCGTCGCTTTCGGGAACTCCCGCCGCTTTCTTCGCCAGTTTCAGCGCCGTATCGTAGCCGCCGAGTTCATCCACTAAGCCAAGGTTCTTCGCCTCCTGCCCCGTCCAGATCCGACCCTTCGCAATCTCCAGCACTTTTTCCTTCGGCAGCTTGCGCCCATCGGCCACCTTACCGGTGAAATCCACATACACGCGGTCGAGCCACGCCTGAAATCTCCCCCATTCAGCGGGCGTGAAATCGTGCGTTCCCGTGAACATGGTGGCGTTTTCTCCCTGATGCACTTCATCCCACGAAATTCCAACTTTGTCCCACAGCCCGCTGGTCAGCATCTTTCCGCCCAGCACTCCGATCGAGGCGGTGATGGTTCCCGGTTCGGCGACGATCTTATCGGCCGCCATCGCCACAAAATATCCCCCCGCCCCCGCCAGATTTCCCATCGAAACAATCACCGGTTTGCCCGCCTGGCGTGCCCGTACCACTTCCCGCCAGATCGTGTCGGAGGCGACATACGAACCGCCCGGACTATCAACCCGAAATAAGATCGCCTTCACGTCCTTGTCTTCCGCCGCGGCTCGAATCGCGCCCGCCACCGTATCCGATCCCATATTCTGGCTGCCTTGCACTGGATCGTAATCGCTCTTGCCGCGCGTGACGTCGCCGACGCCGAACACCAGCGCCACCGTCTTCCCACGATCGTGCGGCCGCCCGGCGCGGTTCAAATATTTATCCAGGTAGAGCAGTTCCGCTCCATCGCCCGCCTTGCTCTTCACGTCGCCGTAGACCTCGTCGCGATACGCAACCGCATCCACCAGTTTCGCCGCGACTGCTTCCTTGCCCAGATAAGGCCCTGCGTCCACCACGGACTGGAACTGCTCCGGTGGAATCTGCCGCGCCTGGCAAATGCCGTCCTTCATCTGGTTGAACCATGAAGTCATGATCGCAGTCATCGCCTCTTTGTGCGGCCCCGTGTACTTGGTCTCGGTATAGAAGTTGAGCGCATTTTTGTATTCGTAGCGGTGATCGCCGTGGAAAGTCAGGCCCAGCTTGGAGAGCGTTCCCTTAATGAATCGCGACTCCAGGATGATGCCCGTCAGTCCGACGTCGCCCGAAGGCTGCAGATAGATGTGGTCAAACGCCGTCGCCAGGTAGTAAGCGCCGTTGCCCGGACCAAACTCCCCAAAAGTTTCCGAGTAGGCGACCGCAAATTTTTTGTGCGCGCGAAATCTTAGGACAGCATCGCGAATTTCCTGCGTCTGCGCCATTCCCATCGGAGCAGCACCAATCTTGGCAATCATGCCGACGACGCGATCGTCGCTCATTCCCCGATCAATCGCGTCCACCACGTCGCGCAGCGTCTGTTTCTCATGCAGCAGCAACTGCGCCGTCGGCGTCTCCGGCGCGTCCTCCAGGAACGTCTGCTCGAAATTGGCTTCGAGAATGGTCTTGGATGGAACCTTGCCCTTCACGCCGATCACCGCCACCATCACGATGACCAATCCGATCAGGCTCAGGGCGCCTAAGATGGCGAGGAAACGTACGATCAACTTGGACATGGCTTGCTCCTTTTTGCTAAGAGAGAGCAGTCTAACCAAGAGCAAGCCCTAAGCGCTATAGCGGGTATTTTCTTCCTGGTAACTACAAAGCACGTTATTAACCCGTGTGGAGCACAGCAGCCTTGATCTGATCCCGATACCACCGGGCGAGTCCTCCAGACATGTTCCATCCGTCCGCGATTATGAACTGGCGTGTCGGAGCGTACTGGGTGGATACTACGGTCTCACGCCGTTCGGGAAGATCATGAAGCAGCTCGTTTGAGTGTTCGTAGACCATGCAGAAGAAATTCATCATTCTCTTAGCGGCCGGGCACATGTTCTCCGATATCAACCAGGGTGCATTGCCGGCCTTGCTGCCGTTCTTGATCGCAACCCGACATTTTTCTTACGCCACGGCTGCGAGCTTGGTTTTCATGTCCAACCTGGTGTCGTCTGTGACACAGCCGATTTTTGGCCATGTGGCCGATCGCTGCCGCGTGGCGTGGTTTGTGCCTGCCGGAATCCTCGCTGCCGGTGTGGGCGTCGTGCTGGCCGCGAATGTTCCCACCTATTGGATGATGCTTGCCGCCGTCGGTTTGAGCGGGCTGGGGATTGCGGCGTTCCATCCGGAAGCAACCCTGCTCGTGAACCGATTGGCCGGCCCCATGAAGAGTACCGCGATGGGCATGTTCGCGGTCGGAGGAAATCTGGGCTTTGCCCTGGGGCCAGTGCTCACGACGACATTTGTCCTGTGGTTCGGTTTCCACGGGGCATTGCTCCTGGTTGTGCCGGGGGCGCTGGCTGCCGTCCTGTTTCTCGTGCAGATGCCGCGCTTGCAGGGGCATTTGAGCAGTCGCGCGGCGTTCGACGGGGTTAACGCCCCGCGCGCCCGGGATGCCTGGTGGCCCTTCGCCTATTTGACCGCCACAGTAGTTCTGCGCTCAATCGTGTTCTTCGGCCTGAACACATTCCTTGCACTCTATTGGATCAGCGAACTGCATCAATCGAAGGCCAGGGGCAATACGGCGCTGAGCATCCTGTTGCTGTCTGGCGCAGTGGGCACGCTGGTTGGCGGGCGCCTTGCCGACAAATTGGGCAACGAGACGGTGTTGCCCTGGACATTTTTCGCATCGCCGGTTCTGTTGCTGGCTCTGATCGCGGTGCGCCAGGCCGGCGTGGCCATGGCGCTGCTCGTGCCCCTCGGACTCGTGCTCTTCGCGCCGTTTGGTGTGATGGTGGTCATGGCGCAGGGATTTCTTCCCAACCATCCCGGCGCGGCTTCGGGGGTCACGCTTGGACTGGCGGCCAGTGTGGGCGGGGTCGTCACGCCGCTGTTTGGCCGGATCGCAGACCGGTACGGTCTGCATACCAGCCTGACGGTTCTCACTTGGGTTGCGTGCGCTGCGTTTCTGCTGGCTCTGGCGACAGTTCGGAGTAGCAAAGCGTGGAAACCGCAGGCCACCGAAGCCACGCCATACCCAGTCAAGGCATGAGGCGAAGTTAAGCGGTTTCAAGCCGTCAAATCGTCATGGTGACGGACTGCTAAGTGGCGAAACATGCCATTAGGCTCATTGAGCGAGACGTGAGCACAATCGGGGGCCTCTTACGGCATCGCTGAAGCGATGCCCTAATACGAAACCGGAGTTTTTCCGCAGCCTGTGAGGCCGTGCGCTCAACGCCGAGCCGGCGTGGTGATCGCACCTTCCGCCGCCGAGCTCACCAGCGCCGCGTATTTCGCGAACACGCCGGTCTTATACTTCGCCGCCGGAGCCTTCCATTCCGCCAGCCGCCGCGCAATCTCGGCATCGGAAATTTCCAGCTCCAGTCTTCGGATCTTGGTGTCGATGGTGATGCGGTCGCCCTCGCGAATGGCGGCAATCGGCCCGCCCAGCGCTGCTTCTGGGGCGACATGGCCAACCATCAGACCGCGTGTCGCGCCGCTGAAGCGTCCGTCCGTGATCAGCGCCACGCTCTCGCCCAAACCTTCGCCCACAATCGCCGCGGTCACGCTCAACATTTCGCGCATGCCGGGTCCGCCCTTTGGACCTTCATAGCGGATCACCACTACATCGCCAGCCTTGATCTGCTTGCTGGTCACCGCCTCCATCGCCGCTTCTTCGGAATCGAACACGCGCGCCGGCCCGGTTTGCGACGCCCGTTCGTGGCCGCTCATCTTCACCACTCCGCCGCCAGGAGCGAGGTTGCCCTTCACGATCACCAGTCCCCCCGTGGTCTTCAGCGGCTTACTCAAAGGAGCGATCACCGTTTGTCCAGCAGTTTCTTGCGCTGCGCTTGCTTCTTCGGCAAATGTCTTTCCGGTCACTGTCATCGCCGAACCATTTGCATACTTGCCATCGAGCAGCCTCTTGGCGATCACCGGAATGCCGCCCGCCGCGTCCACATCCGCCGCCACGAATTTTCCCGCCGGCTTCAGATCAGCCAAGAGCGGCGTGCGTTCACTGACCCGCTGAAAATCGTCGATGTCGAGAGGCAGGCCCATTTCGCGCGAGATTGCTAACAGATGGAGCACGGCATTAGTCGATCCGCCGGTCGTGGCAACGCCCGCGATCGCGTTCTCGAATGCCGCGTGCGTCAAAATATCGCTTGGACGAATGCCTTGCCTCAGAAGGTTCATCACCACTTCGCCGCAGCGGAACGCGACTTCGTCCTTGCGCGGGTCCATCGCCGGAATTCCGTTGAATCCCATGGGCGAGAGGCCGATCAATTCCATGACCGTGGACATTGTATTTGCGGTGTATTGGCCGCCGCATGCGCCCGCACCGGGACAGGCCACGTTCTCTAGCGCCAGGAGTTCGGCGTCGCTCATCTTGCCCGCCGCATTCGCGCCTACCGCCTCGAACACATCCTGAATGGTTACGTCTTTGCCTTTGTACTTGCCGGCGGCAATGGTTCCGCCGTAGAGCACCAGACCGGGCAGGTTCATTCGCGCCAACGCCATGGCCGCCGCGGGTATCGTCTTGTCGCAACCGACTATGCAGACCGCGGCGTCGAAGAGCTGTCCGCGGCAGACCAGTTCGATCGAGTCGGCGATCACCTCGCGGCTCACCAGCGACGCCTTCATGCCTTCGGTGCCCATGGTCTCGCCGTCGGAAATGGCGATGGTGTTGAACTCCATGGGCGTGCCGCCCGCTGCGCGAATTCCTTCTTTCACCTTGGCCGAAAGGCGGCGCAGGTGGAAGTTGCAGGGCATGGTCTCGATCCAGGTGTTGGCGACGGCAATGAGCGGCTTCGCCAGGTCGTCGTCGGTGAAGCCAATGGATTTGTACATGGCGCGCGCCGGAGCCCGGTCGCGCCCGTCGGTGATATTGCGACTGCGATGTTTGAGGTCGATGTCCATGGGAGTAATGCAGAACAGGACAGTTTAACTGAATCGCTGAGACGATGGAGGGACCGGCGTCTCGCCCGTCCGTCAGTTCGGCGGGCCGGACGCCCGACGCTCCATTGCTCTTTTATGCATTCACCACCTTCTTCTTCTCCGACGGCAGCCACGACATCATTGCCCGCAACTGCTCACCTACTTTTTCAATCGGATGTTGCTTCGCAGCCTCACGCAGTTCGGCAAACTTTTTGCCGCCCTGCTTGTTCTCTTCAATCCATTCCTTGGCGAAGCGTCCGTTCTGGATCTGCTTCAGCACTTTCTTCATCGCCTTGCGCGTTGCATCTCCCACAACCACTTCGCCGCGTGTCAGGTCGCCGTACTCCGCTGTGTTCGAAATCGAATAGCGCATCCGGCTCAACCCGCCTTCATAGATCAGGTCGACGATCAGCTTCACCTCGTGCACGCACTCGAAGTAGGCGATCTCGGGAGCGTAACCGGCTGCCACCAGCGTCTCGAAACCCTTCTGCATCAGCGAAGTCAATCCGCCGCAGAGCACCGCCTGTTCGCCGAAAAGGTCGCTCTCGGTTTCTTCTCTGAAGGTGGTCTGCAACACGCCGGCGCGTGTTGAACCGATGCCGTGCGCATAGCACAGCGCGTATTCATGCGCGCGCCCGCTGGCATCCTGGTGGATGGCCAGCAGCGAAGGCACGCCTCCGCCCTGCGAATACACGCGCCGCAGCAAATGGCCCGGGCTTTTGGGCGCGATCATGACCACGTCTACATCTTTCGGAGGCTTGATGGTCTTGAAGTGAATCGAGAAGCCATGCGAGAAGCCGAGGATCTTCCCTTTGCGCAGATGCGGCTTGATGGCCGATTCATAGAAGGCGGCCTGGGTCTCGTCCGGCGTGAGAATCTGTATCCAGTCGGCGCGCTTGGCGGCTTCCGCTGGAGCGACCACGGTCATGCCATCGGCGCGCGCCTGCTGGGCCGAGCCCCGCTCGGGATCGAGCCCGATAATCACGTCGTATCCGCTGTCACGCAGGTTCTGCGCCTGCGCGTGTCCCTGCGACCCGTACCCGAAAACGGCAATGGTCTTGTCCTTCAGCGCGGAAGGATTGGCATCGTTTTGATAAAAGACTGTGGCCACTGGAAAACTCCTTATCGTTGTTGGCTAAGCTATGTTAGTTAAAATATGTTAGTTAAATATGTTGGCTGAAATGCTGGATCATGTTTGAAGGCAACAAACCGTCCAGACGGGCGGTGTAAGTGATGCTACCCACCTCTACCTTGCGGTGTCAATCTTGGATTCACCGGCGCCTATTCCAGATTGCGCCGGTTCGTGTGAAGGTCTAAAACTCGAAGAACGCTCCGGGGCGCATTGGGTGCGCACTGCCGGTTCCGGTCGCCGGGAGCAAGCCTTCTTCAATTCCGTGCAGGCTTTCCCATGCGGCCTCAGTGAGTGCCGGGTCGGCGCCGACGATGTCGCGGATCATTTGCCAGGCGGCGAGGTTGAGCGCGCCCTCCGGTGCAGGGCCCATCGCCAGTGAAACTGAGCACTGCGGGCAGAAACAGATGCGCTGGGCCGAAGACTTCTGGCGGGGCTTTACTCCGACCGTCTGCGCGAACAAGTACACCGCAACCGATTTTTGTCCGGCCTCGAGCTCGCGGCTGCAGCGAAGACAATACAAGTTGTCCAATAGTCCCGTCTCCCGTGGTCAATGTTCCGCTCACGCTACTTTCTCCAAGGCGCTGCCGGTGGCGCAAGTATGTAGAAGGATTCAGGGAGGCTGCCCGCGAACCAAGGTTTGCTCTAGGCAGAAGCGGTTCGCATCACGCACTCTATGTGCTATGGGCTATGGTCCATCCCTGCGGCTGCCGAAAGGACGCCAACTGGTTGCCGCCGTTTGCTACCGCATTCGCAGACGCGGCATCGAATTCCTGCTGGTGCAGACTCGCGGCGGACGTTGGATTTTTCCCAAAGGCGGCGTGGAACCGGGCCTTACGCATGCGCAATCCGCTGCCCTCGAGGCTTTTGAAGAGGCGGGCGTCCACGGCCGGATGGAAGAAACTGCCTTCGCCCGTTACCTCCGTCGCCAACCCGACACGCCGGCGGCAAACACCGGGAAGCGGCCCTCTTCTTCCCGATCTTCTTCTCGGTCTTCTTCCCGATCTTCTTCTCGACCTAGTTCCCGATCTAGTTCTCGACCTGTCCAGCCAGAGTTTGCCGTCACTGCTCACCTTTGCGAGGTTTCTCGCCTGGAATCACCGCAGGAATCGAATCGAAATCCCACCTGGTTTTCCGCCAAAAAAGCGAAGCAACGCCTCGTTCAAGGCCGCCCGCCGGATTTTGGCGCTGAACTGGCTCGCGTCGTCGATCGCGCCGTGGCACGCATCCGGCGATTGCATGGAGACTCCAGTCACATGCCAGGTCATGCGAAGCCGGGTTACGCCAGGCTGAGCGACACTAAACTGGGCTACAGCGAGAAAGACGCCTTACAAGAAGTTCGATTCGAGGCAAGCGAACTCGCCCATGCGCAGGGTCAAGTGTGGTCAGCCTCGTATGCTCGCTACATTCGGCGTGAGCACCCCAATTTGCAGCCTTCCGCCAGCCGATCCGCCCAGCCCGAGATTCCTGATGCCCTCCCCTACAAAATTTTACGAGCCGGCCCTCCGTTCGGATCCACCCGGCCCATTCTGCAATTAGGGAACGGAACCGGCTCCTCATCCGAAACGCCACAAAAAGTACAATTCATCGACAAGGTCCGTTCGACCAGCACAGCCCCAGCGAAATCGTCAAAGAAGCGGCGAGAATAGCTTCCCCTCGCCAACTCCCAAGCCAGCCGCGAGATTCGCTTGTAGAGGGCGGACCCCATTCCGCGATACCATCTCTGGAGATGCTTCGCGAAGCTACCGTCGGACCTCGCCAGGAACCCCGCCAGGAACCGCGCCAGGAAATCCTGCGCACCGCCGCCCGCCTCTTTCAACAGCAGGGATACGATGCCACTTCCATGAATGATGTGGCCGCCGCGCTCAAACTCTCCAAGGGCGGCCTCTATCACCACTTTCAGTCGAAGGACGAAATCCTGTTCCACATCATGTCGCACGCCATGGAGATCACCGAGGAACGGGTCATCAATGTGGTGCGCCGCATCGACGGAGCCACTGTTGCTGGAGCCGAAGAGCGCCTGCGCACGCTGATCCGGCTGCACATCCAGGTGGTGCTCAGTCCCGAAGACCGTGAGATTACCGTCATGCTGCACGAGAACCATCCACTGCCGCCGACGCTCATGCGCAAGATCAACGGACGCAAGAAGGATTACGTGCACTTCGTCGAGCACATCATCGCCGACGTCCAGCGCAAGCATAATTCCCCGTCGCAGGTCACGGCGCGCGCTGCCGCCCTCGCCCTAGTCGGCATGATCAACTGGATCCATCAGTGGTATAAGCCCGGCGGCCCGCTAAGCGGCGAAGAGATCGCACGTCAGTACAGCGAGATTTTTTTTCGCGGAGCGATAGGTTCCGGCGCGACTAGCTAGTCTAGAAAGCTCCCTTCCGCTGTGCGCTTGTCGCTCTCTCGGTCACTCTGACGTGTGACGCTCGTCACAGATCGCTGTAACCGACCAGTGCTGTACTGACTTGGGAGAGAGCTGCCGTGTGCCTTGCAATACCAGGGAAAATCCTAGAAATTCAAAAGCTGGGTGAGATGCGTGCGGCCCGCGTGCAGTTCGGCGGGATCGTGCGCCAGGTTTCCCTGGACTTTGTCCCCGAGGCTGGCCTGGGCGACTATGTGATGGTCCATGTGGGCTTTGCCATAAGCCGCGTGGACGCGGAAGAAGCTGAGCGCACCTATAAGCTTCTGGAAGAGATGGGAGCGCTGGAAGCGGAATTGCCACCAGCGGAAGCGTAGTTCTTGCCCGCGCACACTCCAAGCTTGCCGGGCTTTCCGTTGGACTAATCGTTCGTATTGTCCCGCAAGCAGATGTCTTCGATGGCGAATCCTCCCGATTTCTGGTCACATCCTGATTCTGGCTCAGATTCGGGTTCCGGGTCACATTAACGTGTGATCTCTATCACCGATAGGCGGTTTGCCTCTGGTAGAGTCATGCCTGTGGGGTTCGCGCGGGGATTCAGTTTATGAAATATCTTGACGAGTACCGCGACCATCGCATTGCACGGGCCTTGGCGGCGGAGATCGTCCAGTCGACAACCCGGCCCTGGGTGCTGATGGAGATCTGTGGCGGCCAAACCCACACCATCATGCGTTACGGCATTGATGAATTGCTGCCGCGCGGCATCGAAATCGTGCATGGCCCGGGATGCCCAGTCTGCGTCACGCCGCTTGAAACCGTGGACAAAGCCATCGCGTTAGCGCTGCATCCCGAAGTGATCCTGGTTTCCTACGGAGACATGCTGCGGGTGCCTGGGTCGCATTCCGATCTGTTTCGCGCCAAGGCCCAGGGCGCGGACGTTCGCATTGCGTACTCCCCGACTGAGGCGGTGAAGATCGCCCGCTCGAATCCCGATCGTAAAGTCGTGTTTCTGGCGATTGGTTTCGAGACCACGGCGCCCGCGAATGCGATGGCGGCGTGGCAAGCCAAGCGCGAAGGCCTCACCAACTTTTCTTTGCTAGTTTCGCACGTGCTGGTGCCGCCGGCGATCCGCGCCTTGATGGTTTCCGGCGACAACCGGGTGCAGGGTTTCATTGCACCTGGGCATGTTTGCACAGTGATGGGGTGCAAAGAGTATGAGTCCCTGGTGCGCGATTTTCGCGTGCCGATTGTGGTCGGAGGATTCGAACCGGTAGATATTCTGGAAGCAGTCCTCATGCTGGTTCGTCAACTTGAGGCAGGTGAGGCGCGGCTGGAAAACCAGTATGTGCGATCGGTGAGCTACCAGGGGAATGTTCCGGCGCAGCAGATCATGACCGAGGTGTTTGAAGTCGCGGATCAGAAGTGGCGCGGCATCGGGTCGATCCCGCAGAGTGGTTTGCGTTTGCGCGAAGAGTACGCCGCTTATGATGCGGATCGAGTCTTTGACTTGGGTGAAATTACAGTAGACGAGCCTGCGGAGTGCATCAGCGCCCTGGTTTTGCAGGGATTGAAGAAGCCGACGGATTGTCCCGCGTTTGGCATGCGATGTACGCCGGAGAATCCATTGGGAGCACCGATGGTCTCTACGGAAGGGGCATGCGCCGCCTACTATCACTATCGGCGCCATGCGGTCGCGAAATAGGAGAGAGCGTGTCCACGAAAACCGACGCCGAAATAAAATTCGAGCTCAGTTGCCCGACGCCGCTCCCGGCCAAAGACACAATCCTGCTGGGGCACGGCAGCGGCGGCAAGTTGAGCGCCGAGTTGATTCGCGACATCTTCCTGCCTGCGTTTCAGAATCCGGTGCTGGCGCGCCTGGATGACCAGGCTATCGTGAATGTGAACGGCCAGCGTCTGGCCATCACCACCGATTCCTTCGTGGTTAAGCCTCTGTTTTTTCCCGGCGGCAACATCGGCTCGCTCGCGGTTCACGGCACGGTGAACGATTTGGCGATGGGCGGCGCAACGCCGCTGTTTTTGAGCGCCGCCTTCATCATCGAAGAGGGCTTCTCGATGGACGAACTCCGGCGCGTGGTGAATTCGCTGCGCCAGGCGGCGGCGGAAGCGGGCGTGCAGGTGGTGACGGGCGATACCAAAGTGGTCGAGAAAGGTAAGGGCGACGGGTTGTTCATCAACACGACCGGAATTGGACTGGTGCCAGAAGGGGTCGACCTTTCCGCCGACCGCGCCCGTCCGGGGGACAAGGTGCTCTTGAGCGGTTCGATCGGCGATCACGGCATCGCGATTCTGGCGCAGCGCGAGGGACTGGAATTCGAGACTCAGATCCAGAGCGACAGTGCCGCCTTACACACGCTGGTGGCGGAGATACTTGGCGTAACTCGTGACATTCGCTGCATGCGCGATCCGACGCGAGGCGGCGTCTCCAGCACGCTGAACGAAATCGCGGAGCGTTCGCGGGTGGGGATCGAACTGGTGGAAAGTTCCCTTCCGATCCACGAAGAGGTACGAGGTGCGTGCGAGTTGCTCGGCTTGGATCCTCTCTACGTCGCCAACGAAGGCAAGCTGATCGCAATCGTGGCGCCCGAGGCCGCCGATGCGGTGCTGCA